>DRQN01000037.1 GCA_011371455.1 Gammaproteobacteria bacterium
CCGAGGCGGGCGCGGGCATCGGCCAGCCCGGTGTCGTGCCGGCCGATGTGCACACCGTCGGCTTTGCTCTGCGCGGCCAGTATCACGTCGTCGTTGATGATCAGCAGGGCGCCGTGCCGGCGGGTGAGCTTGCGCAGGCCCTGCGCGCTTTGCAGGCGGCGCGACCGGTCTGCGGACTTGTCACGGTACTGGATGATGCGGGCGCCACCGAGCAGGGCCTGCCTGACGTCCCGGGCAAGGCGTTCGGGGTCGCTGATGCGGGCATCGGTGATGGCGTAGAGGCCGCGCAGGCGGTGGTCTTTGCGGGGGTCAGTCATCGTCACCGTGGGCCCAGAAGAAGCGGTCGGGGATCATTTGTCCCATGCCTGGCCGGTAGCCGTGTTTGAGGGTTTCCCAGGTATATTCCTGTGCCTCATGGATGGCGGTAACGGGTTCCATGCCCTGTGCCAGCAGGGCGCTGATGGCGGCGGCGAGAGTGCAGCCGGAGCCGTGGTAGTTGCCAGGCAGGCGTTCCCAGGTGTAGGTCTCGATGATGCGGTGGCCGTTGTAGAGGCTGTTGACCACGTTGGGGGTGGCCTCGTGGCTGCCGGTGATGAGCACGTAGTCGCTGCCCATTTCCAGCAGTTCCATGGCGCAGGCGTCGAGGGTGTCGGCCTCGGGGGCGAAGGCGCGCGCTTCGTTGCTGTTGGGGGTGAGCACGGTGGTGAGCGGAAACAGCAGGCTGGCCATGACGTCGAGCAGTTCCTCGCTGGCCAGTTCGCCGCCGCCGCCGGCGCTGATCAGGGGGTCGAGCACCACCGGCAGGTTGGGGTAGTCGATGAGGATGCTGTGGATGGCCTCGGCGTTTTGCACGCTGCCGATCATGCCGATCTTGATGGCCGCCACCGGCATGTCTTCGAGGATGGCGCGTGCCTGTTCCACCAGCAGGGGGGCGCCCATCGCCTCGTAGCGCAGCAGTTTGCTGGTGTCCTGTGCGGTGACTGCGGTGACCACCGGTGCGCAGTGCACGCCCATGCTGGCGAGGGTCTCGATGTCGGCCTGCAGGCCGGCGCCGCCGCTGGGGTCGGTGCCGGCGAAGGACATGGCGATGGGGAGGCTGGGGTTGTCGTTCATGGTGTCGGGCTCCGTTTTCGATATATCGGCCTGAATCCGTGGGTTCATGACGGCGAATGACACGACTCATCGATCCGTCTCGCTATATGAAAAATCTCGGCAATAATCCCCGCTATTCCCTCGATTTTTCATTACGCGATACGCATCGAGCAGTTGCGTACTTCATCCGCCCTGAACCCACGGACTCAGGCCGAGTTTAGCACTGGGCGGGCCGCATACTGGCAGCCTGCAAGCGCCGGGGATGTCGTCTACACTTTTTCCAGTACGGAATGGGTGATGGAGGTCGGCGATGGATGAAACCCCTTCGCAGTGTGGACAGATGGCGCGGGCCGCCGCGGAATATTGCCGTTTGATCGATGATTTCGACCCGGACAGCCTGAATCGGGCCTGGTGGCTGCAGTTGGAAAGACTTCTGCCGCGGCTGCACGTGGCGGTGATCGCCCTGGCCGGGCCGCGCGATGGCTATGCGGCCTATTCCCTGCCCGATGACGAACAGCGCTTCGAACTCTACATGCGTTTGCACGACCGCCTGCACGCCAACCCCCTGATGTGGTCGTCATTGGGTGATCACCGCCTGCTGGCGCGTCTTTGTGATCGTCTTGCCGATGACCTCACGGATATGTACTTCGACCTGCGGCGTGGCCTCAATCTGCTTGAGGCCTATCCCGCCGATCCTGCCCGAGCGGTGGGTGACTGGCAGAACAGTTTCTACCTGCACTGGGCCCAGCACCTGCTGGATGCCGAGCGTTGGCTGCACACGGTGGACACCGCCGAGCATGGGCCGGTGGGACGGCCCTGGCAGATGGTGGTGGTTTGACAAAGAGTAGCCCGGATGAAGCGTAGCGGAATCCGGGACTAAGTCACGGCCGGATATAAACCAGTAATACGATGCCAACCAGCGCCAGCACCGGCGCCTCGTTGAACCAGCGATAGAACACGTTGCCTCTGGTATTGCGGTCGTGCCTGAAGTCCTCGACCAGCTTCCAGCACCAGGCATGGTAACCGATGAGCGCCAGCACCAGGGCCAGTTTCATGTGCAGCCATATCTCGCCTTTGTAGGCTTCCCAGGCATAGCCGGCCAGCAGAGCAAGGCCGAACAGGACGGTCAATGTTCCACCGATGTGCATCATGATCAGCAGCTTGCGCTCCATGATCTTGAAACGCTCGTTACTGACGGCGTCGTCCGTCATGGCGTGGTAGACAAACAGCCGCGGCAGATAGAACAGCCCGGCAAACCAGGTCACCATGAAGATGACATGAAACGCTTTGACCCACAGCATGTTTTCGACTCTCTCTTTAGCGATTCAATTAACGGTAATGCGCCTCGACGCCTTGTCGCGACAGGGTGCCGACGATGTTCTCGCCAGAGGTGACGTAGAGGGCATCGACGCCGTGTTCGTCCATCTCGTCCAGCGCCTGCTGCAGGGTGGCCTGCATGTCGATGGGGCGGATGTCGTCGCGCTGGGCGGGGATTTCCAGCAGGTCCACTTCCTCTGCGTCGGGATGGGCGGCCAGGTGGCGCGCCAGATCCGCCGCCAGCAGCAATGATACCGGCCGGCCTTCCTCCATCACCAGTACGTGCAGCGGTTCGCCGATGAGCAGGTCTTGCGCCGCCTGCCGGCCCAGGATCCGCGGCGCGGTGGTCAGCGAGGTGTTCATCACGCTGGCCACGCCGATGCGGCGCAGGGCCTGCGCCAGCGGGGTGCTGCGGTAGTCCAGGCCGCGCGCGCGCAGCAGCACCAGGAATACCGAGTCGCGGCCGAACACGTGGCTGGCAATGATATCCGATAACACCACCGCCAGCATGCCCGGCAGGATGATGTGCGGGTTGTAGGTCAGTTCCAGCAGCGCCATCAGCGCCGCCAGCGGGGCCTGCAGGGTGGCGCTCATCATCGCTCCCATGCCGAGCATGGCGTAGAAGCCGGGTGAGGCCACCTGGCCCGGGAACAGGTATTCCGCGACGATGCCCAGGGCGCCGCCGGCGCAGGCGCCGATGAACAGGGTGGGGCCGATCAGCCCGCCGGGCAGACCCAGCCCCAGGCCGACGGTGGTGGCCAGCACTTTTACCGCCAGCACCAATAGCAGGAAACTCAGCCCCAGTTCGCCCAGCATGGCCTGGTTGACGGTGTCATAGCCGATGCCCATGACCGCCGGTACGAATACCCCGCACAGGCCGACGAAGCTGCCGGCCAGGGTCATGCGCTGCCAGATGGGGAAGCGCGCGCCGAACAGGGTGATGCGCTGCAGCTGGCCGATGAACAGCGCCGCCAGGGTGCCGATGACGATGCCCATCACCAGCATGTAGGGCAGCTCCAGGAGTGAAGCCATGTCCATGGGTGGCACGATGAAGGCCGGCGCCGCGCCGAAGGCCGCGCGGCTCACTGCGGTGGCGCTCACCGCGGCGAGGATCACCGGGGCGAAACCGGCGATGGTGTATTCCATCAGGATCACTTCCATGGCGAAGATCACCCCGGCGATGGGCGTATTGAAAGAGGCGGCGATGGCGGCGGCGGTGCCGCAGGCGACCAGGGTCCGGATGCTGTTGTTGGGCAGCTGCAGGCCCTGGCCGAGCAGACTGCCGCTGGCCGCGCCCAAGTGCACGCTGGGCCCTTCGCGGCCCACCGAGTGGCCGCTGATGATGCTCATGGCGCCACCGACGAATTGCAGCAGCATGTTGCGTAGCGGCAGGTGGCCCTGAAAATAGGCCAGCCGTTCCAGCACGTGCACCACGCCCACCGGCGCGCCGCCGGCGAGCTGGAACAGCAGGCCGATGAACAGGCCGCCGAGGGCCGGCAGGGTGAAGCGCCAGAAGGCCGACAGGCCCTCGTAGTTTTCCACGTCACCGCCGGGCAGGAAGCCCATTTGCACCGAGTCGATAAAGATGCGGAAAAGGACGATCACGCCGCCCGTCACCAGGCCGCAGAAGAGGCCCAGCAGGGCCAGCAGGGGCAGGGCGTCGGCATGGGCCAGGCGGGTGCGCAGTTTATCCAGCATCTGTGGGATGTCCGTCCAGGGTGGCCGACGCTCGTTCAGTCGAGGTTCAGGTGGCGGGTTGACTCGCCCAGAGTCATCCAGTAGAGTCGGAGCGTCTGGTGGGAGGAAACTGCCGGATTCGAAATAATCATAATAAAACATTCAGAAAGCGGCCTCGGCCGCTTTTTTTTGTCCGCGATTTCGCCTGCCGGGGCCTCTACTCAGGAGGCTGTCAGGTTTAGGAATAATCTACTGCGCAGGTGGGAGAACGGCCAAGATCTCCCCGATTTTTCGTTAAATAGCCCTACTGTTCGCCTCAAAATCGGGAACATTTTGACTCGCTCTCCCACCTGCTCGCTACGATTACCTAAACCTGACAGCCTCCTAGCGCCTTCACGAACACCTTCGAATTGCGCCGGTAGTTGTACATGACTTGCCGTTTCGCCGGCAGCGTGCGCGGTTCGGCCGGGGCGAAGCCGCGCTCGCGGAACCAGTGCGAGGCCCTGGTCGAGAGTACGAACAGGCGCCGGATACCCGTATCAACGGCCTGCCGTTCGAGATACTGAAGCAGGGTGTCGCCGCGCCCCTGGCCGCGGTAGTCCGGGTGCACGGCCAGGCAGGCCAGCTCCGCGGCCGTGTCGTCGAGCGGATACAGCGCTGCGCAGGCGATGATCATGCCGTCGCGCTCGACCACCGTGAAGTGTCCGATTTCCATCTCCAGGCGCTCGCGCGAGCGCCGTACCAGCAGCCCGGCCGCCTCCAGCGGGGCGATCAGTTCGAGGATGCCGGTGACGTCGTCGATGCCGGCGCGGCGCGTGCCCTCGTAACGGTCGGCGCTGATCAGGGTGCCGATGCCGTCGCGGGTGAACAGCTCCTGCAGCAGGGCGCCGTCGACGTGGCGTGGCACCAGGTGCACGCGCTTCACCTCGTGGCGGCACAGGTTGACGGCGCTGGTCAGCACCCGATGCATCTCCTCCGGCAGCTTGCGCCGCGAGGCCAGCACCTGCTCGGCCGCGGCCAGCGACAGCTCGCGCATCAGGCGCCGGCGCGAGTCGCGCAGCCCCGGGCCTTCCACCAGGTACAGCACCTTGTCGGCCCGCAGGGCGATGGCGGCGGAGCTGGCCACGTCCTCGGCGCTGAGGTTGAACACCTCGCCGGTAGGCGAATAGCCGAGGGGCGACAGCAGCACCACCGAGCCCTGGTCGAGCTGCGCGTGCAGGGCTTCGTGGTCGATGCGCCGCACCTCGCCGGTGTGCCGGTAGTCGACGCCCTCGTGCACCCCCAGCGGGCGGGCGATGACGGCATTGCCGGAGGCGACGCGGATGCAGGCGCCGGCCATGGGCGAGTTGGCCAGGCCCATGGACAGCAGGGCCTCGATCTCCACCCGCACGCTGCCCACCGCCTCCTTGACGCACGCCAGCGCCTCGTCGTCGGTGACGCGCAGGCCGTTGACGTACCGCATCTCGGCGCCGCGCGCCCGCAGCCGTGCTTCGATCTGTGGCCGCGCGCCGTGCACCAGCAGCAGGCGGATGCCGAGGCTGTTGAGCAGGGCGAGGTCGTGGATCAGGCCGGCGAACTGGGCGTCCTGCACCGCCTCGCCGCCGAACATGACGACGAAGGTGCGGCCGCGGAAGGCGTTGATATAGGGGGCGGAATCGCGGAACCAGCGCACGAAGGCGGGCGGCTGTGACGGTGTTGCCGGCGTGCTTGGCATGGTGCTGGTGTCTCTTTATGTGCCTGAAACCTGAATCCGTGGGTTCATGACGGCGAACTACACAACTCATTGATCCGCCTCGCTGTATGAAAAGTCTCGGCAATAATCCCCGCTATTCCCTCGATTTTTCATTACGCGGCACGCATCAGGCAGTTGCGTACTTCATTCGCCCTGAACCCACGGATTCGGGTGAAATTCAATGTTATTCGGCATTGTAGCGCAGCCGCCGCGGGTTTGCCGCGCGCTCATGTATAATTGAGTGCTGTTTTTTCATCGACAGGCGGAGGCAGCTATCCGCCGCTGGCAGAGGGTGTCATCTTGCTGGGAAAAATCATCGGTGGTGTGTTTGGCTATCTGATCACCAACAACATCTGGGGCATCCTCATCGGCGTGTTCCTCGGGCATCAATTCGACCGCGGCCTGTCGCGCAGCGGCGGCGGTTTTTCCGCCGGCTGGCGGGTGGTCAATCAGGCGCGCGCGCAGCAGGCCTTCTTCGAGACCACCTTCTCCGTAATGGGCCATCTGGCCAAGGCGGACGGGCGCGTGTCCGAGGAAGAGATCGCCCTGGCGCGGCAGGTGATGGCGCGCATGGGCCTGCCCGAGGCGGCGCGCCGCGAGGCGATACGCCTGTTCGGCCAGGGCAAGGCCGCGGACTTCGATCTCGATGCCGCCCTGGCCGGTTTCCGCAGCGTCACCCTTGGTCAGCGCAACCTGTTGCAGATGTTCCTCGAAATCCAGTTCTTCGCCGCCTATGCCGATGGCGCGATGGATCCCGACGAGCGCCGCGTGTTATTGCACGTGTGCGAGTCGCTGGGTTTCTCGCAGGCCGATTTCGACCGTCTCGACGCCATGATCCAGGCCGAGATGCACGGCTTCCAGGACGGCGGCAAGCGCCGTGGCCCATCGCTGGAGGATGCCTATGCCATCCTCAACATCAGCGAGGACGCCTCGGACAGCGAGGTGAAAAAGGCCTATCGCCGGCTCATGAGTCAGCACCACCCGGACAAACTGGTGGCCAAGGGCCTGCCGGAAGAGATGATGAAACTGGCGCAGGAAAAGACCCACGAGATTCGCACCGCCTACGAGCGCATCAAGGAAGCGCGGGGGTTTTGAGCAGCCCATAGCTCCCGCCATTCTCGGCCAGCCACTGTTTTCGCGCCTGGAAATCGGGCAACACCCGTTCCACCAGGCTCCAGAATCGCGGTGTGTGGTGCCTTTCGATGAGGTGGGCCAGTTCGTGGACGACGATGTAATCGGCAATGGGCGGCGGGAGCAGCACCGTATGCCAGTGGAAGTTCAGCACCCCTTTTTCACCGCATGACCCCCAGCGGTATCCCAGGTCCCGCACCTCGATCCCCGATGGCTCGACCCCCAGGCGTTCCTGGTACAGCGCCACGCGCCGCTCGAGCCAGACCGAGCCCACGGTCCG
>DRQN01000038.1 GCA_011371455.1 Gammaproteobacteria bacterium
CAGGTGGAGGCGGCGCTGGACCGCCTTGCCGCGCAGATCACGGCGCGTTATGAGAACCGCGACCCGCTCATCCTCTGCGTCATGAACGGCGGCCTGATCGCCACCGCCGGTCTGCTGCGGCGCATGGACTTTCCGCTGCAATGTGATTACCTGCACGCCACCCGCTATCGCGGCGAGACCCGCGGCGGCGAGCTGCACTGGCTGCGCGAGCCCGGCCATCCGCTGCAGGATCGCGCGGTGATCGTGGTCGACGACATCCTCGACGAGGGCTACACCCTGGCGGCCATCGTCGAGCACTGCCGCGCGCAGGGCGCGGACAGCGTGGAAAGCGTCGCCCTGGTGGAGAAACAACACGCGCGCAAACAGGGCATCGCCGCCGATTACGTCGGTCTGGAGGTGGCGGACCGCTACGTGTTCGGTTACGGCATGGACTACAAGGACTACCTGCGCAACGCGCCGGGCATCTTCGCGGTCAAGGGCTTGTAACGACATGACACGACTGGCCATCATCGGCGGCACCGGCCTGGCCTCGCCCGGGCGGCTGCAGGTTCACTCGCAGGAGAACGTGCACACGCCCTTTGGCGAGCCCTCCGGTCCCATCACCCGTGGCACCCTGTTCGGCCAGGCGGTGTTGTTCCTGCCCCGCCACGGCTACGGCCACCACCTGCCGCCGCACCGGGTCAACTACCGCGCCAACCTCTGGGCCCTGCGCGAACTCGGCGCGCGCGAGATCATTGCCGTGGCCGCCGTGGGTGGCATCACCGCCGCCATGGGGCCGGGCGTGCTGGCGGTGCCGGACCAGATCATCGACTACACCTGGGGCCGCGCCAGCACCTTCTTCGAGGACGACCTCGACCACGTCACCCACATCGACTTCACCGAGCCCTATTGCGACGAGCTGCGCCAGCGCCTGCTGCGGGCGGCGGCGCGCGCCGGTGTCGAGATGGTCGATGGCGGCACCTATGGCGCCACCCAGGGCCCGCGCCTGGAGAGCCGCGCCGAGATCCAGCGCCTGCAGCGCGACGGCTGCGACCTGGTGGGCATGACCGGCATGCCCGAGGCGGCGCTGGCCCGCGAACTGGAACTCTGCTACGCCAGCTGCGCGGTGGTGGCCAACTGGGCCGCCGGCAAGGGGGAGGGCGAGATCACCATGGCCGAGATCGAGGCCAACCTGAAGGGTGGCATGGCGGATCTCGGGCGGGTGCTGGGCGCCTTGTTGTAGCCTACGGAATTCCTGGCAAATGCCGTTGATTAGACGAGCAGCGCCCCAGAGAAATGATTGAATGACAGACGATTCGGCACACGTGGCATCACCCGGCGCGGATTCCCTGCTGCGGAGGATCCTCATGGATTCCTTCGAGGAAATCTACGTTTTCGATGCCAACACCTTGAAATTTCTGCAGGTCTCGCATGGCGCGCTGGAAAACCTGGGCTACAGCATGGCGGAGATGCGCGCCCTCACCGTGGCGGATCTCAAGCCGGACCTCAGCGGCGAGGCCTTCGCCCGCCTGATCCGGCCCTTGCAGACGGGGGAGAAGAACCTGCAGGTATTCGAGACCCGCCACCGGCGCAAGGATGGCAGCTTCTATCCGGTGGAGGTGCGCCTGCAACTGGCCCGAGACGTCTCGCCGCCGGTCTTCATTGCCATCATCCTCGACCGTAGTGAGCATCTGTGCGCTGAGGATGTTCTGCGATGTGGTGAAAAGCGTTTCCGCGAACTGGTGGAACAATCGCCTTTCAGTATCCAGGTCTTCTCGCCGGATGGGCGCAGCCTGTCGGTCAACCGCACTTGGGAAAAGCTTTTCGGTGCCACGCTCGAGGATCTCGGCGATTACAACATCCTCAAAGACCAGCAACTGGTGGAAAAGGGTGTCATGCCCTACATCAAGAGAGGCTTCGCCGGTGAGTTCGTTGAAATTCCCGTGATCACCTACGATACCGCCGAGACGTTGGAGATCGATGCGCCACCAACCAGCTGTACCGTGCGTGCTTTCATTTATCCCATCAAAGACGCCAGTGGCCGGATACAGGACGTCATCCTCATGCACGAGGATTGCACGGAGAAAGAACAAGCGCTCCAAGATCTGCGCGAGAGCGAGGCGCGTCTCTCCGAGGCTCAGCGCATTGCCCGTCTGGGCAGTTGGAAGTTGGACCTGCGCAGCAACACGCTGCAGTGGTCCGACGAGATATTCCGCATCTTCGAGATCGACCCGCAGCGCTTCGGCGCCTCCTACGAGGCTTTCCTCGACGCCATCCATCCCGATGATCGCGAGCGGGTCGATGCCGCCTATTTGAATTCACTGGAAAACCGTCTTCCCTACCAGATCGAGCACCGCCTGCTGATGAAGGACGGCCGGGTGAAATACGTTCAGGAGCGTTGCGAAACGGAATTCGCTGCCGACGGAAAGCCCCTCTCGTCCATGGGCACGGTGCAGGACATCAGCGAGCGCAAGCGTGCGGAACTGGCGGCGCGCGAAAACGAACAACGTTTTCACATCCTGGCGCAGATTTCGCCGGTGGGCATCTTTCGCACCGATGCGCAGGGGCTGTGTGTCTACGTCAACAAACGCTGGCTGGAAATCGCCGGCATGACGGAGCCGCAGGCCCTGGGTGAGGGTTGGAGCCTGGCGGTCCACGCCGATGACCGCGAGCGGGTATTTCAGGAATGGTCGCAGGCCGTGTGCAACCAGGCGCCCTTTTACACCGAATGCCGCCTGCAACGGCCGGCCGCCCTCGATGGCAGCCCGGGCAAGACCACCTGGGTACTGGCCCAGGCAACCGCCGAGCGGGACGCCGAGGGCAACATTGCCGGTTATGTGGGCACCATCACCGATATCAGCCAGCACAAACGCATCGAGGAGGCGCTCAGTGAACTGGCGGCGGCGGGCGCGGGCGAGGCGTTTTTCCAGCGCCTGGCGCAGGGGGTGGCGACCCTGTTCGATGCCCGCAAGGCTTTCTTTTGCCGGTTTCCGCCCGACTCTCCGGCGGTGGCCGAAAACCTCGCGGTGTGGTGCCGGGATGGCTCGGAAAGCGGCCGCGAGCCAGTCTGCCGCCTGCACGACTCGCCCTGCGGCAAGACCATCGAGCACGGTGGCGTGTTCGTCATCAAGACGCGTCTGGGTGACCAGCTTGGCAATGACTGTTGCGGTCCGGTCATCACCGAGCATGCCGAAAGCTTCATCGGCACCCCCCTGCTGGATGGCGAAGGGCGGGCCATCGGCATCATGGGCATCGTCGACGACAAGCCCGTGGAAGACAGCAAGGCGCTGCTGCCGGTGCTGGAGATGTTCGCCGCCCGCGCCGCCGCCGAACTGGAGCGACAGGCGGCGGAACGGGCGATCCGCCGCCAGCGTGACCGGCTGGAGCAGGAAGTGCAGCAACGCACCGACGAATTGCGCGCCAGCAACCAGGAACTGGAATCTTTCGCCTACTCCGTCTCCCACGACCTGCGCGCCCCGCTGCGCGCCATCGACGGTTTTTCACTGGCCCTGCTGGAAGATTACAGCGAGGGGCTCGACGAAACCGCCACGGGCTATCTGCAGCGGGTGCGGACTGCGACCCAGCGTATGGGCGCCTTGATCGATGACATGCTGGCGTTGTCGCAGGTCACGCGCGGGGAACTCAGCCATCAACCCGTCGATCTCAGTGCCCTGGCTCACGAGATCGTCCACCAGTTGCGGGAAACCTCGCCTGGGCGCGAGGTTCAGGTCAGCGTGGCGCCGGGCTTGGTGGCGGAGGGCGACCGGCGTTTGCTGGGTGTGCTGTTGGGCAACCTGCTGGCCAATGCCTGGAAATACACCGGCAAAGAGGCGCACCCGCGTATCGAGTTTGGCGGCGCACACCGGGATGGCCGGCAGATTTTCTTCGTCCGCGACAATGGTGTCGGCTTCGACATTAAATACCTCGACAAGATCTTCGTTGCCTTCCAGCGCCTGCATTCCAGCAGTGAATTCGAGGGTTCCGGCATCGGCCTGGCCACGGTGCAGCGGATCGTCAACCGGCATGGCGGTCGGGTCTGGGCCGAGGCCGAGGAGGGCAGGGGCGCGACGTTTTATTTCAGCCTTGGGTGAGCGCTGCCGCCGCGGCTAAAACCTGAAGCCACGGATTCAGGTAAGAGAAAGGCAGTATCGCAGGGCATGGGATAACGCGTGGGCACGGAAAACGCGCCCACCTCATGCCTGCAGCCGATCACACCGCAACGATCACCCGCAGGGCATCCAGCCTTAGCGAAGCGGATTCAAGCGCCTGGCTGAGCGCCGTCCACTGCTCTTCAAAATAGCGAATCTCTTCGTCGCGCACGTTGGGGTTCACCCGTTGCAGGGCCTCGAGGCGCTGGATCTCGCCTTGCAGGGTGTCGCGGGTCTTGCCCAGTGCCTCACGCAAAATAGTCGGCGCCTCGCCGGCGGCCTGCGCCTCGGCGGTCTTGGCCATGGTCTTCAAGACGTCGAGCTGGCTGCGGATCACCTGCGCCGCCGTTTCGCGCTCCACGTTCTGGCGCGCGCGGTTGATGGCCGCGTGCGGCAGGGCGTCGTCGTGACGCCGGCCGCTCTGGTCGATGAGCACGCGGATGCAGGTGGGCGGCAGGTAGCGGGCGCTGTTGAGCCGCTCGCTGGAGGCCGATTCGAGAATGAACAGACACTCCATCAGCAGGGTGCCGCTGTTGACGCCGCGGTACTTGACGGCCGTGAGCGCGGTACTGCCCAGCTCGCTGCTCAGCACCATGTCCATGGCGGTGCGGGTCAGGGGGTGTTCCCAGGTCAGGTACTGCATGTTCTCGAAGGCCAGCGCGGTGTCGCGGTCGTAGGTGACGGTCATGCCTTCGTCACTGAGGCCGGGCAGCGGCGCCTGCATGTGTTCGCCGGGGTGCAGCACATAACTGCAAGTGCCGTGTATTTCCGTATCCACGCCGAAGCAGTCGAAGATGGCGTCGAGATAGTCCGGCAGCTCGCTGTTGCGATCCGCCGCCTGCGCCTGTTGCTTGAGGCGGTTGGCGATCTCGGGGCGGCAGGAGTTGTATTCCAGCAGCCGGTCGCGGCCGTTTTGCAGTGCGGCGGTGAGCTGTGCGTGCAGCGCGCGGCTGGTGTCGATGAGGCGCTCCATGTCGGCCGGCGATGCGCCCTGCAGGCAGCGCAGCAGATCGTCCTTGACACGCACGAACACACTGTGCCCGGCGGGGCAGGTGTGTTCGAAGGCGCTGAGGCCGCGCTGATACCAGTGGAACAGGGTCGCCTGCGCGCCGTGTTCGAGATAGGGCACGTGGATGCGGATGGTCTCGCGCTGGCCGATGCGGTCGAGGCGGCCGATGCGCTGTTCCAGCAGGTCCGGGTTGAGCGGCAGGTCGAACAGCACCAGGTGATGGGCAAACTGG
>DRQN01000039.1 GCA_011371455.1 Gammaproteobacteria bacterium
ACGGTGGTGGCGGCGGCGAGGGTGGCGGCGAAGCCGCGGCTGGGGGTGAGTTCGGTGATCTGGGTGCCGATGGTGGCCATGACCTTTTTGCCGTAGGTCATCAGGCCGATGACGATGCCGAGGCCGCCGAGGGCGAGAATCCACATCGGCAGGGCGGATTTCTGCGTCACCACGCCGTCGTGCTCGACGATGCTGACCACCGCGGCCAGCGGGCCGATGGCGTTGGCGACGTCGTTGGAGCCGTGGGCGAAGGCCATGGCGCAGGCGGTGAACATCATCAGCACGGCGAAGATCTTTTCCACGTTGGTGAAGTGGAAGTCGCGGTCGGCCTCGGGGTCGAAGCTCAGGCGCTTGATCATGCTGATGCCGATGAAGGTGGCGGCGATGCCCACCAGCGCCGCGGCGCCATAGCTCTCTGCCGTGCTCAGGTGCAGGCCCACATGTTTCAGGCCCTTGAAGATGGTCACCAGGGCGATGACGAAGCCGACGAAGAAGATGTAGATCGGTACGTAGCGCTTGGCGTTGCCGAGGGGGTCTTCGGTGCCGAGGATGAGCTTTTGCACGCTGATGAACAGGGCGAAGGCGATGGTGCCGGCCAGCAGGGGAGATACCACCCAGCTCATGGCGATGGAGCCCACTTTGCCCCACTGCACCACGTCCATGCCGATGCCCACGGCGGCGAAGCCGACGATGGCGCCGATGATGGAGTGGGTGGTGGAGACGGGCCAGCCGAAGCGGCTGGCGACCAGCAGCCAGATGCCCGCTGCCAGCAGCGAGGCGAGCATGCCGTAGACCAGCAACTCCGGCGTGCCGGCGACCACATCGGCGTCCAGCATGCCCTTGCGGATGGTGGCGGTCACCTGGCCGCCGGCGAGGAAGGCGCCGGCGAACTCGAAGACGGCGGCGATGATGATGGCCTGCTTGACGGTGATGGCCTTGGAGCCCACCGAGGTGCCCATGGCGTTGGCGACGTCGTTTGCGCCCACGCCCCAGGCCATGAAGAAACCGAACAGGCAGGCGAGGATGATGAAAATCAGGCCATATTCCACGGCAAAAACTCCCGTTTAGTCGCTGGCTATTTGGCCAACATCAATTCAAGGCGGCTGCCGACGCGCTGGGCGAGGTCGCCCAGGTCGCCGATCCAGTCGATGATGCGGTAGAGAAAGATGACCTCCACCGGTGGCAGTTCCTTCTCCACGGCGAACAGCCGGGCGCGGATCTCCACCTGCATGCGGTCGCTGTCGTTTTCGATTTCGTCCAGGGTCTTGATGATGGAGGCGACCAGCTTGACCTCGTTGCCGCGGAAGCCGGTTTCGACCAGTTCATCCAGCTCGTTGATGGCCGTTTGCGCTTGCGCGGCGGCATCGATGGAACGCTGTACATAGGCCTTGATGGTGGGCGCGATGGCTTCGGGAAAATGCATCTTGCGGCCCAGAATCAGGCCGGCGATGTCCTTGGCCTTGTTGGCGATCTTGTCCTGCATGGCCAGCACTTCCAGCAGGTCGCGGCGCGGCACGGCCATGAACAGGCTGTTGGGCAGGTTGAGGCGCAGCTCGCGTTTGAGGTCGTCGGCCTCGTTCTCCAGGCGGGAGATCTCGGCCTGCTGGCGGCTCGCCTCGTCCCAGTCTTCCGCCAGTACGGCATCGAAGAAGGGGGTCAGCTGCTGGATGCAGGCCTGCACGGCCGCCATGTGTTGCTGCAGCGGTTTGACGGGCGAAGCGCCGAACAGGCTGGAAATGGTGGGCTTGGGCACGATGGTTCCTTGAGTGTTCAGGTTGGGGCTTGGGTGTCTTTCAGCCACTGCGCCACGCGCTTGGCGAAATAGGTGAGAATGCCGTCGGCCCCGGCGCGCTTGAAACCGAGCAGGGACTCCATGATCACGGCCTTCTCGTTCAGCCAGCCGTTCTGGCTGGCGGCCATCAGCATGGCGTATTCGCCGCTTACCTGGTAGGCGTAGGTGGGCACGCCGAACTGGTCTTTGACGCGGCGCACGATATCCAGATAGGGCATGCCCGGCTTGATCATCACCATGTCTGCACCTTCCTTGAGGTCCAGCGCCACTTCCTTGAGGGCCTCGTCCGAGTTGGCCGGGTCCATCTGATAGGTGTACTTGTTGCCGGCGCCCAGGTTGGCGGCGGAGCCCACCGCGTCGCGGAAGGGGCCGTAGAAGCTGGAGGCGTACTTGGCGGAATAGGCGAGGATGCGGGTGTGGATGTAACCGGCGGCCTCCAGCGCCTCGCGGATGGCGCCGATGCGGCCGTCCATCATGTCCGAGGGGGCCACCACGTCGGCGCCGGCCTCGGCGTGGGACAGGGCCTGCTTGACCAGCACCTTGATGGTCTCGTCGTTCAGCACGTAGCCGCTGTCGTCGAGCAGCCCGTCCTGGCCGTGGGTGGTGAAGGGGTCGAGGGCGACGTCGGTGATCACGCCCAGCGCCGGGTGTGCGGCCTTGAGGGCGCGCACGGCGCGTTGTGCCAGGCCGTCGGGGTTGAAGGCCTCGCGGGCGTCCTCGCTCTTGACCGATTCGGGGGTGACGGGAAACAGCGCCACTGCCGGCACGCCCAGCCGCACCAGTTCCCCGGCCTCGGCGAGCAGCAGGTCGATGCTGATCCGCTCCACGCCGGGCATGGAGGGCACCGCCTCGCGCTGGCTCTCGCCTTCGAGGATGAACAGGGGGTAGATGAGGTCGTCGACGCTGAGGGTGGACTCGCGCATCAGCCGGCGGCTGAAGTCATCGCGGCGCATGCGGCGCATGCGCACCGCGGAAAAGTGGCCGTGGCCGGAATCGGGATTGGGCACTGCGTTGCTCCTGCTTCTGGGCGCTGGGGAGAAAGAAAATCGGGCGACCCGCAAACGAGGCGGGCGCACAAGTGACCTTGTGCGCCCGATTGTAAGGCTGGCCCCGGCAGGAAACAAGCCGGGGACGGTTGGCTATGTCAGCGCTTCTTGCGCGTGGTGGTTTTCTTCTTTACGGCCTTCTTTTTGCTCACGGCCTTCTTCTTCGCCGGCGCCTTTTTCTTGCTGGCGGCCTTCTTCTTTGCCGCCGCTTTCTTCTTCACGGCCTTCTTCTTGGCTGCGACCTTCTTTTTGACGGCGGCCTTCTTCTTTACCGCTGCCTTCTTCTTCACCGCTGCCTTCTTCTTGGCCACCTTCTTTTTGGCCGCGGTCTTCTTCACGGCCTTTTTCTTGGCGGCGGCCTTCTTCTTCACCGCTGCTTTCTTCTTTACCGCTGCCTTCTTCTTGGTGGCGGCCTTTTTCGCCGCGGCCTTCTTCTTCACCACCTTCTTCTTGGCCGCAGTCTTCTTCACGGTCTTTTTCTTTGTGACCGATTTCCTGGCAGCCGCCTTCTTGCTTGCTGCTTTTTTCTTTTTTGCCGTCATGGTCCTGGTCTCCTTGTTGGCGACTGGTGTTGCTTGAGTAGCGGGGGTGGACTTGGTTTCGGTCCTTGCCATCATTTCTTGAATGGTTTGTTCAAGTCGAGCGGCCTGTTCGGCGGATTTCTTGCTGCTGTTGCCGGGGAGGCTGTCGATGATGTCGCACAGTTGTTGGAAAATCTGCTCGATGTCGCCGCTGCCATCGACGCTGTATTGCTTGCCTTGCGCCTTGTAATAGTCGATCAGCGGCGCGGTTTGTGCCTCGTAGACGCGCAGGCGATTGGTGATGGTGTCTTCGTTGTCGTCGGCGCGGTGGTGCAGTCTGCCGCCACAGACGTCGCACAGGCCGTCCATTTTCGGTGGCGAGGTGTAGGTGTTGTACATCTGTCCGCAGCTGCTGCAGGTGCGACGCCCGGCGATGCGCTGGATCAGCAGGTCGAAATCCACGTCGATGAGGATCGCGGCCTCCAGGGGGCGGCCCAGCTTGTCGAGCATGGCGTCGAGGGCCTGGGCCTGGGGGATGTTGCGTGGGAAGCCGTCGAGAATGAAGCCCTTTTTGGTGTCGGGCTCGGCCATGCGCTCCTCGATCATGTCGAGCACGATCTGGTCCGAAACCAGCTGGCCGGCATCCATGGCGGCCTTGGCCTGCAGGCCAAGGGGGGTTTCCGCGGCGACGGCGGCGCGCAGCAGGTCACCGGTGGATATCTGTGGTACGCCGTAGTGGCTGACCAGTTTCTTGGCCTGGGTTCCCTTGCCAGATCCTGGTGCGCCAATCAGGACGATCCTCATGTCGACTGCCTCCCTCGTCATGCGGGCAAACAGGTGCGGCACTGCATGACGTTTATTGTTGTCGCGGCGGTTATCGGGATAAAGCTACCCTTATCAATATATGCAAGTCAATGACAGGGGTGGCCGTTTTACACATTTTTGCGATTTTCTTCGTGCCTTCTGCGGAAAGGGCGAGTTTATTCTATTGGCATAGAAAATCCTTTTGTCTTTTACCTGAATCCGTGGGTTCAGGGCGGATGAAGTACGCAACTGCTTGATGCGTATCGTGTAATGAAAAATCGAGGGAATAGCGGGGATTATTGGCGAGATTTTTCATATAGCGAGACGGATCAATGAGTTGTGTGATTCGTCGTCATGAACTCACGGATTCAGGTTTTATTATGCGAATTTGCTGAATAGCCTGTGGCGGTTGTGCTAGCGTCACGGCTGCGGTTGTTTCTTTGCGGAGTAGCGGTACCCATAAAGCGAATTATGTGAATGATAGGGAGTTTGCCCATGGTGAAAAAGAATGCCTTCTATGCGCAGTCGGGTGGTGTGACTGCGGTGATCAATGCCAGCGCCTGCGGGGTGATCGAGACCGCGCGCAAGCACAAGGACAGAATCGGCAAGGTCTATGCCGGCCGTAATGGCATCATCGGCGCCTTGACCGAGGATCTCATCGATACCGGCAAGGAGTCGGCGCGCGCCATTGCCGCCCTGCGTCATACGCCGTCCGGGGCCTTTGGCTCCTGTCGTTACAAGCTGAAAGGGCTGGAGGAAAACCGGGCCGAATACGAGCGCCTCATCGAGGTCTTTGAGGCGCATGATATCGGTTATTTCTTCTATAACGGCGGTGGTGATTCCGCCGATACCTGCCTGAAGGTTTCCCGGCTTTCCAAAACAATGGGCTACCCCATTCAGGCCATCCATGTGCCCAAGACGGTGGATAACGACCTGCCCATTACCGACAACTGCCCCGGCTTTGGCTCGGTGGCGAAATATGTGGCGGTGTCGATTCGTGAGGCGGCCTTCGATGTGGCCTCCATGGCCAAGACCTCCACCAAGGTGTTCGTCATGGAGGTGATGGGGCGCCACGCCGGATGGATCGCCGCGGCGGGCGGCCTGGCGGCGGAGAACGAGGGCGATGCGCCGCAGATTATTTTGTTTCCGGAAGTGGTATTCAATGAGCGCAGGTTTCTTGCCCGAGTAAAAGAGTCGGTCAACAAATATGGTTACTGCGCCATCGTGGTCTCCGAGGGCGTGCGCGACAGCAAGGGCAGGTTCCTCGCCGAGGCGGGAGGCGTGGATGCCTTTGGCCATGCCCGGCTGGGCGGTGTGGCGCCGGTGGTTGCGCGGATGATCCAGGAAAAGCTGGGTTACAAGTACCATTGGGCGGTGGCGGACTACCTGCAGCGTGCGGCCCGGCACATTGCCTCGAAGACCGATGTGGAGCAGGCCTACGCGGTGGGCAAGGCGGCGGTGGAGATGGCGCTGGCGGGCAAGAATTCGGTGATGCCGGCGATCAAGCGCATCTCCAACAGGCCCTACCGCTGGAAGATCGCCGAGGCGCGCCTGGCCAGGGTGGCGAACGTGGAAAAGATGATGCCGAAGAGCTTCATTACCAAGGACGGTTTTCATATCACCTCACGCTGCCGCACCTATCTGCAGCCGCTGATCCAGGGTGAAGACTATCCGCCCTTCAAGAATGGCCTGCCGCAGTATGTGAAACTGAAGAACGTGGCGGTGAAAAAGAGGCTGGAGAAGCCCTTCAAGATCAAATAAGGCCGGGGTAGCCCTTTTCGGCGCGCTTCTTGGCGTTGTCCCTGGCGCCCACCAGCACCATGCCCTATGCGCCGGCGCCAGGGACCGTGAACGGGGCGCGGAGGATGAACGGGTCTGCCGCTCTCATGGCGCCGGGGTGGATAGTCTCGCCGGTCGTCGCCTCATGACGCCATGGATGGCATAGGCGACAAGCAGCCCGGAGGCCCCCAAAATCGGCGGCGCAAGTGTCGTGCCCTCAAGCGCTACTTCTCCCCGTTCTTATGGGTTGGTCATTCGCCGGGCCGGGGCCCGTGCCTTGTCTCTGTTTTTGGTCGTGGTTTTCTGTCTGGCTGCCCCGCGAGCGGCTCGCCGGCCGGGCGGTAAAGTTCCTTGTACAACTTATCTGCGTTACAATACGGCCACAACCAGTGGCGGAATTAATCTGGAATGCCCGCATAAATCATATTGCCGGACAGCGCCCGCCCGGCCTCATGGAGCGATGCCGGCCGGCGCCGCGCAATACCCTTGCAGGTAATCAGGGAAGATCGTGATCCGCTGACCTGGAAAGGCCGATATGTCGGCCTTTTTTTGTTCAACAACCGTAAAAATTGTTTTATTTCAGGAGAAAGAACAGGATGAGCCTCGACCGAGTCAGTTCCGGCAAAGATGTACCCAACGACATCAATGTCATCATTGAAATTCCGTCCCACAGCGACCCGGTGAAATACGAGGTCGACAAGGATACCGGCGCCATGTTCGTGGATCGTTTCATGAACACGGCCATGTTCTACCCCTGCAACTATGGTTACGTGCCCCACACCCTGTCCGAAGACGGTGATCCGGTGGACGTGCTGGTGGTTACCCCCACGCCGCTGATCAGCGGCTCGGTGATCCGCTGTCGTCCGGTGGGCATGTTGAAGATGACTGACGAATCCGGTATCGATGCCAAGATCCTCGCCGTGCCGGTGGACAAGCTGGCGGTGCAGTACCGTGACGTGGAAAAACTGGAAGACCTGTCCCCCCTGCTGCTGGACCAGATCGCCCACTTCTTTGAGCACTACAAGGATCTGGAAAGCAACAAATGGGTGAAGATCGACGGTTGGGTGGGTACCGACGAGGCCAAGGCTGAAATCCAGGCTTCCGTGGAGCGCTTCAAGACGTCCCCCGAGAAACCCTGTTTCTGA
Source organism: Gammaproteobacteria bacterium (assembly GCA_011371455.1). Lineage (GTDB taxonomy): Bacteria > Pseudomonadota > Gammaproteobacteria > SZUA-152 > SZUA-152 > DRQN01. The sequence goes on from DRQN01000039.1 coordinate 7,088, forward strand.
GACGGAAGCAACGGTGGTGGGTGCAGCTTGCCTACCGCCGTTTTTCGGTTCTTCGAAGGGTCTTCGCATGAAAGTCTGTATCGTTTCCGATAGCCACGACAACCGGCGTCTGCTGGAGATCGCCGTCAAGGACGCCAGGCAGCGCGGTGCCGAGGCGGTGCTGCACTGTGGTGACGTGGTGGCGCCCACCACCCTGCGCGTGCTGCAGAAATACGGCCTGCCGGTGCACGTGATCCACGGCAACAACAGCGGCGACCTCTACAACATGGGCCTGCTCGCCAACGAGCCGGACTCGGTGGTCAGCTACCATGGCCAGGACGTGGGCATCGAATTGGCCGGCAAGCGCATCTTCATCGTTCACTACCCGCACTACGCCCGCGCCATGGGCGTCACCGGCGACTGGGATCTGGTCTGCTGCGGCCACGACCACCGTGCCGAGATCGATACCATCGACACCGTCACCGGCGCTACCACCGTCTTCGTCAACCCCGGCACCGTGGCCGGCATCGGCGCCCCGCCCACCTACGTAATGGGCGACCTGGCCGAATTGACCTTCGAGATCCTCCCTGTCCCCGTCGACCCCGGCATGGCCTACAACATGCCGCACGTCACCGCCCATACCTGAACCCGCCGAGACGACACCGCTGCGCCGAATCCTGCCGCCAGCGCTCCTTCGGTGTGCGTACGCCATAAAAATTAGGTTTACTTAATTAATTTACAGGGCTAATCTTTTTCCATGCCCAGCGACACCCGCCTGCGTTTCGAAGACCTGCCCCTGCGCGAGCGCAAGCGCGCGCGCATCCGTCTGGCCCTGCTGGATGCGCTGCTGTCGCGCCTCGGCCCGCGTGGCATCGACCAGATCCCCGTCAGGGAGCTGTGCGCCGAGGTGGAGATCAGCGAAGTCACCTTCTTCAAGCACTTTCCCGCCAAATCCGACCTGCTGACCTATTTCATCCAGCTGTGGACCATCGAGATGGCCTGGCATGCCAATCAGGCCGCGCAGAGGCGGGACAGCGGCCTGGAGGCGATCGGCGAGATCTTCGCGCGCACCGCGCGGGACGTCGCCTCGGGCATCGACATCATGCTGGAGGTCATCGCCCACCAGGCGCGCATGCCCAAAGACCTGGTCCTGCCCGGTGTCGGCAGGGCGGAGCGCCTGCTGCGCTTTCCCGACCTGCCCGGCGTCGAGAACCTGCCCAGCGAGGGCCTGGACGCCATCCTGCCGCGCTTCCTGCAGATCGCCATCGACCGTGGCGAGCTGCCATCTTCCAGCGACATCCGCAGCCTGACGCTGGCCCTGTCGTCCCTTTTTTTCGGCGTGCCGCTGTGCGTGGGCCGCCACGACCCCGCCGCCATTGCCCCCCTGTACCGCCAGCAGCTGGCACTGGTATGGGCGGGCGCCCGTCATATACAAGGAGGGACATCATGAGGTCAATGGACAATCCACCGCTGCAAGGTGCGTCGCCCGGGGCCGGGCAGGCGCGCGTGGCATCGATGAATCGCCTGACGCCCCGTCAGTGGCTGCTGCTGGGCATCGCCTTCACCGCCCTGGTGGGCATGCGCTGGAACGTCGGCTGGCTGGCCTGGGTGATGCCGGTGCCATTTCTGCTCTATCTGCGCAGCACCCACGGCTGGCGCGCCCGGCTGTGGCTGCTCGCCGCCCTGCAGCTGGGCGTGTTCCTGCAAATCCTCAAGATGATCACGGAACCCATACCCTGGCCGATGGCGGCGCTGTTTTCCGTGCCGCTGGCATTGGGAAGCTGGCTGGCCTACCTGGCCTTCGAAGGGTTGCGCCGGCGGCTGGGTGATGGCTGGGGGCTGCTGTTGTTTCCGGCGCTGGTGATCACCCTCGAATGGCTGGGCTGGCGCTGGTCGGAATTCGGCTCGTGGGGTGCGCTGGCCAATACCCAGGTCGATAATCTGCCGTTGTTGCAGACCACCGCTCTGGTGGGCCTGGCGGGGCCGGCGCTGTTGCTGTCGCTGGTGGCGGCCTGGCTGGCGGTAGTCATCGCCGACGCCCGGCCGAGCCGCTGGTGGCGCAGCGGACTGGCCATCGCCCTGATGGTGTTGCTCGCGCATATCTGGGGCAGTTACCGCCTGCACCAGCCATTGCCCGGCCCCCAAGTCACGGTGGCCGGCGTGGTGAGTGACCTGGCGCTGGGCGCGGAGGGCATACCGCCCGTGGAAACCCTCCGCGCCGGCACCGACGAACTCTTTGCCCGCACCCGCCAGGCGGCGCAACGAGGCGCGCGGCTGGTGGTGTGGAACGAAGGGGCCACGGTGGTCCATGCCGCCGGGGAAAGCGCCTTTCTGCGGCGCGGCACCGGGCTGGCGCAGCGTCTCGGCGTGGATATCGTCATGGCCTACATCGTGCCACTGGAGGGCATGGCGAAGTTCGAGAACAAGTATGTCTGGGTCACCAGCGAAGGCGGCATCGCCGAGACCTACTTCAAGCACCACCCCGTGCCCGGCGAGGGCTCCATCAAGGGCAGCGCGCCCCTGCGCGTGCTGGACCGCCCCTACGCCCGGGTCGCGGGCGCCATCTGCTACGACTATGACTTCCCCGCCCTGGGGCTGCGCCATGCCCGCCTCGGTGCCGGGCTGGTGGTAGTGCCCTCCAGTGACTGGCGGGGCATCGACCCCTACCACACGCAGATGGCCAGCATCCGCGGCATCGAGGGCGGCTTCTCCGTGTTGCGGCCGGTGCGCTGGGCCACCAGTGGCGCCTTCGACGCCTACGGGCGCAGCCGCGCCAGCCTGAGCCACTTCGAAGCCAACGACCGCATCCTGCTGGCGACCCTGCCGGTAGAAAGGGTGCCGACACTGTACGTCCGAACCGGGGATTGGCTGCCGGTGCTGGCGCTGCTGTTCGTGCTGTTGGCGGTCGCGCGGGTGTGGCATGGCGCGCTGCGGCCTTGATATTTCCGCCAGGGACAATATATTAGTGATTCATTAATATCTAATATAGAGGGCCGCAGCATGGTCATGGAAGCAACAAAAGAGAATTTCGCCGACATCATCGACAACAACGACATCGTGGTGGTCGACTTCTGGGCGCCGTGGTGCGGCCCGTGCCAGTCCTTTGCACCCATCTTCGAGGCCGCCGCCGAGACCCACAAGGACAGCGCCGCCTTCGTCAAGGTCAACACCGAGGAAGAGCAGGAACTGGCGGCCCATTTCCAGATCCGCTCGATTCCCACCCTGATGGTGTTCCGCGAACAGATCGTGGTCTTCGCCCAGCCCGGCGTGCTGCCGGAGAGCGCGCTGGCGAAGCTGCTGGAAGAGGTCAAGGCGCTGGACATGGACGACGTCCGCCGTGAGATCGCCCAGCAAAAGGCGGAATGACATATTCCCCTGGCTTTCGTCCAGGTATTGGTAGGACATCAAGAATACCGGCCATCAGTTGTTTCAGGCCGGTTGCTTTTCGATCAGAGAAGGAAAATCACCCCCTGGCGCAATTTCCTTCCGGCATGACGATGCCGCCAGACAGCGGTCCCGGCGGTATCGCTTACACGGGAAAGGGGTTTTGGGCTGGCTCGTCATCCTGAAACCTGCCCGCAACCCCTGTCCCTGCTTTTGCTATTTCCAACGACTCACAAAACCCGCATTGGCGCGCCAGAATTGCAGGATCACCTCCGTGGCCTCGATGTCACAGTTGCCACCACAGGGGGGATAGCCGCCACGGCTGCCAGGCCAGTTGTGCTCTCCATCGATGATGGTGAGAACGGCAACGGGCGCTGAATCGTCACTACGGGGTTTTTTTATAAAATCCTGTCGCACCACGATGGTTTGGTCGGATTCTCCGGGCGGGGCGTCACCGTGCCCCAGATCCGGGTAGAGGCTTTCGATATCACGCCGCAGGCTGTTGTTGTGATTCACCAGCCAGCGGGTGGTGATCGAGCGCGGTGTCAGCATAGTATGTTTGCCGCTGCCCGGACCATAGGTAGGGATGGAGCGCCAGCACTGGATCACGTCGAGCGTCGTGGCCAGTCCGTTGCAGGGCTGCCCCGGTTCAGTGGATTGAAGGATGCTCATCGTCGGTGAATTTACCTTGTCATTGGTGCCCATGATGAACATAAACGGTTTTTTGGTGGCGGTATTGGGTGAAAATCCCGCGCCGCCACCGGCAGCCGCCTGGGCGTCGATTTTCGCTTGATTCATTATATTGGATACCGTTGCAAAGCCATCAAAGGTATCGGCGGAACCCTGTGTGATAAACAATTGGTAGACCATCCCTGCACCGTTGGAAAAACCCGTGGCGAAATAGCCGGTGGGGCTGATCTGGGGGTCGGCATTGATTGCCGCCACCATCTGCTGCACAAAGTTCAGGTCGTCCGACCAGTTTCCGCCGCTCTGGTAGGGAAGGCCGGTATATTTCGGTGGGATCGCCGGGCCGGTGGGCGTGCCACAGGTATCCGCCGCCGCCAGATCCGCCCAGGTGGGCGCACTTTGGCCGATATGCCGCCAGGCAGGCTTGCATTCGCCCCTCTGGTTGCTCACCAGGGCGGAGGGGGAGACGATCACCATGCCCTGCTCGGTGTGCTTGTCCCAGATGGCCGTTTGTACCGAGGCATCACCACCCCCGCCATGAAAGGCGAAGACGACGGGCATGTTTTGTTTTATCGCGGCCGGCCCGTCGCTTGGCACATGAATGCAGAAATGCCGGTCGATGCCGTTGACCGTGATCCCGCAACTCTGAAATTCCGCATTGTTGCACCTTGCCGCATCGGGCGTACCGGCCCCAGGCGGAGGCGTGGGGCAGGTAAAGCCATAGGCGCTGCCGGCAAGTAAAAAGAACAAGATTCCTGTGTATTTTATGATGCGCATGTCGATAGTTTCCTTTTTTTCATTAATCACTGGGTGTGCACCATGACAACCGGAAGCCGTTTCGAAGCAGTGGCTTCCATTGCCACGATACGGGGGAAGGACGCCCGATTCCATTTCGGGCAAAGTGAAATCATGACCCGGGTCGTGTACCGGGTTTATCCCATGCCCTTGTAATCGGCTTCCATGTCCTCGATTTGTTTCCTGCCTCGACTCCAGTCTTTCACCTTGTGGAGTTTGTAGGCGAAGACAGAACCGGCCGAAAGCGTGATTTCCTGCGTACCGTACCTTCCCCCTCTGGCGGTGACGCCCAGGCCACTTGCGATTTCCGAAACCGATATTGACTCGGCAGTATCGAATTGTTCTGCCAGCTCGGCTTCGATCACGATCCAGACCTCTGAGACGATCCGTCCATCTTTGCCTTCATCGGCAAGGTAGTTGCGTGCGGCATTGGCATTGCCGTTCAGCATCTTCTTCAGGGGGCCCTCGGAAATCGACAAGTTGAACAGCTTGAGCTTGGCGTTTTTGGCCTTCTGGTATGAATATGTCGTTGCCACCTTCATGTTCAGGCCATAAACAGGCACCAATCCATTGACCTCTACCTCGGCTTTTGTCGTTTGGTTCCAGTTGATGCTCACGGGCT
>DRQN01000040.1 GCA_011371455.1 Gammaproteobacteria bacterium
AGCAATTCGGCCTCGCCGCGCGCCAGGCCGCAGTCTTCCATCACCTCTTCCAGCTCGGCGCCCTTGCCCATCAGGCGGGCGGCATGGCGGTAGTTGTCGCCGGAGGGCTCGTGTAATTCCAGCTCATCCTGACGGCGGCCGAGGGCCTGCAGGCGCTGCTCCTGTTGCGCCAGGCGTTCGCCGACCTTGACGGCGCCGGCACACATGGCGGCCACGTCGGCCTGCAGGGCCTTGAGGACATCCTGCTGTTTCTCCAGCCGCGCGCGCAGCCGGCCATTGGCCGCATGGGCAAACACCAGCGCCACCAGGGCCGTCACCAGCCCGGCAATGGCAAACACGTCAAACGAGACATTCAGCATGTTCTCTCCTCCCGCCCCCGATCCGACAACGGATCAGAGCATCATCTCGGCCCACTCTTCATCGGTGAGCAGGCGGTTGAGGTCCACCAGGATCAGCAGTTCGTCATCGTGGCTGGCCACACCCTGGATGAACTTGGCGCTCTCCTCGGTGCCGACATTGGGTGCGGCCTCCATTTCGGAAACGCGCAGGTCCACCACCTCGGCGACGCTGTCGACGAGGATACCCACCACCTGTTCGTCGGACTCGATGATGACGATGCGCGTGGCGTCGTCCATCTCCTTCGGCGTCAGGCCGAAACGCTTGCGGGTGTCGATGACCGTCACCACGTTGCCGCGCAGGTTGATGATGCCCAGCACATAATCGGGCGCGCCCGGCACCGGGGCGATCTCCGACACACGCAGCACTTCCTGCACCTGCATGACGTTGATGCCGTATTTTTCGTTCTCCAGCCGGAAGGTGACCCAACGCAGTTCCTGCTCGACCCCGGCGCTACTGGCACTGTTCACTGATGTGTTCATTGACCTCTATCCTGTGTCTGGTTGGCAATGCGATCTGTCAATGTATCGTCACATTGTCTGCGCTCTGTAGTCGAAGCACGTTTCGTACCATTTCCTCGCCAGCGGTGGCGCGGGAAAATCCTGCGAAGGAAATTCACTCCCGCCAAGACGCCGGGTTCGCAGGGGATGGCTGAAGATCGTCCCGGTCCCTCCTTCTTCCGTCACTTTTTCTTGCGCCTCTGCACCTCTGCCCCTTGGCTAGCACCATCCACTACGCATCGACCTTCAGGCCTTCGGCCAGCTGTTCGCTGAGATTGTCGATGTCCAGCACGGCGCACATCTGTGCCACGGCGGTGCCCGCCAGCCAGGGGCGTTTGCCGCCCTCGCCGCGCCAGCGCACGCCATCGCGCGACAGCGTCAATACCTGGGCGATGGCGTCGGCGGCCAGGCCCCAGCGGCCGTCGTCGATGAGCACCACGAAGCGCACCCGCTCCAGTACCGGGCGGCTGTCGGGCATGCGGCCGTCGGGCATGACGATCTGCGCGGTGTCGATGACGCGCACGTTCTGGCCACGGTTGGGCAGCAGGCCCATGAACCAGTCGGCGTAACCCGGCAATCCGGTGAGTTCGCCCGGCCATTGGACGATGCCGTTGAGCCGCTCCAGCGGCGCGGCCAGGGTCAGGCCGGCCACCGTGAAGGTCAGGCACTGGAAGTCGTCCCCGGCCCAGTCCGGCGCCCCTTGCGGCGCTGCACGCCGGCGGCGGGGTTGCGGCGCGGCCTCCTCGGCGGCAGACGTCATGGGCGGCGCGGGCCGTGGAGCGGGCTCGGCCAGTGGAGGGGGCGACGGCGGGGCAGTCTCGCGGCACGGGGCCTTGGCAGTGCTTTCCCCGGGCGCGTCCTCTGCCGTCCCTGCCTCGGGGGCGTCCAGGCGCAGCTGGGGAAACAGGGACGGCGCGGCGAGCAGCGGCAGTGTCCGCTCGGGTTCGGCAAACGGGCGCAGGTCCGCCACGGGCGGCTCCGCTGCCGCCTTCGGCGCCGGTGGAACGGCGGTCGCAGGTTTCGCCGGCGCGCCGGGAAATGCGGCGGTCGTTGCTGAGGGCGTGGGCGCTTTTTCCGCTGCTGTTGCCTCCTGTTCCACCGGCCCCTTTTCCTCCGGCGGCGGGTCCGTCAGCAGGGAATCCAGGTAAAAACCCAGCGCCTCGTGGGGCTCGGCGAGGGCGGACGGGTCGGGGCGCTTGTCGGCCATCAGCGCAGCACGGACACCGGCGCCGGCCCGGCCCTGGACGCCTGATCACCGGCCAGCAGGTCCTGCATCAGCCCGGCATAGGCCACGGAGCCGCGATCTCTCGGCGCCTTGAGGGTGAGCGGCACGCCCAGGCGGCTGGCCTCGCGGAACAAGGTATCGACGGGGATCACCGAGCGCCACAGATGCTCGGCGAAACGCTCACGCAGCAGGCGCAGGGTACCGGTGGAAGCGCGGGTGCGCGGGTCGTACATGGTGGGCAGGATGGTGTAGGCCGGCACTTTGTGGCGCGCGCGCTGGATCATCTCCAGGGTGCGCAACATGCGCTCCAGCCCCTTCACGGCAAGGAATTCCGTCTGCACCGGGATGATCAGATGCTGGCAGGCCGCCAGCGCGTTGATCATCAGCACACCGAGCTGCGGCGGGCAGTCGATGAGCACGAATTCATAGCGGTCGCCCAGGCCCTGCAGGGCCTGGGCGACCACCAGCCCCATGCCGTCGGCGGCGCCCAGCTGACGATCCAGGGTCGCCATCGCCGTGGCGGCGGGAATCATGTCCAGGTTATCGAAACCGGTGGAACACACCACCCGCGCGGGCGACAGCGCCTGCCCTGACTTCCTGGCCTGAAACAGCTGATACAGGCTGTGTTCCTGCGCATCGGGATCGAGGCCGAAGTAGGCCGACATGGAACCGTGCGGGTCCATATCCAGCAACAGGGTGCGGTGCCCTTCGCGCGCCAGCACGCCCCCCAGGTTGACCGCCGTGGTGGTCTTGCCAACACCGCCCTTCTGGTTGGCCACCGCCCACGCCTTCATTGTTGCCCGCCCCCGGGCGGCGCCGTACGGGTGGGCGGCAGCAGGTGTATCGGCGGCGCAAAACCACTGCCCTGCTGCCGCTCGGGCGTCTCCGCCGCGGCTGCCTTGCGCTTGCCGGCCAGGGACTCCTCCAGCTGCTCGGTGCGGTTGGTGCGGCGGGCAATGGCGTCGGACTGAACGATGATGTTGATACGGCGGTTCTTCTGCCGGCCCTCGGCGGTCTCGTTGCTGGCGATGGGCTTGAATTCGGCATAGCCGATCGCCGACAGATGCTTGGGCGGAATGCCGGACTGGGTAAACAGATGCACCACACTGGCGGCCCGCGCGGCCGACAATTCCCAGTTAGACGGATAGGTCGCGGTGCGGATCGGCACGTTGTCGGTAAAGCCTTCCACCTGAATGTGATTGGGAAACTTCGCCAGTATCCTGGCGATCTTCTGTAACACCTGGCGCGCCTGCCGCGACAGCCTGGCGCTGCCGCTCTTGAACAGGATGCTGGACTTGATCTCGATCTCCACCCACAGGTCGTTGTTGGTGACCTTGATCAGGTCCTGGTCGATGAGCGGCGCCAGGCTGCGCTCCACCGCCCGGGAAATCCTGCTCAGGTTGATGCGGTCCTCGCGCGTCGGCTGCGGCCCGGTCTCCACGCTGGGGTACTGATTCTCCGGGCTGGCCGGGGTCACCCGGTTGGTGAGCATGCTGCGTTCCACCACCGGCGGACGCAGGGGGCTGCTGAGTTTTATCGGCAGGCCGTCACGGGTCGGGTCGAAGGCGGCGGAAATGGAATCGGACAGCACCCGGTATTTGCCTTCGTTGACCGCCGAGATGGAATACATGACGACGAAGAAGGCGAACAGCAGGGTGATGAAATCGGCATAGGAGACCAGCCAGCGCTCATGGTTCTCGTGTTCTTCCTGCTTTTTTCTGCGCGCCATGACCGTTCACCACCTAGTCGATGAAGCCCTGCAGCTTGGTTTCGATATTGCGCGGATTCTCACCCTCGGCGATGGAGATCACGCCCTCGATCATCATTTCGTGCAGCTGCGACTGGGCGTGCACCTGTGCCTTGAGCTTGCCGGCGATGGGCAGGAACAGCAGGTTGGCGAGGCCGACGCCGTAGATGGTGGCGACGAAGGCGGTGGCGATACCGCTGCCCAGCTTGGACGGGTCGGCAAGATTCTGCATCACATGGATCAACCCCATTACCGCGCCGATGATGCCGATGGTCGGGCTGTAGCCGCCCATGCCCTCGAACACCTTGGCCGCCTGTACGCCGAGATGTTCCTTGGCGTCCAGCTCTACCTCCATGACGCGGCGGATCACCTCCGGCTCGCTGCCATCGACCAGTAATTGCAGGCCTTTTTGAGCGAAGGTGTCGGTCTCGTTTTCGGCGATGTCCTCCAGCCCCAGCAGACCCTCCTTGCGGGCGATGTTGCTCCACTCGAGGATCTTGGCGATCGCCTCCTGCCCCTGCAGCTTGGGGGGAACGAATACCCACAGGGCCATCTTCAGCGAATGCATGAACACCCGCAGCGGCGACTGGATCATCACCGCGCCCATCGTGCCGCCCAGGACGATCAAGATCGCCGGGCCATTGATCAGCGAGGTGACGTGACCGCCTTCCAGCACCTGGCCGCCGAGAATGGCGCCAAAGCCGATGATCAAACCAAGGAGGGTCAGTATATCCATTGTTTATCTGTCACTATTCAGTCCGCCACGGAGCACACAGAGCATCATTCTTTCGCCAGGGCCATCCTCCGTGTACGCCGCGCCTCTGTGGTAAACAGTCACGTTTATCTTATCCGTGCCAGCGCGTGGCCGATCTGCTCCAGCGGCAGCACCTGTTCGGCAATGCCGGCATCGACCACCGCCGCCGGCATGCCATAGACCACCGAGGTGGCCTCGTCCTGGGCCCACACCCTCGAACCGCCCTGCTTCATCAGCCGGGCGCCCTCACGGCCATCGGCGCCCATGCCGGTCAATACCACCGCCAGCGCCTGCCCCGCCATCTGGCGGGCAATGGAAGTGAAGGTCACGTCGACGCTGGGCTTGTAATTCTGCCCCGGCTCGGGCTCGCTGATGCGAATGCGCATCTGCCCCGCCCTGCCCTCTAACGTCATTTGTTTACCTCCTGGCGCCAGCAATGCCAGCCCCGGCTCCAGGCGGTCGCCATCCACCGCCTCGCGCACGCGGATGGCGCAGGTTCTGTCGAGGCGCTGGGCAAAGGCGGTGGTGAAACTGCCCGGCATGTGCTGGATCAACAGCAGCGGCGCCGGAAAGTCCGCCGCCAATTGCGACAGCACCTGTTGCAGCGCCACCGGGCCACCGGTCGAGGTGCCGATGGCGACCAGCCTGATGCGGCCCGGCGGAACATCGGCGCCGGCCGCCGCACGCCGCCTGGAGACTTCGGCAACGGTATTTGCCGTCGCCGTTCGCGTGCGTGCAGTCGCTGTCTTCGCCAGGCTCGAACGCGGCAGCCGCTGGCTGCCCACCGCCCGCACCCGTTCACACAGAACACGCCGGGCCTCGTCGCGATCACGCGAAATATCCTCGAAGCGTTTCGGCAGAAAATCGGCGGCGCCTGCATCCAACGCATCCAGCGTGGCGCGGGCGCCCTCGGTGGTCAGGGAGGAAAACATCAGAATGGCCGTGGGCCGGCTGGCCATGATCTTGCGCGTCGCGGTAATGCCGTCCATGACCGGCATCTCCACGTCCATGGTGATGATGTCGGGTCGCAGGCGCTGGGCCATCTGCACCGCCTGTTCGCCATTTTCCGCGCAGCCGACCACCTTGAGCTGCGGGTCGGACGCCAGCATTTCACTGACGCGGCGGCGAAAGAAGCGTGAGTCGTCCACCACCAGGACGCGGATGGACATGATGCACCGCCTACAGCCGGCGGGCGTAGCTCTGCATCAACCCCGGAATATCGAGTATCAGCGAGATGCGCCCGTCACCGGTGATGGTCGCGCCGGCCAGTCCCTTCATACCGTGCAGCAAGGCCCCGAGGGGTTTGATGACGACTTCTTCCTGGCCGATCAGCTGATCGACAACGAAACCGACACGCTGGGCGCCGATGCTCACCACCACGACATGCCCTTCCTTCGGCAATTCCTCGTAGCCCGCGCCAGCCACCAGCCAGCGGCGCAGATAGAACAGCGGCAGGGCCTTGTCGCGCACCACCACCACCAATTGACCATCGACCACATTGGTGCGGGTCAGGTCGAGATGGAAGATTTCATTCACGCTGGCCAGCGGCAGGGCAAAGATCTGATCCTCCAGCATAACCATGAGTGTGGGCATGATGGCCAGGGTCAGCGGCACCTGGATATTGATGATGCTGCCGCGGCCCAGTTCCGAATCGATCACCACGGTGCCGTTCAATTGTTCGATGCGGGTCTTCACCACGTCCATGCCCACGCCGCGCCCGGAAACATCGGAGATCTCCGCCTTGGTGGAGAAACCGGGGGCGAAAATCAGGTTGTAACAGTCGCGGTCTTCCAGCCGCGCGGCGGCCTCTTCATCCATCAGTCCCTTGCTCACCGCCGCCTTGCGCAGCACGTCGGGGTCCATGCCCTTGCCATCGTCCTGAATCGTCAGGGCGATGTGGTCGCCTTCCTGTTCGGCGCTCAGCACCACCGTGCCGGTGCGCGGCTTGCCGGCCTTGACGCGATCCTCCGGCGATTCGATGCCGTGATCGACGGCATTGCGCACCAGGTGCACCAGGGGATCGGCCAGGGCCTCCACCAGGTTCTTGTCCAGGTCGGTCTCCTCGCCCTGCATCTCCAGGCTGACTTCCTTCTTCAGGCTGCGCGCCAGGTCGCGCACCACGCGCGGAAAGCGGC
>DRQN01000041.1 GCA_011371455.1 Gammaproteobacteria bacterium
GCGGGTTCATGTTGCCCGCGGCGTCGCGGTCGTATTGCATGAACACCAGGTTCCAGATCTCGATGTAGCGGTCGCCGTCTTCCTCGGGGGTGCCGGGCGGGCCGCCGGCCACGTCCTCGCCGTGGTCGTAGAAGACTTCCGAGCAGGGGCCGCAGGGGCCGGTGTCGCCCATGGACCAGAAGTTGTCGCTCTCGTAGCGCTTGCCGCCGGGCTTGTCGCCGATACGGGAAAAGCGCTCGGCGGAGACGCCGATCTCCTTGAGCCAGATGTCGGCGGCCTCGTCGTCATCGGCATAGACCGTGATCCACAGGCGCTCCGGCGGCAGCCTGGCCACCTCGGTGAGGAATTCCCAGGCATATTGAATGGCCTCGCGCTTGAAATAGTCGCCGAAGCTGAAGTTGCCCAGCATCTCGAAGAAAGTGTGATGGCGCGCGGTATAGCCGACGTTTTCCAGGTCGTTGTGCTTGCCACCGGCGCGCACGCAGCGCTGGGCGCTGGCGGCGCGTTTGTAGGGGCGCTGCTCCTGGCCGGTGAACACCTCCTTGAACTGCACCATGCCGGCGTTGGTGAACAGCAGGGTGGGGTCGTTGGCCGGCACCAGCGAGCTGCCGGGCACGATCTGGTGGCCGCGCTGCTGGAAGTAGTCGAGGAACAGCTGTCGAATTTCTGCGCTTGTCATCTTGTTCTTGTGTCGATGGATAGAAAAACCGGCTGGCCAACCATTTATTCGATAACCCGCTCGGCAAGCCACGAATGGTCAGTCAACGAGATCGCCGTCCAGCGCCCGTCGGGCCTGGTCGGAAGTAAATCCCCGGTACTGAAGAAAACGGGCCTGACGGGCCCGCTCTTTGAAATCCTTCGGCTTGCCTTCTCCAAAGCGCTTGTTGCGTACGCTTGATGCCCGCTCAAACCACTGAGGATCGCTGAAGTCGAGGTAGATGGCGGCTATTTTCTCACTCACGCCGCGCTCGCGCAATTCTGCCTGAATACGCTGCGGACCATAACCGTTATTGCGACGATAGCGCACGAAGGCCTCGGTGAAGCGCTCGTCGCTCAACAGGCCATCCTTTTGTAACGCGGCCAGCACCTCGTCGATGGCCGCCGCATCCAGGTCTTGCGCCTTGCCGCGGCCGTCGGCATGGGATTGCAGTTTGCGACGCAGCTCGGCGACGCAGTGCTCGCGCCGCGCCAGCAGGTCCATGGCCTTCTTGCGCAAGGCCTTGTGCGATTCGGCGCGGGACGACGGCCGCCCATCGGCCATCACCCCCCTCTCGCCGCACATCGCCGTTGCGGTGTCGTCCGCAGCCATCCCGGCGACTATGCCTCGGCTTCCACCGTCGCGTCGGCCTTCGCCTCGCCCACGCCGGGCAGCAGCTTGGCGCGCACCTTGGCCTCGATCTCCTCCGCGATCTGCGGATTCTCCTTGAGGAAGCTGCGTACATTGTCCTTGCCCTGGCCGATGCGATCGCCGTTATAGCTGTACCAGGCGCCGCTCTTGTCGATGATGCCTTCCTGCACGCCGAGACCGATGATCTCGCTCTCGCGCGAGATGCCCTCGCCGAACAGGATATCGAACTCGGTCTTCTTGAAGGGCGGCGCCACCTTGTTCTTTACCACCTTGACGCGGGTCTCGTTGCCATACACCTCGTCGCCCTTCTTCAGCGCGCCGATGCGGCGGATGTCCAGACGCACGGACGAGTAGAACTTCAGCGCATTACCGCCGGTGGTGGTTTCGGGATTGCCGAACATGACGCCGATCTTCATGCGGATCTGGTTGATGAAGATCACCATGGTATTGGTGCGCTTGATGTTGGCGGTGAGCTTGCGCAGCGCCTGCGACATCAGCCGCGCCTGCAGGCCGACGTGGTGATCGCCCATGTCGCCCTCGATCTCGGCCTTCGGCGTCAGCGCGGCGACGGAGTCCACCACCACGATATCCACCGCACCGGAGCGCACCAGCATGTCGGTGATCTCCAGCGCCTGCTCGCCGGTGTCCGGCTGCGAGACCAGCAGATCGTCCACATTCACACCCAGCTTCTCGGCATAGCCGGGGTCGAGCGCATGCTCGGCATCGACGAAGGCAGCCGTGCCGCCCAGCTTCTGCATCTCCGCGATCACGTGCAGGGTCAGCGTGGTCTTGCCCGAAGACTCCGGCCCGTAGATCTCCACCACCCGGCCACGCGGCAGGCCGCCGATGCCGAGAATGATATCCAGCCCCAGCGAGCCGGTGGACACCGCATCGATGTCACGCGCCGCGCTGGCGTCGCCCATGCGCATCACCGAGCCCTTGCCGAACTGCTTTTCAATCTGGCTCAGCGCCGCATTCAGGGCCTTTTGTTTGTCGTCTGCCGCCATGTCGATCTCCTTGGTCGTACGTTTCGGTTCAATGCCGCCGCCGTCATTACCTAAAGGCCGGCTGCGCTACTGGGACAGACTGTAGTTGCTACTTTCCAACGAGTCAATACTTTTTATTCTATCGATATTTTTTATCACGTAATATTTTGTATTGAGATGCAACAGCCAATCACCTATACTTGCCGAAAACCCAATAGCCAGCACCCAAAGCAGGGATGAAATGCACAAGCTGATCGGCGACATCAAATGGGGAACCCGGCAGCGGCTCCAGTACATCGAGATCATGGCCTACTACACCGGCGTGGTCACACGCAGCGACGTGGCGCGCGCCTTTGGCATCTCCGACGCCGCCGCCACCAAGGACCTGAAGCTCTACGGCCAGCTGAGCGGCGACAATCTGCACTACCGCCACAACGTGTTCGGCTTCGTCCCCAGTGAAGACTTCCAGCCCCTCTTCGCCGACCTGACACCGGCGCGGGTCTTGCCCATGCTCGCCGCCAACCTGGCCGCCGCCAGCGGCCCCTACGGCAACCGGCCCATCTTCGGCGTCCCCGTCGACAGCCTGCCCCTGCCGCAACGCCTGCCCGGGCGCCGCGTGCTGGCCCAGGCCCTGCGCGCCATCAAGCAGCGCAACAAGCTGCAGGTGAGCTACCACTCACTGTCAGCGCAGGACAGCAGCCAGCAACGTATCATCGAACCCCACGCCCTGGTCGACACCGGCACCCGCTGGCACCTGCGCGCCTATAACGAAGAGAGTTATGACTTCCGTGATTTCGTGTTGTCGCGCCTGGCCGACGCCAGGATGGTCAACGAGCCCGCCGAATCCAGCGCCCAATACGACGAAGACTGGACCGAAATCATTACCCTGCAACTGAGCCCCCACCCCGGCCTCGGCGCCCGTCAGCGGGCCAGCCTGCTGCTGGATTATCAAAGCCAGGACGGCCGGATCGAGATCCCCGTGCGGCGCGCGCTGATCGGCTACCTGCTGCAACGCCTGTCGGTGGACACCACGGCGGATCACAGCATGAACCCCAGGGCCCGCCCGCTGATCCTGCTGAACCGGGACGAGGTCGAGGCCTTTGCAGGTTGGGCGTTTCACTCCCTTGCATAAGGATTCAGCCCCTGCCCAAACCCCACTCCCTGACCACTTCATATTCCACCCCCTCTGGCAGCGTGCGGGAACGCACCAGCACGAAGCGATCCACCGGCCAGTTCAATGGCGGGCAGGCCGCAGCCTGCGCCGGCCGCGCCAACTTGCGCAGCAGGGTAATGTGGGCGCGGTAGGGGCTCGCGTCCAGCTTCAGGCCGCAGCCTTCGGCGCCACTGCGCAAGGCCGCCGCCAGGCGAATCAGCGCCTCGGGCATTACCGCCGGGCCGATCCACAGCACCCGGGGGCGGGGCCAGTAGCCGGACCGGTTCAGCAGTAGCGCAAAGGGGGGACAGTGAAGGGCGTCGGCCATGGCCTCGACGCAGGCACGCTGGCGGCCGTCGGTGCGGCCGAGGAAGGCCAGGGTGAGATGGAGGTTTTCGGCCGACACCGGCCGCCCGCCGGCACGGGCCGCCAGGGCGTCGCGACACTGCGTCAGTTGCCGGCGCAGCGCATCATCCGGCCACAGAGCGAAGAACAGGCGCTCGGCCGGAGATTCGTGTTCACGCTCAGGCGCTGACATCGGATTGGACGAGCATGTCCAGCACCCCTTGCAGGGCATGCTCGACGGTCTGCGCGCGCACGGCGGCGCGGTCGCCGGCGAAGTGCTCGGTGCGCACCAGCGGCGGTTCGCCTTCGACTGCCCAGGCCAGGCACACGGTGCCGACGGGTTTTTCGACGCTGCCGCCGCCGGGGCCGGCGATGCCGCTCACGGCCAGCGTCAGCTGCGCCTGGCTCCGCGCCAGCGCGCCACTGGCCATCTCGACCACCGTGGCTTCGCTGACGGCGCCGACGGTTTCCAGCGTGGCAGCGCGCACGCCCAGCATGTCCTGCTTGGCCTGGTTGGAATAGGTGACGAAGCCGCGATCGAACCAATGCGAGCTGCCAGCGATATCGGTGATGGCCGCCGCGATCGCGCCGCCGGTGCAGGACTCGGCAGTGGCCAGCTGCCAGCCACGGGCCAGCAGCGCCTCTCCCACGCGGGCGGAAAGGGTGAAAATATCCATGTGGAAAGACTACCGCAGCGGGATGGCCGCGGGTAGAGGATGCCGCGCAGGCACGGCGCTACGCAGGGAACTCAACCCGGCACCCGCGGGCCGCCGCGCGCCTCGGCGATACCATCGCCGGTGTGCACCTCGACCCGGTCACGGCCATTGCGCTTGGCCGTATACAGGGCGGCATCGGCACGCTCGATGAAGCTGTGCGCGGTCTCGCCGGAACTATACTCCGCCACACCGGCGGAGAAGGTCGGCAGTAACACGCCACCCTCCTCGTTCAGCTGGGCGGCAAGGTCCGTGAGACGCCGGCGCACCTTTTCCAGCGCGCGCAGCACGCCTGTCTGGTCGGTATTGGGCAGCAGCACGGCAAACTCCTCGCCACCGTAGCGCGCCACCAGGTCGTGGTGACGGAAGATGGACAACACCCCCTTGGCGTAATGGCACAGCACCGCGTCGCCCGCCGCGTGGCCACGCAGGTCATTGATCTTCTTGAAGAAATCCAGGTCCATGATCACCAGCGACAGCGGCGCACCGTGACGCTGTACCCGGCTGACTTCATCCTCCAGGCGGCGCATGAAGGCACGCCGGTTGGGCAGGCCGGTGAGTTCATCGGTGAGACTCAGCAGGCGTACGCGGTCCAGTTCGTCGCTGAGCTGCTGGTTGTCGTCTTCGATGAGGCCAAGGTATTCCTGGGCGCGGGAAAACTTCTCTGCCAATGCGTCGTGCCCGCTACGAATCTGCTCCAGTGCCTGGATAATCTCCAGGCGGCGCTTTTCCAGCTCTTCGACATCGCCGGCCTTGCGCATCACGTTCAGGGCACTGTCGAGCAACTCGCCAAAGGCATCGTATTCCGCCACCGCCTCGTCCATCTGCTCGACAAAATCGCTCTGCAGGCGCTGCATGGCCTCGCGCTTTTCATCGAGATGGGCGCGGTAGGCGGCATTGACGCGCTGCTCCGCCTGCGTCTGGTGAGGTTCGGCCTTCGCCGCCGGTGGCGACGTTACCGCCGAGCCTCCCTCCAACACGCCGAAACGCGTCAGCAAGGGACGCAGGGCCGGAGCCAGATCACTGCCGCGCAGCGGGGAGGTATTGAGCATTTCGTCCGAGACCGCCTCGATACAACGGTTCAGCGCACCCAACTCGGACACCGACAGGGGCGGCATGAGACGCATCTGCAGCAGGCGCAAATGGGTATGGAGAGGATTTTCTGCTGGAATCTGCGACAGGCAGGCCTCCAGCAGCATGCTCAGGAAGCTGGCATAGGCCTCTTCGGTCTTGTGATGGTCGGCCACCATTTCGCCGAGCATCTGCTCGATGTGGCCGTGAATGATACACCCGGCTGTGGTTGCGCGCAGATCACCGAGCAAGGCAAGCACCTTGTCCAGTACCACTGAAGAGCGCGAGTGCAATCCCTGGCCTTTTGATACCACTAGCCCCTCCACGACGAGCTACGTTACGCACCGACAACATACCGGCGCAACATCACACGGGCGTGGGGTCGCACAGCGAATCCACTTGCAAACTACACCGGCGCCACAGGACAGAGCATGCAGAAAAAGCCGGGGTGCTGCCCGAACGAGGGAGCCCGCCGACTGTTTATGGCAACAGTTATGGAGCAACCTGGAGGGCGATTTTACACCAACAGTTTCACCACAACAAACAGAAGTTCAGCATATAAGTGATCGATTATGCTGCACCGGCAACAGGCAAATCGTTCATTCACATCGACTTACGCCACACCCCAGCGGAGGCCGTCCACAGCGGCGCAGGACAACCCCTTGCCGCTAACCACTTGCCGTACCACCCTTGACGAAAGCACCCTGGCTGCTAGTCTGGCTGCTGGCATTTATCCTCCCCAAGCGACCCAAGCAAGGCAGCCACAACCCCATGCGCCTGTTACTGGTAGAAGATGACAAGCTGCTCGGCGACGGTATCCAGGCCGGCCTGAGCCAGGCCGGCTATGCCGTGGACTGGATGGAAAACGGCGAGTCCGCCGAATCGGCGCTGCGCACCGAGACATATGAAGTGATGATTCTCGACCTCGGCCTGCCCGACCGCTCCGGACTCGAGATTCTCAAGCGTCTGCGCAACCGGCAGTTCTCTGCCCAGGACAGCGGGCTGCCGGTGCTGATCCTCACCGCGCGGGACACCGTCTCCGACCGCGTCACCGGCCTGGATGCCGGTGCCGACGACTACATGATCAAACCCTTCGATCTGGACGAACTCAACGCCCGCATCCGCGCCCTGACGCGCCGCCACCACGGCCGCGCCAATCCGCTCATCACGCACAACAACCTGACCCTGGACCCCGCCGCCCATGCCGTCACCCTCGACGGGCAACCGGTCAAGCTGTCACGGCGCGAGTTCGCCATCCTGCAGCTGCTGCTGGAGAGCCGCGGCCGGGTACTGTCCCGCCGGCAGCTGGAAGAAGGGCTGTACGCCTGGGGAGAAGAGGTCGAAAGCAATGCCGTGGAGGTCTACATCCATCACCTGCGCAAGAAACTCGGCAGCGGGCTGATACGCACCCTGCGCGGCGTCGGTTACATCATCGACAAACCGGCATGACGCTCTCCACCCGCTCCGGCAACCTGTCCATTCGGCGCCGCCTGCTGGCCACCCTGCTGTCGGTGGTCGCCTTCAGCTGGCTGATCACCGCACTGGTGGTCTACTTCGACTCCCGCCATGAGATCGAAGAACTGTTCGACGCCCATCTGGCACAATCCGCGCGCGCCCTGCTGGCCATGAGCGAACATGAGCTGGCCGAACAGCAGATTTATCAAAGCATGGTCGGCGGCGACGGCTTCACGGAGTCGATCGAAATCCCCTATGCCGATACCAGTGGTCCCGGCCATGAATACGAGGACAAGCTCGCCTTCCAGGTCTGGACCAGCGACAAACACCTCGCCCTGCACTCCGGTAACGCCCCCACCCACCAGCCCCTCTCGGACAAGGAGGCCGGCTTCAGCAACCAGCTCATCGATGGCGGTCTGTGGCGCGTGTTTTCACTCACCGGCGAACCCAGCGGCATACGCATCCTGGTGGGGCAGAGCCTTGAAATCCGCAACGAACTGATCGGCGCCATCAGCAATCGCCTGCTCACCCCGGTGCTGCTCAGCCTGCCGGTGCTGGCCCTGCTCATCTGGTACGGCATCACCCACGCCATGCGTCCGCTGCTGCGTCTGGCGGAGAACGTGCGCAACCTTGAGCCCGGCCAGTTAAAACCGCTGCCGCTGCAAGACATCCCCGACGAGAGCCGCCCCCTGGTCGAATCCCTCAACCTGCTGTTCGGCCAGCTGCAGCACGCCTTCGACAACGAACGGCGCTTCACCGCCGACGCCGCCCACGAACTGCGCACCCCGCTGGCGGCCCTGAAAGTGCAGGCACAGGTCGCCCTGGCCGCCAGCGAGGAAGCGGTCCGCCAGCGCGCCCTGCGCCACATCATCCAGGGCGTCGATCGCGCCACTCACCTGGTCGAGCAGCTGCTCACCCTGGCGCGTCTCGACCCGGCGGACGCCCTGCAGGAGACCGCGCCACTCAAGCTTGGCGACATCTGCCGGGAAACCCTCGCCGAACAGGCCAATGCCGCGCAGCAGAAGCGCATCGAACTCTCACTGGAGGCCAACTGCGACGGCCAGATGACGGGCAACGAGGCCGCGCTCTACATCATGCTGCGCAATCTGATCGATAACGCCATCCGCTACACCCCCGCAGAGGGCAGTGTCTGCATCAAGATCGACTGCGACCAGGAAGCCACCCGCCTGACAATCAGCGACAGCGGCCCCGGCATCCCCGTCGAAGAACGCAGCAAGGTCATGGAACGCTTCTACCGTGGCAGCACCGCCCAGGCGCCGGGCAGCGGCCTGGGCATGTCCATCGTGCAGCGCATCATCGAGGGCCACAATGCCACTATCGGCCTGGGTGAATCAGTGCTTGGCGGACTGGCGATCCGCATCGACTTCCCTACGCCCGCAGACCCCGCAAACCTGAACGAAACATAAACATGTATTTATTGCGCATCTTCAGGAATCGTTAAGGTTATCGGCCGTAAAATCCTTTTCAGATTCTGGAGTTGAGTCTGATTTGCCAACACCTTTGGTGGCGGCGGATCACTACCCCTCCCTCCCTCCGGAATCGGTGATATCACCTACTGAGACTCCCCCGCGGATCGACTCGGTAGGGATACCCCCCAAGGTGGATCCCCTCCACCACTCCTCTTGGCCCCGCATCCTTTATGCGGGGCTTTTTTATGGGCGCCCATTATTTCTACCTGATCTATCGCACCAGTCTCTACTGCCTATTGCACCAACTGATTGAGATCGAAGATCGGCAGCAAAATCGCCAGCACGATGACCAGCACGATGCCGCCCATGGCGAGGATGAGGATGGGTTCGAACAGGCCCATGAGGCCGGAGACGAGGGTTTCCATTTCCCGCTCCTGGCCGCTGGCGGCGCGCTCCAGCATTTCTTCCAGGTTGCCGCTGGACTCGCCACTGGCGATGAGATGCACGGTCATGGGTGGGAAATAGCCGCAGGATTCCAACGCCGCGTGAATGCCCGTACCCTCGCGCACGCGCCGTGCGGCATCTTCCACCGCCTCGCGCATGGGCAGATTGCTCATCACCGTGGCGGAGATGCGCATGCCCTCCAGCACCGGCACGCCGCTGGCCACCAGGATGCTGAAGGTGCGCGCAAAGCGCGCCGTATCCATGCCGCGCACCAGACGCGAGATCAGCGGCATCTTCAGCAGCAGGCTGTGAAAACCGCGCTTGAAGGCATGGATGCGCAACAGATAGGCAAAGCCCACCCCCAACACCACCAGCAACAGGAAGATGGCGAGACCGTAGGCCTGCAGAAACTCGCTGCTGGCGATCAGGCCGCGGGTCAGCGCCGGCAGCTCCTGGTCGATGTTGTCGAACACCTGCACCACCTGCGGCACGACGAAAGTCAGCAGCAGGATGACCACGGCGATCGCCACCAGGGTCAGCAAGGCCGGATAGATCAGCGCCAGCATCATCTTTTGCGACAACTGCTGGCGCGCCTCGGTGTAGTCGGCGAGGCGTTCCAGCACCACGTCGAGATGGCCGGACTGCTCGCCCGCCGCCACCGTGGCGCGAAACAGGTCGGAAAAGACATGCGGGAAATCGCCCAGCGCCACCGCCAGGGTATGGCCCTCCAGCACCCGCGAGCGCACCGCCGCCATCATGCTCTTCAGACGCGCCTTTTCGGTCTGCTTGGAGACCGTCAGCAGCGCCTCGTCCACCGGCAGGCCGGAGCGCACCAGGGTCGCCCACTGGCGGGTAATGAGAGCCAGGTCGGTGGGGCTGATGCCGCGCTGGAACAGGGCCTTGCGGCTGCGCGCCTCGCGCACGCGCACGGCCTCCACGGAGAGCGGCGTCAGCCCCTGCTCGCGCAGTTGCTGGCGGATCTGCCGTGCGGCGTCGCCTTCCAGCACGCCCTTGCGCTCGCGGCCGCGGGGGTCCAGGGCGGTGTATTCAAATGCGGGCATGGTAATAGAGTGCTGAGTGCTGAGTGCTGAGTGCAGAGAAAACAGCGGCGGCGAAACCACTCTGCACCAAACACTCAGCACTAAGCACTATTCTCATCAGTCTTCCTGGGTCACGCGCAGCACCTCTTCCACCGATGTCTCACCGGCGAGGATGCGGCGCAGGCCGTCCTGGCGGATGCCGGGGCTGAATTTGCGCGCATAGGTTTCAATGTCGAGTTCGCTGGCGCCATCATGAATCATGCCGCGCAGGGTGTCGTCGATCTCCACCAGCTCATAGATGCCACTGCGGCCGCGGTAGCCGAGAAAGTTGCAGTGCTTGCAGCCGTTGGCCTTGTAAAAGGTCGGCGGGTTGTCGACGTCGAAGCCAAAGCGCTCACAGTCCACCGCGCCGGCGGTGTAGGGAGTCTTGCATTCATTGCACAGCAGGCGCACCAGGCGCTGCGCCAGCACGCCGAGCAGGGTGGACGACAGCAGAAAGGGTTCCACGCCCATGTCGCGCAGGCGGGTCACGGCGCCGACGGCGCTGTTGGTGTGCAGGGTCGACAGCACCAGGTGGCCGGTCAGCGACGACTGCACGGCGATCTCCGCCGTCTCCAGGTCACGGATCTCGCCGATCATCACCACGTCCGGGTCCTGGCGCAAGATGGCGCGCAGGCCGCGCGCGAAGGTCATGTCGACCTTCATGTTGACGTTGGTCTGGCTGACGCCTTCGAGGTCGTATTCCACCGGGTCCTCGACGGTCATGATGTTGCGTTTGTGGTCGTTGAGCTGTGTCAGCGCCGCGTACAGGGTGGTGGTCTTGCCGGAGCCGGTCGGGCCCGTAACCAGAAGTATGCCGTGCGGACGATGAATGATGTGATCCATCACTTTGTGCGTTTTCTCATCCATCCCCAGGTGGGAAAGATCGAGGCGGCCGGCCTGCTTGTCGAGCAGGCGCATCACCACTCGCTCACCCTGCCCGGTGGGAATGGTGGAGACACGCACGTCCACCGCGCGGCCGGCCACGCGCAGGGAGATGCGTCCATCCTGCGGCAGACGCTTCTCGGCAATATCCAGCTTCGACATAACCTTGATTCGTGATACCAGCAGCGGCGCCAGTACGCGGCGCGGGGTCAATACCTCGCGCAGTACGCCATCGACGCGGAAGCGCACCACCAGCCGGGTCTCGTAGGGCTCGATGTGGATGTCCGAGGCCTCTTCCTTGATGGCCTGGGTGAGCAGGGCGTTGATGAGACGGATGATGGGTGCATCGTCTTCGCTTTCCAGCAGATCCTCGGGCTCGGGAAGATCCTGCGCCACCTGGAACAGGTCCGCCTCTTCGTCGAGATCGTCCATCATCTGCATGGCCTGGCCGGAGTGCTGCTCGTAGGATTGCTGCAGGCGGGCATCGAATTCGTCCATGTCGATCATCTTGATGCGCACCGGCAGGCCGAGAAAGCGCCGCACCTCGGCGAGGGTCACACTGCTGACACCGGGACGCGCCAGCACCACGGCATGGTCCGTATGCGCTTCGCCCACCATCACCCCGTTGCGCTTGGCGAAGGCGAAGGGCAGGCCCTGGGCATCGTGCACCTGATCCAGGTCTGCACCGGCCATTTCCTCGTCGGCCAGCGTGTCCACCCGTTCGGCCATCGTTTACTGCCCGCCCTCTGGCCGGCTATCTTCCGTTATGCCGCCGCCCTTGCCTGCCTTTCCCTTCGCCGGGGGCGCCTCCTCGAAGGGCGCGGGAATATCGAGAAAATCATGCCCGGAGGGCAGGGTCGGGTGTTCCTCACCAGACAGCAGGCCGACGCCTTCATCGAGCAGGTCCAGTTGGCGATTTCGGATGAAGTCGTACTTGTTACGTGTCAGGCCGAGGTTGTCCTGCTTGGTGCGCAGGATGGTCGGACGCATGAATACCATCAGGTTGATCTTCACTTTCTGCACCGATTTGTAACGGAACAGCGCGCCGAGGAAGGGGATGTCGCCGAGCCCTGGCACCTTCTGTTCGTTTTCCACCACCCGGTCCTCGATCAGTCCGCCCAGCACCAGCGCCGCGCCGTCATCCACCAGCACGCTGGTGGTGATGGAACGCTCGTTGGTCACCACGTCGCCCTTGCCGGCAGAGCCCGCGGCAATGCCGTCGACCTTCTGTTCGATATCGAGGCGAATGGCGTTGCCCTCGTTGATCTGCGGCTTGACCTTGAGGCGGATACCCACCTGCTTGCGCTCGAAGGTGGTGAAGGGATTGACCGTGGTCGTGGTGGTGCCGGTACTGGCGTAGGCGCCGGTGGGGATGGACAGTTCCTGGCCGACGAAGATCTCCGCCTCTTCGTTGTCCATGGTCACCAGGTTCGGTGTGGACAGAATATTGGTGGCGCCATCGCCTTCCAGGGCGCGCACCAGGGCAGCGAAATTGAAGCTGTTGCTGTTGAAGCGGCCGGCGCCCACGGTCATGCCGGTGCCGATGGCGCCGACGGCGGCGAGCGGGTTGCCGGAGGCAGAGAGTGCAGCGCTGGCAAGACTGGAAATACTGGTGCCGCTGCCACCGAAGTTGATCGCGCCAACGGGCAGGTTGCTCCCCGAACCGTCGAGCAGCCACTGTATGCCCAGCTCGGCAGCGCGGTCCGAGGAGACCTCGGCGATCACCGCCTCCACCAGCACCTGGGCGCGGCGTATGTCGAGCTGACGAATCACCGCGGCCAGCGAGCGGTATACCGTCGGCGTGGCGGTGATCACCAGGGCATTGGTGCTTTCATCGGCCTGGATATCGAAGGCCTGGTTGCGCGCCGCCGCCGGCACCTTGACCTTGCCCCCCTTTTTCTTCGCCTTGCCAACGCCGGTAAGCACCGTCACCAGGTCCTTGGCCTTGGCGTAGCGCAAGTACACCACGTGGGTGTCGCCGCTGGTCTCCGAGGGGGTGTCGAGATGGGAGATGATGGCGCGCAGCTGCAGGCGGGTGGTGCGGTCGCCGCCGATGAGGATGCTGTTGGTGCGCTCATCCGCCACCAGCATGGGCTTACTGGCCTTGGGGTTCTGTTTTGCGCCCTGCTGCTGCAGGGAAGTGAGCACACGCACCAGATCCGCCGCCACGGCGTGCTGCAGCTGGATGTATTCGATCTCGCCGCTGCTGGGCTGGTCGATGCGTTGGATGATCTTTACCAACCGCTCGATGTTGGCGGCGCGGTCGGAGATGATCAGTACATTGCTGGGCGGATAGGCCGCCAGGTGCCCCTGCGGCGGCACCAGCGGCCGCAGGATGGGCACCAGCTGCGCGGCGGTGACGTGCTCGATCTGCACCACACGGGTGACGGACTCGTCGCCCTTGCCCGGGTGGCGCTGGCTGGCGGTGGGCATGCCGCTGTGTTTGGCGTCGGCGTCGGGAACGATCTTGATCGCCTCGCCGCTGGGCACCGCCGAGTAGCCATGCACCTCGAGGATCGACAGGAAGACCTGGTAGATCTCCTTTTCGCTCATGGGGCGATTGGAGATCAGCGTCACCTTGCCCTTGACGCGTGGATCGATGATGAAGTTCTTGCCGGTGACCTCGGCCACCGCGCTGATCACCGCATTGATGTCGGCGCCCTTGAAATTGAGCATGTTCCGTTGCTTGGCGGCCATCGCCGGCTGGGTGAGCAGGGCACACAGCAGCAGGACGGCAAGCGCCGGAATCGGACCCCACGAGCGTTGGCGACGGGTCCGGCAATGTCGATGCAAAGTCATGATTACAGTCTGTCCCTCGGCCGCATGCGGCCATTGTAGTCCGTGTTACTCGATTTGAAATGAAAAGCTCTGCGGGCTGCCATTGCGCTCCACCTCCAGGCTGATCTGCGACAGATTGGAGACGTCGCGCATCAATTCCAGGGCCTTCAGCGGGTTGTCCATGGGGATACCGTTGATGGCGGTCACCACATCGCCGGCGCGCAGGCCGAAGCGTGACAACAGCTGGCGGTCCCGGCCGGGGCGGATGCGGTAGCCCTTGAGCTTGCCGGTGGCGCGGTCGCGCACCGGCTCGGCACGCACCAGGTCCATGACGCTCTGTGGATCGGTGCTCAAGGCATCGCGGTACTGGCGCAACAGGACACCGGTGTCCGCGCTGCTGGCCGAGATGGCGGCCGCCGAACGGCCATTTCGTCTCCCGCCGTTCACGGAGCGGGTGCTCGCCTGGGCACTCGCCTCCTTGGGAAGACGCAGGGTCTCCAGCTGTCCGCGGTACTCCAGGAGGATACGGTCGGCATGGATTTCCTTCAGCACGGCATTACCCGGCAGCTTGTCATCCACCGCATAGGCGTCTTCCTGGCCCTTGCCGTCGGCGATGATGGCGCGCGCGATGGCTGGATTGCTCGATGCCAACACACCGCGCAGCTTCAGGTTGAGGCGCGTATCCGGGGCATCCACCACCTTGGGCGCCGGCTTGGGTACGGC
Organism: Gammaproteobacteria bacterium; assembly: GCA_011371455.1. GTDB lineage: Bacteria > Pseudomonadota > Gammaproteobacteria > SZUA-152 > SZUA-152 > DRQN01. Next base: position 14,411 of record DRQN01000041.1, read on the forward strand.
CTTTGCAGCCTCGCCGAACAGGTGCAGGCGCTCGATGCTGGAGGCCGATACCTTGGCCGAGGCCGGGCGGGCCCGTACCGGCACGGCCCCGGGCAGCAACGCGCCGTCCGTCTCCGCCTCGGATGACGGCAACAGGGTCCAGGTCAGGCCGGCCAGGGCCTTTGCCAGCAGCACCACCAGCAGCAACGTGACCAGCGCCGCCAGGCGCCGGTCCTGCGCCAGCACCGCCAGCCGGGGCAGCCAGTCAGCCTGCCAGCCGGCCACGGCGGGGTTCCGGAAAGTCATCGCAGAAACAAATCGTCATCTCAGGTCGGTTTTTTATCCCATGGAGCATTGTCACGGCAGCCGGGTCAGCGGCATTATGCATGATTTACGCCAAGCGTTAGACGCTAACAGGATTGGCCGGCAATCGCCAGCCTGCGCACGGCGGGAAATGGATGATCGCCAGGGGCTTGTGACAGACATCGGGGTTTTCGCTCATTGCAGGCCACCTCTATGACAAAACGATGGTGCCGCACCAGCGGATCATGCCACTCCCAGCCCGATCCGCCCCTGGACACACGCCATTTTCCCCAATGCGCCCCCTGACCGCCCATTCGCAGCGCCAACATCAACCCGGCGGAACCCGGGCTGCGGCTTCGTCTGTGGTGTCGATCATGCCGGCCCGAAAGATGCCCGGTGTGCGCCTGGCCCGGAACGGGTAATCCGCGCTCAATGCTCGCGCGTCGAATGGAATTCGATCTCGGGCCAGCGCTCCATGGTCAGCTCGAGGTTGATGCGCGTCGGCGCAATGTAGGTCAGCTTGCCATCGCCGTCCAGGGCCAGGTTGTCGTGGGCCTTCTTTTTGAATTCGTCGAGTTTCTTTTCGTCCGCACACGCCACCCAGCGTGCCGTCGCCACGTTGACGGTCTCGAACAGGCACTCCACCTTGTATTCATGCAGCAGGCGGTGGGCGACCACGTCGAACTGCAGCACGCCGACGGCGCCGACGATGAGGTCGTTGCTGTTGAGCGGCCGAAACAGCTGCGAGGCGCCCTCTTCGCACAGCTCCTGCAGGCCCTTTTGCAGAGCCTTCATGCGCAGCGGGTCACGCAGGCGCGCGCGGCGAAACAGCTCCGGCGCGAAATGCGGGATGCCGGTGAATTTCAACGCTTCGCCCTGGGTGAAGGTGTCGCCGATCTGGATCGTGCCGTGGTTGTGCAGGCCGATGATGTCGCCGGAATAGGCATTCTCGACATGCTCGCGGTCGGCGGCCATGAAGGTGATGGCGTTGGGGATCTTCACATCACGACCGGCACGCACATGGTGCACCTTCATGCCCTGGCTGTACTGCCCGGAACAGATACGCAGGAAGGCGACGCGGTCGCGGTGCGAGGGGTCCATATTGGCCTGGATCTTGAACACGAAGCCGGTGAATTTTTCCTCGTCGGGCGCGACATTGCGGGTCTGGGTCTTGCGCGGCGGCGGTGACGGCGCGAAGTCGACCAGCGCCTCCAGCAGCTCACGCACACCGAAGTTGTTGATGGCGGAACCGAAGTAGACCGGCGTCAGCTCACCGGCCAGATAGGCATTCAGATCGAATTCATGGCTGGCGCCGCGCACCAGCTCCACCTCTTCACGCAACTCCCCGGCCATGCCGCCAAACAACTCATCCAGGCGCGGGTTGTCCAGGCCCTCGATGACCTCGCCCTGCTGGATCTTGCCGCCATGGCTGGGGCTGTACAGATGAATGGTGTCGCTGTAGAGGTCGAACACGCCCTTGAAGGCCTTGCCCATGCCGATGGGCCAGGTCATGGGCGCACAGCGGATCTCGAGGATCTCCTCGACTTCGTCGAGCAGTTCCAGTGGGTCGCGGCCCTCGCGGTCGAGCTTGTTGATAAAACTGATGATGGGCGTATCGCGCAGGCGGCAGACTTCCATCAGTTTGATGGTGCGCTGCTCGACACCCTTGGCGCAGTCGATCACCATCAGCGCCGAATCGGCCGCGGTAAGGGTGCGGTAGGTATCTTCAGAAAAATCTTCGTGGCCCGGCGTGTCGAGCAGATTGATGATGCAGCCGCCGTACGGAAACTGCATCACCGATGAGGTCACCGAGATGCCGCGCTGCTGCTCCAGCGCCATCCAGTCGGAGGTGGCATGACGAGCGGCCTTGCGCCCCTTGACGGTGCCGGCCATCTGGATCGCGCGCCCGAACAGCAGCAGCTTTTCCGTCAGTGTCGTCTTGCCCGCATCGGGGTGCGATATGATGGCAAAACTACGCCGGCGTGCGGCTTCCTGCTTGATGACTGACATGCGGATTGGCTGCTCTGGGAGCGATCTTGGCGGGAAAAATGGTGGGCCGTCTGCGACTCGAACGCAGGACCAACGGATTAAAAGTCCGGTGCTCTACCAACTGAGCTAACGGCCCGAAAAAAGGGACTGCAATCATACCCGAATCGGGCTGAATGACAAGAGGAAGAGGACCTGAGGACACGGGAATATAAAGGCCGCAGGCACGTCCACGGCCGCTTTGCCGTGAAAGGGCTACACGGCATCGAGCCTGCGCAGGCCCGCCGGCAGCAGCTTCATGTCCACCAGGGAAGTCACCAACGCCTTGAAAAAGCTGGCTTCCTCTTCATAGACCAGCTTGTAGTACTGAATCTTCATGGTCAGCGCGCTACCGAAGACGATGGAAACCAGGGCGATGAAAGAGCCGATGGCCAGGGTGGAGAAACCCGTGATACCCTGGCCGACGGAGCAGCCCATGGCCAGTACGCCGCCAAAGCCCATCAGGATGGCACCGATGAAGTGGTTGAGGAAATCCTTGCCGGAGGCGAACCATTCGAAGCGGAAACTGCGCGACACCAGGGACCAGAGAAACGAACCGACGATCACGCCAAACAGGGCCATGACGCCAAAGGTCAGATAGGCGCGACTGAAACCGGCGGAGGCGTAGCCCAGGGTCTGGCCCATGGGATTAATAAAGGTAAAAGACTGCGGGCTGAGAGGCCGGGTATCCGCTGGTTTCCCTTCATCGGACTCCGCCAGGAAATCCCACTGCTGGGCAAATTCGCGCAGCGAGTAGATGTCGCCATCCACATCCAGGTTGATGTTGCTGGTCACGTACCAGGCACCGAGCACGGTCAGGCCCACCATGACGCCGGCAAACAGGTTGTCGAAGCTCTTGCGAAAGTCGGCCGATTTGAAGATAAACACCAATAGCGCGGCAGCGATAACGCCGCCAATGATCAACCGCGCCATCACCGCATGATCCGGACTGACCAGGGTACCAAGATCCTGGGCACTGCCCAGATCCACCGCCAGGGGGCGAATCCAGTCGAAAAACAACAGCGACATCAGGGTCTGGTCGGAGTCCGGGAATGGATTGATCATGAAATAGGCAATCACGCCGATGATCAGCAGCACCATGATGGACTTGAGATTGCCCCCACCGATGCGGATCAGGGTCTTGTTGCCGCATCCACTCGCCAGGGTCATGCCGATGCCGAACATGACGCCGCCTAGCAGATTCTCTGCCCAGATCAGCATGGGCGCACGATAGGGCGGAAAGGCCGCATCCGCCTTCACCAGGCCCACGCCTTCCAGCACGATGACGCCGACCAGGGCCACGGTCGCCGCCAGCAACCAGGCGCGAAAGCGCCCCAGATCGCCCATATTGACCCAGTCGGACACCGCGCCCATGGTGCAGAAATTAGTCTTGTTGACGACCGCGCCCAGCACCAGGGCAATGGCAAAGGTGGACCACAGCAATACCGACTGAGCCTCGACAAAACTTTCAAAGGTCATACGTCTCCTCCTGCTTACCCTGTGTTTAGTGTTATTGTCGGATCGACGGGTAAGGATCTGTAAAACACAAAGCTGATTATGGGGAATAAAACCAGCCAACAGAATCAAATTTTTCTATGACTGCATTGAAGTCGGCGCAGCAGCAACCCCATGAATGAATGGGTTAGTCCTGAATCCGTGGGTTCAGGTGAATATTTCAGCGCAAAAAAAACCGGGCAAAGCCCGGTTCTTTAAGATGCATGGCAGGACGAATTATTCCTTGCCGGTTTCCTCCACCTCTACCTCTTCCACGTCCTCTTCTACCTCCTGCTCCTGGGGACGGTCGACCAGCTCGACATATGCCATCGGCGCATTGTCGCCGACGCGATAGCCACACTTGAGGATGCGAATGTAACCGCCGGGACGCTCTTTGTAGCGCGGCGCGATCTCGGCGAACAGCTTGCCGACCATTTCCTTGTCACGGATGCGGTCGAAGACCAGGCGACGATTGGCCAGGGAATCGTTCTTGGCGCGCGTGATCAACGGCTCGGCAACACCACGTAATTCCTTCGCTTTGGGCAGGGTGGTTTTAATGATTTCATGACGAAACAGCGCACAGGCCATATTCTTGAACATGGCTTTGCGGTGACTGCTGTTTCGATTTAACTGTCGACCTGATTGACGGTGGCGCATGACAACTTCCTTAATAAACCTTGTGTGGCTGACCAACCCCGAAGGATCAGCCCTCTTCCCGCTGGTCCTTGAGACTCGCAGGCGGCCAGTTTTCCAAACGCATACCCAACGACAAACCCTTGGTCGCCAGTACGCTCTTGATTTCAGTCAGTGACTTCTTGCCCAGATTGGGGGTCTTTAGAAGCTCGACTTCGGTGCACTGAATCAGGTCACCGATATAATAGATCTGCTCGGCCTTCAGGCAGTTGGCGGAACGCACCGTCAACTCCAGGTCGTCGACCGGGCGCAACAGGATCGGGTCCACATCGGGCTCTTCGGCAGTAGCGCTGGACTCCTGACGGCTCTGCAGGTCGACAAAGCTGGACAGCTGGTCCTGCAGAATCGTGGCGGCGGTACGGATAGCCTCTTCAGGGTCGAGGGAACCGTCCGTTTCCAGCTCAACGATAAGCTTGTCGAGATCGGTGCGCTGTTCGAGGCGGGCGTTCTCCACCGTGTAGGAAACGCGCGACACCGGACAGAACGAGGCATCGATCTGCAAGCGACCAATAACGCTGGACTCGTCTTCCTCGGTGCGTTGATTGGCGGGCTGGTAGCCACGGCCGCTGCGCACCTTGAGCTTCATCTTGATCTCGCCGTTCTTGGTCAGGTGGGCGATGACGTGATCCGGGTTGACCACTTCCACATCGTGATCCAGAGTGATATCGCCAGCAGTGACAGGTCCCTCGCCCTTCTTCTCCAGTACCAGCTCGGCCTCGTCCCGCGCATGCATCTGAAAAGCCACGCCCTTCAGGTTTAGCAGAATGTCGATGACGTCTTCCTGCACGCCTTCGATGGCGCTGTACTCGTGCAGTACGCCTTCGATCTCGACTTCGACCACGGCGCAGCCGGTGATGGAAGACAACAGGATACGGCGCAGGGCGTTACCCAGGGTATGCCCAAAACCGCGCTCCAGGGGCTCCAAGGTCACCTTTGCATGACGGCTGTTGAATACCTGAACATTGACAATACTCGGCTTCAAAAAATCTGACAGTGAGCCTTGCATGGAATTTCCTCTATTATAAGCTTGCGATACGTTGTTGCGCTGCAGCGTGTTGATTACTTGGAGTACAACTCAACGATCAAATGCTCATTAATGTCAGACGGCAACTCGGAGCGCTCCGGATAGGCCTTGAACACACCACTCAGCTTCTTGCTGTCGACATCGATCCATTCGACGAAGCCGCGCTGAGCGGCCAGGTCCATGGCGTTCTGGATACGGGACTGGTTGCGACTACCTTCGCCGACGGCCACCACGTCAGACGGGCTGACCCGGTAGGACGGAATGGTCACGACCTTGTCGTTGACGGTGATCGCCTTGTGGCGAACCAGTTGACGCGCCTCGCTGCGTGAAGCGGCATAGCCCATGCGATAGACGACGTTGTCCAGACGCGACTCCAGGGTTTGCAGCAGGTTCTCACCGGTCGCGCCCTTGCGGCGGTCGGACTCCTGATAGTAGAGACGGAACTGCTTTTCGAGGACGCCGTAAGTACGGCGCATCTTCTGCTTTTCACGCAACTGGTTTGCATAGTCAGAAACACGTGTACGGCGCTGGCCGTGCTGGCCTGGAGGAAACGCACGGTTTTCCATGGCGCACTTTGCGGTATAGCACTTCTCGCCCTTCAGAAAGAGCTTGGCCCCTTCACGGCGGCACTGGCGACACTTTGGTCCAATATATCTTGCCATCTCAATCTCCGGACTTACACACGGCGCCGCTTGGGAGGGCGGCAACCGTTGTGCGGAATAGGGGTTACATCGGTAATGCTGGTAATGTTGAAACCTTGGCCATTCAGCGCACGAATGGCGGATTCGCGCCCCGGGCCCGGGCCCTTGACGTTCACCTCAAGATTCTTCATCCCCATGTCCTTGACGACCACGGCAACGCGCTCCGCGGCAACCTGCGCCGCAAAGGGTGTGCTCTTGCGTGAACCACGGAAACCTGAGCCACCCGCAGTCGCCCAGGCAAGCGCATTGCCCTGGCGGTCGGTGATGGTGACGATGGTGTTATTGAAGGACGCATGAATGTGGGCGACACCGTCGACCACATTCTTTTTGACGCGCTTCTTTGTACGGGGACTTGCCATTCCGCTTACCTATAAAAAGACGTGTGAGTTGAATTACTTGCGAATCATGCGGCGCGGACCCTTGCGGGTGCGCGCATTGGTGCGGGTCCGCTGGCCACGCACGGGGAGGCCGCGACGATGACGGATGCCCCGGGTGCAACCCATATCCATGAGTCGCTTGATGTTCATGGAAACTTCCCGGCGCAGATCGCCTTCGACGGTGAACTTGCCGACTTCCGAACGCAATGCTTCCAACTCCTGTTCGGTCAGATCCTTGATCTTCGAACCGGTATTGACACTGGCAGCAGCGCAGATTTGTGCCGCGCGCGTACGCCCAATGCCATAAATGGAGGTCAGCGCTATGACCGCATGTTTTTGATCTGGGACGTTGATCCCCGCAATACGCGCCATTCCAATACTCTCCTAATCGATCGCCGCGGTAAAACCGGCTATTTTAAGCTTTCAACAACTGCCAATCAAGTGCCGATCAGCCCTGGCGCTGCTTGTGGCGGGGATCCGAGCAGATTACCCGAACCACGCCCCTGCGACGGACCACTTTGCACTTGCGGCATATTTTTTTAACCGATGCACGAACCTTCATCGTTCTCTCTCCAAATACAGGGCGCTGAGCCCGCTTACAAACCAGTTCGACCGTAGCCCTTCAGGTTGGCCTTTTTCATCAGGCCGTCATACTGATGCGACATCAGGTGAGCCTGTATCTGCGAAATAAAATCCATGACCACAACCACGATGATCAGCAGGGAAGTGCCGCCAAAGTAAAAGGGTACATTCCAGTACACGATCATGAACTCCGGCAACAAGCACACGGCGGTGATGTACATGGCGCCGACCAAGGTCAGACGGGACATGACTTGATCAATATATTTCGCCGTTTGCTGGCCCGGACGAATACCGGGAATAAACGCGCCTGAGCGCTTCAGGTTGTCTGCCGTATCCTTGGGATTGAACATCAACGCCGTATAAAAAAAACAGAAGAAAATAATCGCCAACGCATACAGCAGCACGTAAATCGGCTGTCCGGGGGAAAGCGTCGAAGAGAGATCCTTCAACCAACCCATGCCCTCGGCACTGCCAAACCATCCGCCCAGCGTCGCCGGGAAGAGGATGATACTGGAAGCAAAGATCGGCGGAATAACGCCGGCCATATTTACCTTCAGCGGCAAATGGCTCTTCTGCGCGGCAAACACCTTGCGCCCCTGCTGGCGCTTGGCATAGTTGACGGTAATCCGCCGCTGCCCTCTTTCCATGAAAACCACAAAGCCGGTGACCAAAACAACGAGCACCAATAGGGCAATAACGAGGAAGGCACTTAACTCACCGATCCGCGCCAGCTCCAAGGTTCCACCGATGGCGGAAGGAAGACCCGCAACGATACCAGCGAAGATGATCAGTGAAATACCGTTTCCAATGCCACGCTCGGTGATCTGCTCACCCAGCCACATCAGGAACATGGTGCCAGTGACCAGGCTGATCACCGCCGTGAAGACGAAACCAGGGCCGGGATTCGGCACCACCGACAAGGCACCCACCTGCTGGCTCTGCAGCGCGATGGCAACACCGATGGACTGAAAGGTCGCCAGCCCCAGCGTGCCGTAACGGGTGTACTGGGTGATCTTGCGGCGTCCGGACTCACCTTCCTTCTTCAGCTGTTCCAACTTCGGCACCACCGCCGTCAACAGCTGCATGATGATGGAGGCCGAGATATAGGGCATCACGCCCAGGGCAAACAGCGTCAGACGACCCAACGCACCACCGGAGAACATGTTGAACATGTCCAGAATGGTGCCCTTCTGCTGATCGAACAGGATGGCCAGCGCGGCAGGATCAATCCCCGGCACAGGAATAAACGAGCCGATGCGGAACACCAGCATGGCCAGGAACACAAACCACAGGCGCTGCTTGAGTTCCGTTAGCTTGCCCGAGCCCATGGCGTCGAGCATAGACGACCGCGAGGCGCCCACTTAACCCTCGACTTTGCCGCCGGCAGCTTCGATCGCCGCACGCGCACCTTTGGTTGCCTGCACGCCACGCAGGGTAACGGCCTTGCTCACTTCACCGGAAGCAATCACCTTGGCACGCTTGATGTGCTGACCAATGACGTTGGCCGCCTTCAAGGCAATCAGGTCAACGGTATCGCCATCGACCTTGGCCAGTTCGCCGAGACGTACCTCGGCGGTAATGCGCGCCTTGCGTGAGTTGAAGCCCACCTTGGGCAAGCGACGCTGCAAGGGCATCTGACCGCCTTCGAAGCCCACCTTGTGAAAACCACCAGAGCGGGACTTCTGACCCTTGTGGCCGCGACCGCAGGTCTTGCCGAGGCCGCAGCCGATACCACGCCCGACTCGCTTCGGGGCCTTCTTCGCGCCCTCGGCAGGCTTGAGAGTATTCAAACGCATCTTATGCTTCCTCAACCTTTAGCATGTAGGAAACCGCATTGATCATGCCCCGGTTACACGGCGTATCTTCCACTTCGACGGTCTGGTGCATACGACGAATGCCCAGCCCGGAGACGCAGGCCTTGTGTGCAGGCAGGCGCCCGATAGTGCTGCGCACCAGAGTGACTTTGACTTTCCCGGCCATAATTTACTTACTCCGTAATCTCTTCGACGCGCTTGCCGCGCTTGGCAGCGACGGCATCAGGCGTGGTCATGCTGGTCAGGCCCTTGAAGGTCGCGCGCACCACGTTGATCGGGTTGTTGGAGCCGATGCACTTCGCCAGCACATCGCGCACCCCCACCGCCTCGAATACGGCGCGCATGGCGCCGCCAGCGATGATGCCGGTACCCTCGGAGGCCGGCAGCATGACCACCTTGGCCGCACCGTGCACGCCGGTAACGGAATACTGCAGAGTGCCGCCATTGAGGTCGACCTTGCGCATGTTCTTGCGGGCATCTTCCATTGCCTTCTGCACCGCCACCGGCACTTCACGCGCCTTGCCGCGACCGAAACCGACGCGACCCTCACCGTCACCCACCACCGTCAAGGCGGTGAAGCCGAAGATACGACCACCCTTGACGACCTTGGCGACGCGATTAATACCGACAAGCTTCTCGATTAAGCCGTCGCTGTTTGCTGCTGCATCAAATTTTGCCATGCGGACACCTTAACCCTTAGATCTGCAAACCGTTTTCACGGGCCGCATCTGCGAGCGCCTTGACGCGCCCATGATACCGAAAACCGGAACGATCAAACGCAACCTTATCAATGCCGGATGCCTTGGCGCGTTCCGCGATCAGCTGGCCGATCTTTTCGGCAGCCTGGATGTTGCCCGTAGACTTCAGGGCTGACTTGACGTCGGATTCCAGCGTGGAAGCACTCGCCACCACCTTGCCACCATCAGGCGAAATAACCTGGGCATAGGTGTGTCGCGGCGTGCGATGAATACACAGGCGGTAGACGCCCAACCCGCTGATCTTGGCACGCGTACGACGAGCGCGGCGCAATCGACTCTGTTTCTTGTCCATGATGTTTCGCCCTTACTTCTTCTTCGCTTCTTTGCGCACGACGTGCTCATCGGAATAGCGCACACCCTTGCCTTTGTATGGCTCGGGCGGACGGTAGGCGCGAATATTCGCAGCCACCTGACCAACCAACTGCTTGTCGATACCCTTCACCACGACCTCGGTCTGGCTCGGCGTCTCGATACTGACACCCTCGGGAATCGCAAATTCGACCGGGTGTGAAAAACCCAGGGAAAGATTGAGCACCTTGCCCTGCGCCTGCGCACGGTACCCAACGCCAATCAGCGTAAGCTTTTTCTCAAAGCCCTGGGTAACGCCTACGACCATATTGTTGAGCAACGCCCGGGTGGTGCCCGCCAGTGCATCGGACTCCTTGCCGCCATGGCGGGGCGCAAAGGTCAGCACATTGTCTTCCTGATTCACATCGACGGCGGCGTGAACCTCATGGCTCATTTCGCCCTTGGCGCCCTTGACCTTGATTTTCCGGCCATCGATATTGACTTCAACGCCAGCAGGCAGCTGAACGGGGTTTTTAGCAACACGTGACATCGTCAACCCCCCTTAAGCGACAAAGCAGAGAATTTCACCACCATGGCCGGCCTTGCGGGCAGCGCGATCTGTCATCAGACCCTTGGAGGTGGAAACCACGGCAACACCCAAGCCACCCATCACGCTGGGAAGCTCGTCCTTGCCTTTATAAACACGCAGGCCAGGCCGGCTCACGCGCTTGATCATCTCGATGACAGGACGTCCTTCGTAATACTTGAGGGAAACTTCCATCACCGGCTTACCATCGATATCCTTGACAGATACGTCATTGATATACCCTTCATCCTTAAGCAGATTTGCGATAGCAACCTTCTGCTTGGAGGATGGCATCGTCACGCTCAACTTGCCAGCTGCGAGAGCGTTACGAACACGGGTCAACATATCCGCAATGGGATCAGTCATGCTCATGCCAGAAACTCCTAACTAAAAATACGCCGCCTGCGGCAGCGTTTACCAACTGGCCTTGACCAGACCAGGAATATCGCCGCGCATCGCGGCCTCGCGCAACTTTGTGCGACTCAGACCGAACTTGCGGTAGTAACCGTGTGGGCGCCCCGTTTGGCGACAGCGGTTGCGCTGACGGCAGGGGCTGGAATCGCGCGGCAAAGACTGAAACTTGCGACGCACTTCTTCCTTCTCCTCGTAGCTCAGGGAAGGATCCTTCAGCTTCGCCTTCAATTCGGCGCGCTTGGCGGCATACTTTTTCACCAGGCGGGCGCGCTTCAGCTCGCGGTTGATCGTGGAGATTTTTGCCATCGCTAGTTACTCTTACTTTTTGAGCGGAAGATTGAAGGCGGTAAGCA
>DRQN01000042.1 GCA_011371455.1 Gammaproteobacteria bacterium
CCATGGAACTTGCGATTGGACTTTGGGTTGGATTATTTGTGCTGGCAGCCCTGGGCATGTTCACCGGATAAAACGGTGTATTTTATCCCTTAAACGGGAAAGCCATACAAAAAGGCCGGAATAAGAGTGTTTATTCCGGCCTTTTTGTTGCCCACGTTATTCGTCCTCTTCCATGGGCCTCAGCCACGCCGCAGCAGGGCCTGGCACTCGACGTGCCAGGTCTGCGGAAAGAAATCATAGGGCTGCAACCGCTCGACCATGTAGCCGGCCGCGCACAGCCGTTGCAGATCCCGCGACAGGGTGCCGGCGCTGCAGGACAGATAGACCATGCGCCGCGGGCGGTAGTCCTCGCACACCCAGTCGAGCACCTCGGGCTCCAACCCGGTGCGCGGCGGGTTGACGTACAGCAGGCGCTCGCCGGCCGTCGCCGCCTGCCATTCGCGCAGTTGCGGCAGGCGCTGCGCACAGGGGCCACGCAGTACCGGCACCCCCGGGGCATTGTGCGCCGCGCAGGCCACCGCCTCGGCGCCGATCTCCACCCCCAGCACCTGCGCACCGGCCGCCTGCCAGCGGCGCAGGGTCCGGCCACTGCCGCAGTAGAGGTCGACGAGGCAAGACCCAGCGCGCGGCGCCAGAAACGCCTGCGCGGCATCGACGGACTGCTCGTAGAGGGCCGGGATCAACTGCTGAAAGGCGCTGGGCCCGTAGCGCATGCCCGCCTCGTCCGCGGAATACGGCTCGCCCCACAACAAGCGCCAGCCGTTTTTGTGAAACAGGCGCCGCCCGGCGCTGGGGAACAGCATCAGCCACAGGCCCTCGACACCGGCACGCTGCAAGGCCTGCACGGTGCCGGCATCGAGCCAAGCGGTATCGGGCGCCTGCGCGGTCTTCAGCACCAGGGTGAGCTGCGCGCCGGCCTGCACATAGAAGGCGAGCGGAAACCGCGCCGCGGGGGGCAGCACGCGCAGCAGCGCGGCCAGGGACTGGCGCACGCGGGGGCTGTGCACCGGGCAGTCGCGGATGTCGATGACCTGGTCACGGCGCATCAGGCCAATGCGCCATTCGCCGGGCGCATCCCCATCGGCCGTCCACTGCGCCGACAGCGCCACCCGTTCACGATAGCCCCAGCGGGCCGCGCCGTGCACGCCCCGCATCGGCGCCAGCACCTCACGCCACGGCGACAGCGCCCGCGCCAGCCAGTCGGCCTTTTGCGCCTCGCTGGCCGGTGCCGACAAGGCGCGATGGGCGCAGCCGTTGCAGTCCGCGCGGCAGCCGGCCGCCAGCGTTATGGCTTCGGTGCTACTCAATCCGCGCCTTGCGCATCAGCTCTTCACGGTCGCGGCGCGGCTGGCGCGAGCCGTCCGGCAACTCTTCCCAAACCTCCTCGCGCATGAACTGCACCACGATGGCCTTGCTGGCGATCTCCCGGTGCAGCTTGCGCAGCACCGCCAGGATGCGATCCTGCTCGTCTCTGTCGATGACGCCATAGATGGTGATCACCAGCCGCCGCGGCTGCGCCTCGCCAAACACCGCCGGGCGGTCCTGGTATTTCGCCTGCACGGGGAAATCGTAGCGCTCGATCAACCTGTCGACGATCTGCTGCACGTCGCGCCGGTCCTGATCCGAGGTGTCCCAGCTGGAGGAGAAAGCCAGCAACAGCATCATGGCGATGGCGAAGGCCACCAGGGCGTATTCGCCCATGTGCGGCTTGATGCCGTGCTTGTAGCGCTGGTAGGCCCACACCAGAATGCCGAGGGGAAAGACCACATAAACGAGAATGACCAGCAACGCCTGAACCATGATGCAGTACCTTGAAGTGTGATTTGAGCCGGATAGTTCGTGAGCAAACGGGATTATGCATGACGCCGGGGAATACCCGGGGAAATAATGCCCGAAAAAGACACCGACCGGGAAGGCGACCGGCCTATCGAGCGCCCCCCGCAAGTAAAGACATCCCTCGCAAAGTTTACCCCCCGGTGAAGAATCCCGTCGCCTTGCCGCTAATGCTGGGGGATTCGCAGCAAACCCTGCTGCCGCCGACGGATTTTCAAGGACTTGCGCATGACGCTGACAGACCCGACACCACTGGCTCCGGCGCCCGGGCACCGGAACGCCCATCACTCCCCTGCCCTGGCGGCCCTGCTGCTGGCGCTCTGCCTGCTGCTGGTCGGCACCCCGGCCTGGGCGGCGGCGGACAGCGCCGAGCCGGTCGACGACGTGCGCGTGCTGATCGACATCTCCGGCAGCATGAAGCGCACCGACCCGCACAACCTGCGCCGCCCGGCCCTGCGCCTGTTCACCTCGCTGCTGCCCAAGGGCACCCGCGCCGGCGTGTGGACCTTCGGCCAGTGGACCAACATGCTGGTCAAACACGGCCCGGTGGACGCCGCGTGGAAGGACCGCGCACGCAAGGCCGCCGGCGAAATCAGCTCCCTGGGTCTGTACACCAACATCGAAGACGTGCTGCGCCGCGCCACCTGGGACTGGAAGCGCCCCGACGCCGCCAGCCGCCGCAGCCTGATCCTGCTCACCGACGGCCTGGTGGACATCGCCAAGAACCCCGCCGAAAACGCCGCCTCGCGCGAGCGCATCGTCAACGACGTGCTGCCGCGCCTGCAGCAGGCCGGCGTCACCGTGCACGCCATCGCCCTGTCCAGCGAGTCCGACGCCGACTTGCTGCAACAACTGGCCGCCGCCACCGGCGGCTGGTTCGAGACCATCGAATCCGCCGACGGCCTGGAGCGTCTGTTCCTGCGCATGTTCGAAAAGGTCAGCAAGGCCGACACCCTGCCGCTGACGGACAACAAGGTAAACATCGACAACAGCATCCACGAGGCCACCTTCCTCGTCTTCCGCAAGCCGGGCAGCCCGTCCACCACCGTCACCGCCCCGGATGGCAGCCGCTTCGGCCAGCAACAGCTGCCCGCCGGCGTGGAATGGTTCGAGGACGAGCGCTACGATCTGATCACGGTAAAAAACCCGCCACCCGGCGAATGGCACATCAACGCCGACCTGGACCCGGACAACCGCGTCATGGTGGTCACCGACCTGCGCCTGAAAAACACCGAACTGCCCAACGACCTCTCGGTGAACCAGCCCCTGCTGTTCACCGCGCAGCTGGAACAAAAGGGCCGGATCATCGACCGCCCCGACTTCCTGCAATTCGTCAAGGTCACCCTGACCCAGGTCTCGGAC
>DRQN01000043.1 GCA_011371455.1 Gammaproteobacteria bacterium
GCGCAGGCCGCCCACCGCGCCGGCCTGCGCGCCCTGGTGGCCCTGACCCTGGCCAAGCCCTGCAAGTACCTGCGCCGCAACCTGCCGGGCATCGACGCCCTGTGCCTGCAGTACGTGGGCGTGGACGACTGCGCTGCCCTCAAGGGCGACCTCACGGCGCTGATCATCGACCGCTGCTTCTTCCGCGACGGCCACGCCGTGCGTCGCCAGGCCGACTTCGAGGCGCTGATCGAGGACCACCAGGGCGGGCTGATGAGCGTCGCCAACGAGGTGGGGCGGCTAGCCGCCGACATCATCGGGCGCCACCACGCGGTGCAGAAGCGCCTGCGCGGCCAGCTGCCCATTCAGGCCATGGACGCGGTGAAGGATATCCAGCAGCAGCTCGCGGCACTGGTTTATCCGCACTTCCTCATTGAAACCCCTTGGGAATGGTTGCAGCACCTGAGCCGATTCCTGCGCGCCGCGGAGCAGCGGGTGGAGAAACTGCAGCAGACCCCGGCGGCGGACGGGGAGCGTATGACAAAGCTCAAGCCATTTCTCAACATCTACCGCCAACAGCAGGAACGTCATGGAGAAGGGTATGAACCCCTCACACAATTGCGTTGGATGCTGGAGGAATATCGCGTTTCGGTTTTCGCTCAGGGACTGAAGACTTCCCGTCCCGTTTCGCCCAAGCGGCTGGAGGAAGTGATTGCGCGGCTGTGAGTGGCCTGTATATTGAGTGACTTGGCGAGAAGACCTGAAGTGGCGCCTGAAAATACGGAAAACCCGTGGGCCGAGCGCTCCCGTGGTTGCCGGCGATGGGGAAAAACGCTGTAAAATGCGAGGGAAATTTAAATGTCCATTGATAATCGGAACTTATATAGTAATCGGAAAAAATCGCTTGCAGACATCCAATAATTGACTAATATCAAGATTGAGTGTTGCCCTGAAATGTCATTTGATCCAACTAGCGTCTGCTCGGGGCCACAATGTAGATGCGGTGTGACGTCCACTTGCCTGGAAATCCTAAAGCATCTCAGCGGCTGCCACTTGGACATCAGGTTCAAGACAGCAGGGCAATACTAAAATTCATTATGTGTAACCACAAACCGGAGGGCTGCTCAGATGAGTGGCCCTCTTTCAGTTATGGCCTTTCGTAAATTGGCTTGGTGGGTGGCTGTCGGGGGGAGATGTCGATGGCGCCGCCTGCCGGTGTTGCTGGTGGTGTCGTTGTCCATGAACAATCCATCTGGCTGGAGCACGCAGTTCGATGATTTGCAAAAATCTCGGCTGGAATCGCAGTGCCCTGGAGGGGCACCCTTTGGTCATTCACTTGCCTGAAGCTTGATCGTTGATCCACGATTTTGTGGGAACCGCCAATCAACGACCCTCCAGATCGAGAAGCATGAGGCCACATTGTTTTCCGGTGTGGATCACGAGACAGCAGGCGTGGGAGTCCAGACCATCAGGAAGCGCATTTTCTGGCAGATCGATTTCGACAACTTCGCCTGCATGCAGATCCAGCTTTCCACACTCGACGCCGATGCCCCTTGAATTCACATCGCAAATGCGGGTTGTTCCAAGGGCTTTACCCTGTCTGTGCAGGCGAACATTCAGATTCGCTGTCCGGCGTCTCTCTCTGCGATGTTCCGATGGGTAGCGGGCGGGCCTGGTTGTCGCGCTTTTTCTGCGCCAGTCGCTGAGCGTGTCTTCGGCGACGAGATGATTTTTTTTCGTTATGCCGACACTATAACCGGGGGGCACGCTTCCTTGTTTTTCGCGATTGGCTTCCGGGTATATACGATAAGGCATGAGGGCCTTACGGATTACGAGAGGGGGAGTTTCTGGATTTGCTTTAGCCATGACCTGAATCCTTTTTCGTTGGATTTCGAAACTTCACAGTAGAAGACAAATTGAAATGGTGCTGGATTGCGAAGTTAAGCATAGACAGATGTTTCCTGCTGCAACCCAGGTTACATCTGCCGGGTTTTCCCTCTTTCCAGATTGAAGTGGCATTGGGATTTGCCATTTGGCTGTTTGCTCAGACTATGCGGCGGTGAAATTCCCCGGATGTTCCAGCCATGACGGTCTTTTCCATCAGGCAATCCGACAGTTCTCCATGGCAGCAGGCCTGTGGCACGATGGCAGGCTGCCAAGTGCAGCTCCAACACTCGGTGGGGTGGCTTTGCTTGTGGTTTGAGGGGTTACCGCTGCCTTTGCACCGGTTCCATATGCGCGCCAAGACGCACGTTCTGCTGGCCCAGACGGTCGGCGTAAATGATGGTGTAGGCGAGGACGTTGCTGACGTATTCGCGGGTTTCCTTGTAGGGTATGGTTTCGATCCAGCGGTCGGCATCCATGGCGGTTTCTTCCGGCAGCCATTTTTTCACCCGCCGGGCGCCGGCGTTGTAGGCTGCCGTGGCGAGTACGGTCTGGTTGTCGAAGCGTTCCAGCATCTTGGCCAGATAGCCGGTGCCCAGCTTGAGGTTGGTTTCCGGTTGCAGCAGGGTGCTGCGGCCGCGGTAGCGAACTTCCAGGCTGCGCGAGATGCGCTTGGCGGTGGCCGGCATCAGCTGCATCAGGCCTGTTGCTCCGCGCGAGGAGCGGGCGTCGGTGACAAAGGCGCTTTCGCGGCGGATGACGCCATAGGTCCAGGCCGCTTCCAGGCCCTTGGTCGCCGACAGGGCAAGGACTTCCTCTCTGAACAGCAGCGGGAAACGTAGCTCCAGATCGTCCCGATAGGAGGTGCTGGCCATGGTGAGGATGGACTGCTCGTTCCAGCCCCACAGCTGGGCCAGTTTGGCGGCCTGCAGGCGCTGGGCTTCGTCCATTTTTTGCGTGGCGATGCGCCATTCGCGGCGGGCCTCGAGGCGGCGGCCCAGCTGGTAAAGCTCGGCGGCGCGGCGAATGTCCGGCCGTTCCTGCAGTGCGAATAATTCCGCGGCGCTGGGCTGGTAGGGCTGGGCCTGCAGGGGGTAGGGCAGCGACAGGCGGTCGGCGGCCAGGAAGCCGTAATAGTTGCGCCGTTTGGCCAGTTGGCTCAGCAGCGCGTGGGCTTCTTTTTCTTCGCCCAGCTGCGCCAGGGCGCGCGCCTGCCAGTAGCGCCAGCGGTCGGTCTGCCGTTGTTGTTCGGGCATGGCGGCGATGGCGAGTTGCACGGTTTGCCAGTGCTGGTTGCGAATGGCGGCCCGCACCCGCCAGCTGCGTGATGTGCCGGTCTGATACTGGGGCGGGATGCGCCGGAACCAGGCTTCGGCATTTGGCTGGTGGCGTAGGGCCAGGGCGACGGCAATGCGGCGGTAGAGGCTGGCCTGCTCGGCTTCGCTGAGGGCGATCTTCTGGCGGAGTTCCGGGGCGTGGGTCTGCCAGAAGGTGATGGCTTTTTGCGGGTTACGGCGTATCAGGCGCTGCAGGGTATCCATGAGGATCGGCCGCGCCTTGGGGTGAGGCTTCAGCAGCGCCTTGTAGCGCCGCGGGAGCTGGTCGGGGTAGCGATGCAGGCCGATCCACAGCTGCGCCCAGTGGCGCTCCCGGGCCGGCAACTGGCGGGCGAGGTAGCCGGCAAGCTGACGGCGCCCTTGTCCCAGCGCCAGCTCGATGCGCTGCCACAGCAGGTCGTCGTTGAGTTGTCCGGCGTCACGCCAGTGTTTGAACACGTCGTCACATTCGCTGGGGCGGGAGCGGGCGCTGAGCCACAGCTGCTGGATGTCTGCGTAGAGGGTCTTGGTTTCGCCGTTGTGCAGGCGCGCGTTGAGGTAATGGCATTGCAGGGTGACGTTTTTCGTGGGGCGATAAAAGTGCAGGTAGGTCTGCCAGTCGCGCCGTTTTGCCGCGCGTTTGAGCAGCGTGCGGCGCAGGCCGTCGGCGATGGGCAGGCTGGCGTAGTCGTCGAGAAAACGGTCGAGTTCCTCGCGGCTGGCGCGGTGCAGGCGGTGTTTGAGATCCTGATAGTGCAGATAGGGGTAGAGGGGGTAGTCCGTCAAGCGGGGCAGCAGTTCACGGAAGCGTGTCGGCTGGTCTTGCGTCAGGGCCTGTTCGGCCTGCAGGTACAGGGCGCGCTGCGCGGCGCGCTCGTCGGCCCGGTAGTCGAGCACCCGCGACAGCATGTCGGTGCGGGACCCTGTGTCCTTGCCCGGTGTGAGTGATGGCGTTGTTGCCGGGGCGGGCTGTGTATCGCGCACCAGGGCGTGGTTTGCCATGGGTGCAAGCAAAGCAATCAGAGCAATGATGCGGGTGCGTGTTTTTCGTCTGCCGGCCTTCATGTTTTTTGTTGCCTCGGCGCAAGGTGCTCGCCGATGTGCGGGTTCCTCGTCTAAATAGCGGCTGTTGGGGATGAGCCTGAAGCCTGCTGGCGCGGAGCGGAGCATCTAGCCATAGTATAGAGTGAAATGAGCAGTACGGTTATGCATTTCTCTCAAGGATGCCTCATCGGGCATTGTTGCAACATCTTGTTGCCGGGCTGATAAGTGCCGCATATTTTTTATTGTTCCGATAAAAGGTTAAAACCACCGCCTTTCAGGCGGTCAGATTTATTGTTAGGCGCCGATTTTTTTGTGCCAGGCAATGAGTTGGCGGAAAACCGCCTGGGTATCGAGGTGGGTTTTCCTGTCTACCAGCACCTCGATGGGCCCCAGCTGTCGGCGGAGTATCGTGTGGCAGCCGCTTGGCAGTTGGTATCTTGAGCCCTTTTTCATGGTGTTTCTACTCCTGGATTTCACCGTAGGAGCTTCGTCTCTTGATGGACTAATGGCCGCTTCAAAATACTTGGCATTTTATATGAGGAAGAAATAATTCCCGACTATCATGATAATCTATTGACGGGCAGGGATATTTGTTGCCAACTTAGGCGCTGTCTATAGATAGGTGCCAGATGAGCGGATTTTACCCCTTTGGCTGTTTGTGATGAATGTTGGACGGCGGGAGTGGGCCGGTTCCAGGAAATGTAAATGGTGTCGTTCTTTGCTCAGCCACCGGTGCAGTCAGGCCTTGTCCCCTTTGTGGCGAGCCTGGTCCTGGCCGTGCTTCTGTTGCGTGCACCGCTTCGCTGGCAGGGGCTGGCCATTACCGGTGGCTTGCTGCTGGCGGTGTTGTCGACCATCGGCCCGGCACTGATGCCGCTGACCTCCACCCGCAAGATCGTCGTCGCCAGCCTGGGCCTGCCGATGCTGGCGATACTGTTGGACGTGGCGCCGTTGCGATGGCGGGCGAGGGTGGGGGTCGTTGTCTTGCTCGCCGTGCTTGCCTTGCTGTGGGTGTTATGGCCGGTATTGCTGCGCCGGGACCCTGGCGGGGCCGCGCTGTTGGGCGTTGGCCTGGCGTTGTATGTGGCGGTGGTGCTGGTGGTCTTTGCCCGCCTGGGGTGCTGCTGCGCGCGCCTTGCCGGTGCGGCGATGGGTTTTGCCGTGGCCACGGGGATGGCGATGATCATGGCGGCATCGGCGCTGTATGGCCAATTGGCCTTTGCCCTGGCGGCGGCCGTCGCGGGCCTGGTGGCGGTGCGCCTGTGGCGTCCCGGGCTGGCGGAGAACGATGCCTGCTTCGGCTTTGCCAGCGCCATGGCGGTGGCCGTGCCGCTGGCCCTGCTGGGGGCGGCGGCCAGTGTCTATGCCCGCCTGCCGATGACGGCCTTGCCCTTGCTGGCCCTGTCGCCGCTGTTGGCCCTGATCCCTTTGGCGGCTGGGCGGCCTGCCTGGCTGCGCGTCGTCACCGCCGGCTTGCTGAGTCTGCCGCCGGCGCTGGGCGCTATCTATCTGGCCTGGCAGGCGGCGGGCGCCGGGAGTTCCGGTTATTACTAAGACAATCGATAATCTCCAAGGAGGAGCGCAAACATGTCTATCTCACGTTTGAAAACCCTGAAAACCATGACCGTGTTACTGGCTTTGTCGGCGCTGCCGGCGGTGGTCGCGGCCGACAGTTACACCATCGATCCCTCGCATACCTACCCGAACTTCAAGATCGACCATCTCGGTTTTTCCATCCTGCATGGGCGCTTTGGCAAGACCAGCGGGCGTTTTAGCATGGATCGCGCCAGGGGCAGCGGGTCGGTGGATATCGTCATCGACGCGGCCTCCATTGATACTGGCCACGCCAAGCGCGATGATCATCTGCGTTCGCCGGATTTTTTCAATGTCGTGGAGTTTCCGCGAATCACCTTTACCTCGAACACGGTGAAGTATGTGGGTGACGGCGCCACGGTGACGGGTGATCTGACCATCCTCGGCGTGACGCGCCGTGTGACTCTGGAGGTGCCACGCATCAACTGCGGAACGCACCCGTTCAACAAGAAATACGTGTGTGGTTTCAACGCCACGACCCGCTTCAAGCGTTCCGATTTCGGCATGAACTATGGCCTGCCGGGTATTGGCGACGAGGTCAGCCTGGAGATTGAGGTTGAGGCCTTCAAGGATTAGGTGTTACAGGGCATACTAGTCCCGTTTCCCCGTCCCGCGATCGCGGGGCGGGGCTGGCTATACGGACTAGGGGGGCTCAGACACATGCCTGTTACTTCGGCGGTTTCCGCAGACGGTAAGGACATCACCATCAAGATCAGTGGACGTTTCGATTTCGCCGTGCAAAATGAGTTTCGTGACTGCTACCACGGCATCGGCCCGGACGACGGTGTCAGTTTTGTCATCGATATGAGCAAGGCAAGCTACATGGACAGCTCCGCGTTGGGCATGCTGTTGATGATGCGTGAGCATCTGGGTAGCAACAACGCCAATATCACCATCAGCAATTGTTCGGACGATATCAGCAATATTCTCACCGTTGCCAATTTTCAGAGCCTGTTCAAGATCGCCTGATTTCATTCTGCAGTCCGACAATCATTCATTCTTCAACCGACAGCCCCCTGGCAGCCCAAGGCAGACGGATGCGCACAAATACCCTGACCGTGCTGGTGGCCGACGACGATGTGACCAATCGCTTGTTGCTCGAGGCCATCCTGCATAAGGAGGGCTATGACGTCATCCACGCCGAAGACGGCCGCGAGGCCGTGGAGGTCTTCGAGCGACAGCGGCCGGACCTGGTGCTGATGGATATTCGCATGCCGGAGCTGGACGGCTACCAGGCCACGGAACTGATCAAGGCCATGAGCGGCGACGTGTTCGTGCCGGTGATTTTTCTCACCGCCAACTCGGACGTCGACAGCATGGTCAAGAGCGTCGAATCCGGCGGCGATGATTTCCTCGCCAAGCCCTACAACCGCATCCAGCTGCAGACGCGCATCAATGCCCTGATGCGCATCCGCGAGCTGTACAGCACCGTGCGCCAGCAGCGCAACGAGCTGATCCAGCATCAGAAGCGCCTCGAACGCGAACGGCAGATGGCGAAGCGCCTGTTCGCCAACATCATTCATGCCGGCTCGCTGGACCAGCCTAACATCAAGTATCTGCTCTCGCCGATGTCGCTGTTTTCCGGCGACATCCTGCTGGCGGCGCCCAAGCCGTCCGGCGGGTTGCACGTCATTCTCGGTGACTTCACCGGCCATGGCCTGGCCGCGGCCACCGGTGCGCTGCCGGTGTCGAGCATCTTTTACGGCATGACCGCCAAGGGTTATTCCATCGCCGAGATCGTGGCCGAGATCAATACCCGGCTGAAAACCATTCTGCCCGTGGACATGTTCCTGGCCGCCTGCCTGATCGATATCGACACCA
>DRQN01000044.1 GCA_011371455.1 Gammaproteobacteria bacterium
GTCGGCCGCGCCATCCAGCAGTACGAACGCCTGCTGGAGCTGTATCCCGATTACGCCGGCAACGACCGCGTGCTCTACCAGCTGGCGCGCGCCTACGAATTCAACGGCGAACTGGACAAGACCCTCGCCACCCTCGACCGACTGGTGAAGGAATACCCGCACGTCCGCAACCGTGACGAGATCGAATTCCGCCGCGCCGAGATCAATTTCG
Organism: Gammaproteobacteria bacterium; assembly: GCA_011371455.1. Lineage (GTDB taxonomy): Bacteria > Pseudomonadota > Gammaproteobacteria > SZUA-152 > SZUA-152 > DRQN01. The sequence continues at coordinate 212 of DRQN01000044.1, forward strand.
CCTTCCGCAATTTCGCCCAGGCGGAAGAGTCCTACCAGCGCATCATCGCCCTCGGCGCCGCCAGCCCCTTCTACGACCGTGCCCTGTTCAAACACGGCTGGTCGGTGTTCAAGCAGGGCGACACCCAGCGCTCGCTGCGTTCCTACTTCGGCGTGCTCGACCGCAGCTTTGCCGACGGTCGCCAGCTGGCGGACTTCTCGCGCAGCGAACGCGAGCTGCTGGACGACACCCTGCGCATCATCAGCCTGGCCTTCTCCTATCTGAAGGGCGCCGAATCGGTCGATACCTTCTTCGACGACTACGGTCCGCGCAACGCGCCGCCCCTCGACTATGCCGACCGTGTCTACGAGCGCCTGGCCGAGCTGTACCTGTCCCAGGACCGCATCGACGACGCCGCCGAGACCCTGCAGGCCTTCGTCGAGCGCAATCCCATGCATCGCCAGTCACCGTTGTTCCTGGTGCGCGAGATCGACATCTACAAACAGGCCGGCCGCCTCAAGGCGGTGCTGCGCGCCAAGGCCGACCTGGTCACCGCCTATGGCCTCGGCAACACCGCCTTCTGGCAGGCACAGCAGAGCCCCGAACTGCTGGCCCGGCTCACCCCGCACCTGAAGCGCAACCTCGACGACCTGGCGCGCTACTACCACGCCCAGGCGCAGAAGAGCAAAAAGCCCGCCGACTACCGCATCGCCGCGCACTGGTACCGCAACTACGTCGAGGACTTTCCCGCCGACCCGCAGACCCCGCGCATGCACATGCTGCTGGCGGAAACCCTGCTCGACAGCGGCGACCTCGCCGGCGCCGCCACGGCCTTCGAGGCCACCGCCTATCACTACCCGCGGCATGAAAAGAGCGCCGAGGCCGGTTACGCCGCGCTGCTCGCACATCGCTCGCTGGTCGACACCCTGCAGGGCGAGGCGCAAACCCGCCAGCGCCGCGTCACCATCGCCGCCGCCAAGCGCTTCGTCACCTGGTTCCCGCACGACAAGCGCGCCCTCACGGTGATGTCCAAGGCCGCCGAGGAGCTGCTGGCGCTGAAGGACTACCCGCAGGCCGTCAACACCGCCTGGTACGTGGTCGGCAGCCTGCCCGAACCGCCGCTCAAACTGCGCCGCATCGGCTGGGGCATCATCGCCGTGGGCGAATTCGAACTGGGCCTGTTCGCCGAGGCCGAGGCCGCCTCGCTGCAGCGCCTGCGCCTGCTCGGCCGCAACGACCCCGACCGCCAGCCCACCATCGAACGCCTCGCCGCCGCCATCTACAAGCAGGGCGAACAGGCGCGCGAGGCCGGCCTGCACGGCGCCGCCGCGCGCCACTTCCTGCGCGTCGGCGAGCTGGCGCCGACCGCCTCGATCCGCGCCAATGCCATGTACGACGCCGCCGCCTCGCTGATCACCAGGCAGGACTGGGCGCTGGCCATCCCCGTGCTCAAGGTCTTCACCAACCGCTACCCCAGCCACGAGCTGGCCGGCGATGCCCATCAGAAACTGGCCCTGGCCTACGAAAACACCGGCGACTGGAAACGCGCCGCCGACACCTACCGGGCGCTCTACGACAACGAGAGCGACGGCGAGCGCAAGCGCCTGATCCTCTGGCAGAGCGCCGAGCTCTATCAAAAGGCCCAGCGCCCGCTGGAGGCCGCCGAGGTCTACAAGCGGTACATCCGCACCTTCAAGCAGCCCTACGATGACCTGGTCGAGGCCCACATCCGCCTCGCCGACATTTACAAGGAGCGCCGCGACAAGGGATCGCGCCGCTACTGGCTGGGCAAGCTGATCGCCCTCGACGCCGCGGCCGCCGGCGCCGCCACCGCGCGCAGCCGCTTTCTCGCCGCCAACGCCAGCCTGGAACTGGCGCAGGAAAGCTTCGACGCCTACAACAAGGTGCGCCTGGTACAGCCGTTGAAGAAAAACCTGGCAGAGAAAAAGCGCCTGATGACGGCCAGCATCGATGCCTACACCCAGGCCGCCAACTACGGCATCGAAGGCGTCACCACCGCCGCCACCTACCGCATCGCCGAAATCTACAATGGCTTCGGCCGCGACCTGCTGGAATCCGAACGCCCCAAGGGACTCAACGAAGAAGAGCTGGAACAGTACGACATCCTGCTCGAAGAACAGGCCTACCCCTTCGAGGAAAAGGCCATCGAGATCCACGAGGTCAACGCCCGGCGCGCCATCGACGGCAGCTACGACGACTGGGTGAAAAAGAGTTTCAGCGCGCTGGCCAAACTGAGCCCGGTACGCTACAACAAGACCGAAAAGACCCGGGAGCTGATCGATGTTATCGACTAGACAAAAATGGCTGTCGACAGTTTTTGCCGCCGCCCTGCTGGTCGGCCCAGCCGGCGCCGAAGTGCGCATCGAACTGGACGAAACCGAGATCAGCGCCGCCCGCGAATTGCCCAAGGTGCTGTACATCGTGCCGTGGCAGAAAACCCGGCCCGACCCCCGCCCCCTGCCCATGCGCAGCCTCATTGACGACACCCTCTCGCCGGTGGAGATGGACGTCTTCAAGCGCCGCGTGCGTTATCACGAACTGACGCGCAAGAAACCCTGATTTTTCCACGGCAACGCCGCCAGCCAGCGGCCGCCGAAAAGGCGCTTCGTCAGCGTTTGACCGATGAAAGCAGCGCCACATCCGGCAGATTTTCCGCGGCTTCCTCCACGCTGCGGCTGTTCTCCAGCACGCTCACCACGCTCAGTGACGGCTCGGTCCAGATTTCCACCAGGTCGGCCTCGTCCGCGCCACCCGCGCCAACGGTAAAGGCCAGCCGTTCTTGCGGCGGAGAAAATTGCGCATCGATGCCCGGCTTGTTACCGCGCGCATCGCAGCGATACCAGCCATGCCTTTGCAGGTAGACCGCATTCAGGCCGTGCAGGCAGTAAGGTGCACCGTCATCACCGATGCTCAGACGCTGATAACAAAGTCCGGCGGGAATGCCGTTGGCGCGCAGCAAGGCGGCGAGCAGGTGGCTCTTGGCGTAGCAGTAGCCGGTACGGTGCTTCAATACATCGGAGGCCTTGCAGGTCACCGGGTTCTGCCGGTAGTCCCAACTGTGGCGCACCTCGTCACGTACCCACTCGAAGCAGGCACGGGCAACGGCCACGTCGTCGCCGAGGCCAGTGGCCAGTTCGGCGGCGAGCTGGCGCACAGCGGGCGTCTGCCAGTCGATGATGCGTGTCGGCGCGAGAAACCTTTCCACCACTCTCCCTCGATCGCGAGGCATAAAAAAGTCAGTGGGCACGTTTTATGTGCCCACGCGGTATTGCAGGGCATGGGATAATGCTAGACCGTTATTTGGCTTAATTGAGAACGCCCCCTTAAAAAAGGGCCGCACCCAGAGGACACGGCCCGGCGCAGGTCGCTAGCGCCTAGAGCCCGGTCAGCACGAATCGGCCGTTCAGCGGTTGAACGGGACGATTGTTTTCACTGACGGTCTTGGTGAACTTTTCGATCTGCTCGGCAGAAACCTCGATGGGATTCTGCATCACGAACCACTTGACGCCTTCACTGCAGGGCGGGGTGGTCAAGGAACCGTTGAAGCGGGCGTAACTGCGATCGGCGGGCAGCAGATCGGCCGGATGAATGCGCACGGAGCTGACCCGCTTTTTGTCACCGGCCCCATCCGGCATGTGCTCCCAGATATTGCGCAGCACCTTGTTCTCCTTGCCCTTCTTCATGAAGACACCCACCACGGCCAGCTGGCCCTTGGCGCTCTTGTGCACCATGTGCAATTCCATGTCGTGGTGCTTGCCGCCGACGGTGTTTTCACTGGGAGTGTGGAAGTGAAACTGCAACAGATCGAACTGCTCGCCGTTTACGGTGATACTGGAGTTTTCGTCATGGTTCACCTGGATGGTGTGCCCATTGTTGAGGATTTCCAGCGTGGCATGTTCGAAATCAAATTCGATGGGCGGCAGCTTGGCCGGAATGGCGGCGGGAATATCGATGGGTGACTGGCGGGTGCCTGTGCCGCAGGTGGCGTATTCCTCACTCAGTTCAGCCCAGTGCTCAGGGCCTTCCGGGCCTTCGTAGCCCCAGTGGGCGCCGTGACCACCACCAGCCAGAATGCCGCTACTCAGCAGGGACAGGGATGCCGCGAAGATTGCTACCATGCCAGATCTAATCATTGTTACTCTCCTAATTGTCGAACATTATCCTGAATCCATGGGTTCATGACTGCAAATCGGGCAGTTGCGTACTTCATCCGCCCTGAACCAACGGATTCGGGTATTATTTGAAAGCACTCTTAAGCAGGACTTAAATCTGAATCCGTGGCAAGAGACTACAGGACTGCCCCGCTCGACTGTAAATGCTCATGCACTCACCTGCATATTGCCAAGATACCCAAGAATCTCTCCTTAAGTCAGACCAAGGGAATAGCGGGGATTATTGCCGAGATTTTTCATAGATCGAGACGGACCGATGAATCGTGTGGTTCACTGTCATGAATCCACGGATTCAGGCATTGGATAGAGCCCCGCAAGCCTGCCAAAAAAATCATTGCCCGGATCGATTACAGCCACCAAGAGGCCGTTATGAACAAATGCGCACACTTAATCGCAGTTAGCCTGTCCTTGTTGGCAATGGCCGCACCGGTCATTGCCGAAGAAGAACAGCCGGTATTGGTCACTATTCCCCGCATGTCTCTCGACACCGCCCTGAGCGCCGCCCAGGCGGCCATCGATAGTTGCCGCAAGGCGGGCGTACAGGTGGCGGTGACCATCGTCGACCGGGGCGGCCATCCGCAGGTGGTGTTGCGCGACGTGCTGGCGATGGATCTGACCCTCGCCGTCAGCCGCGACAAGGCCTACACCGCGCTGTCCTTCAATACCCCGACCTCGCAACTCGCGCAGCGCTTCACGAGTCCCTTTTCCGTGGCCAAGACCCCCGGCCTGGTGTTCTCTGCCGGTGGCCTGCCGATCCAGGCCAGCGGCACCATCGTTGGCGCCATCGGGGTCTCCGGCGCGCCCTCCGGCAAAACCGATGAAAAGTGTGCCCGGGCGGGTCTGGATGCGATTCAGGACGACCTGGAAATGGCGGAGATGTAGCACGAGGCCGGTCTCGCGGGGACGATTGCTGACCTATACTTCAGAGCAAGAAATAAGAAAAGGAGGCCGAGATGTTCCTGAAAGACAAAGCCAGTGGCGACCTCGTCGAGATACTCAACACCAATACCCTGGTGGACCCCTGCCGGGCGGAGGTTCAGGGCCGCTTCCATGCCGGCGAGGAAATGCAGGAACCGCGGGAATTTGCCAAGGCCGAGCTGATGTTTCCCTCTGGCGAGCCCCTGCCCCGTTGCTGGATCGACCCGCACTACCGCGACTGAGCCAGGCGTCGAAACGGCGATGGCGCAGGGCAGCCCGCCTTAATGCTTGCCGGTAAACCCGTGAATCTGGCGCCGCTGACGCTTGGTGGGGCGGCCCTGACCCGGCTCGCGGTAGGCATTGGCGAGACGGCGTTGTTCGGCAGCCTTTTCGCGGGCGACGATGCTTTCGGCGGTTTCCTCGTAGAGTTGCTGCGCCACCGGGGCGGGGCCGCGACGGTCGGAGAGATCGCGCACGATGACGGTCTTTTCATCGAAGCCCTGGCGGATCTGCAGTTCATCGCCCACCCTGACCTCGCGGCTGGGTTTGGCGCGGCTGCCGTTGAGCTCGATCTTGCCGCCTTTGATGGCCTCGCTGGCCAGGCCGCGGGTCTTGAAGAAGCGCGCCGCCCACAGCCACTTGTCGAGGCGTACCTTTTGGCCGCCCTGCCCCGCTGCCGCGCCACCCTTGCCCGGCATCAGTCCTGTTCCGCGCAGGTGCGGTCACGGCCGTTTTCCTTGGCCGTATAGAGGGCGCGATCGGCGCGCTGGAACAGGCTCTCGGGGCTGTCGTCCTCGCGCATTTCCGCCAGACCCACGGAGACGGTGATATCGACGCCGGTGCCCTGATAGTGAAAGCGGCTCTGCGACACGTCCTTGCGCAGCTTTTCCACCGCCACCAGGGCATCCTTGAGACCGGTCTCCGGCATCACGATGGCGAATTCCTCACCGCCGTAGCGGGCCAGGAAGTCGGTTTCGCGCAGGTTGCTGCGGACCCGGTTGGCGATGATCTTCAGCGCCTTGTCGCCGGCCTTGTGGCCATAGCTGTCGTTGATGCGCTTGAAGCGGTCGATGTCCAGCACCGCCAGTGACAGGGGCTGCTCATAGCGCTTGGCGCGGGCGAACTCCTGGGTGATGCGCTCGTCGTAGGCAAGGCGGTTGTAGAGGCCGGTGAGGGGGTCGCGCACCGCCAGCTCATGCTTTTCACGCAGGCGCTGACGCAGGCTTTCACCCTCTTTCTCCATTTCGCGCACACGCTGATTGAGGTGCTTGAGCTGCTCCTCCAGCTGGTGCTGGCGTGCTTCGTCGGACTCGCGGTGCTCGTCGAGGTGGCGCAGGATGGTCTCCAGGCGCTGCTGGATCTCCGCCTTCAGCTGCTGCGGGTCTTCGGCGCGGTCGACGCTGGTTTCGATATGCCGCACCTGGGCCTGCACCGCGGCATCCAGCTCGCGTGAGCTGTCGATGCTGGCGCGATGCTGGCTCTGCGCCCCGGCCAGGTGTTCGTCGAGATCCTGCAGACGGCCGGTGAGCTGGCGCAGAAAATCCTGCAGTTCGTGGTTTTCGGCCTCCATCTGCCGGCGCATGGTGGAAATGAGGTCGGCAATGGCGTGCAGCGCGGGGGCCGCGGTGTGCGCCACCAGGCCGCTGGCAAGGTGCTCTTTGAGGTCTTCCACCTGCTCCGTGAGTTCCGCGGGCAGGCTCAGGGTGTCGAGCAGCTGGATACAGAACTCGCCCAGCTGCGGGCCTTCCCGTGCCACGGCCCGTGGATTGGTCTCGTCGTCTGCCGGCCCGGCATGGTCCTTGGCCCCGCCCTGGCCGCCAAACAGGCGCTTCATCAAGCCGCCACCGCCGGCCGTGGGCTGCAGGGCCGTGTTCAGCAATTCGGCCAGTTCGCGCAGTGGCCCCTCCATCTGCCCGAGGTCGCCCGCTTCGGCCAGGCGCCGCCGCAGGGCCCTGGCGCGTGAGCGCAATTCACGCGGCAGGGACAAGCTGTCCAACCAGTGGGCGAGCAGCGCCTGGGGGCTGGTGGCACTCTGCTGGCTGCGCCGCTCGTCGAGGCGCACCACGGCATCGGCGATCGCCTCGATGATCTGCTCCAACCGACCGATATCGGCACCGGCGCGGATGGCCTGACGCAGGGCATCGAGTTCACGGTCCAGGCGCTCATCGACACCTTGGGCGGCCAGTGCCACGCGGGTCAGGCCCTGGCGCAGCAGGGTTTCGGTGGCCTGCCATTGCGCCTCGGCGCGCTCCTGATGGTCGAGGTTGGCGAGGTATTTCTGTTTCCAGTCGTCAGCCATGAGGTTCAGAAGAGTTGCAGGCCATCCGGGAGGATGATCTCGGTGGCGATGGGCAGGTGATCGGACAGCAGGTGCTGCATGACATGCACATCATGCACCTCCAGGCTGGGCGAGGTGAGGATGTGGTCTAGGGTGCGCGCGGGCCGCCAGCTGGGATAGGTCTTGAGGCCGTGGGCCGGCTCACACAGGTCGGTGGCGGAGAGCAGGAAGCGCATCTCGCTGCTGTCGGGCTGGCAGTTGAGGTCGCCCATGACCACCACGTGCCGGTAACGGTTGACCAGGCGGGCAATGAATTCGAACTGGCGCTGGCGGGCGCGCGCGCCCAATGCCATGTGCAGCATCAATAGCACCAGCGGGTTGTCGCGATGGCCATAGCGCGCCATCGTTACGCCGCGACCCGGCAACCGGCCGGGCAGTTTGTAGTCGGTGATCTCCGCCGGCTTGAAGCGGCTCAGCAGGCCGTTGCTGTGGCGGGCGATCTTGCCGAGGCGGCGGTTGGTGTGGTGGTGCCAGAAGGGAAAGCCGGCTTTCTTGGCGAGAAACTCGGTCTGATTGATGAAGCCGGAACGCAGGCTGCCGGCATCCACTTCCTGCAGGGCGACGATATCGAAGTCGCTGATGGCGTGGGCAATGCGTGACAGGTTGTCATACAGCCGCGAGTGCGGCAGGACATGCTTCCAGCTCTCCACCAGGTAATCGCGAAAACGGGTGCTGGCGATGCCCACCTGGATGTTGTAGCTGAGCAGGCGGAGACGCATGCCGTGGGCCGTCTCGCCCAGGTCGAAGGGGTCGGGGATGGGAATGGTCTGCTGCATGGATCCCGTAATATGGCCTCACAGGTGGATGATCATGTCGCCGAGTTTTTCGGTCAGACGCAGGTTTTCACTATAGTCCACCGGGCAGTCGATGATGCTCACGGCATCGTCACCGAGCGCCTGGCGCAGGGTGGGCAGCAGCTGCCCGGCCTGCTCGATGCGGTAGCCCTTGGCGCCGAAGGACTGCGCCAGCCGGATGAAGTCCGGGTTGTTGAATTTGACGTGCGAGGTGCGGCCAAACTGATTCATCTGTTTCCATTCGATGAGTCCATAGGCGGCGTCGTTCCAGATCAGCACCACCATCGGAATCTTCAATCGGCAGGCGGTCTCGATCTCTTGAACGTTCATCAGGAAGCCGCCGTCACCGGTGACCGCCACTACCTTGCGCTCCGGGCAGGCCAGCTTGGCGGCAATGGCGCCGGGCACCGCGATGCCCATGCTGGCGAAGCCGTTGGAGATCAGGCAGGTGTTGGGGTATTCGCAGCGGAACATGCGCGCCATCCACATCTTGTGCGCGCCCACGTCACAGATGACGATGTCTTCCAGATCCATGGCGGTGCGCAGATCCCAGATGATCTTCTGCGGCTTGACCGGGCAATCGGCGTCGTCGCGGTGCTGGTTCATTTCCTCGATCAGCGCCTCGCGCAGGCGGCGCATGCGCTGGCCATCATGGGGAGTGGCCTGCCCGGCGACGCGGTCCAGGGCGTGCTTGATGTCGCCTACCACACCGACGCTGACACTGTAGTGAGCATCGACTTCGGCCGGCGAGGCATCGATGTGCACGATGGTGCGGTCACGGGTGGGGTGCCACAGATAGGGGTGATACTCCACCAGGTCGTAGCCCACGCAGATGATCACGTCGGCGTGCTCGAAACCGAAGTTGATGTAGTCCTGCGACTGCAGGCCAGCGCTGCCCAGCGCCATGGGATGGCGGAAGGGCACCACGCCCTTGGCCATGAAGGTATTGGCCACGGGGATCTGCAGGCGCTCGGCGAAGGCCGCCAGGTTCTCCCAGGCGCCGGCGCGCACCACGCCATTGCCGGCCAGGATAATGGGCTGGCGAGCGCTGGAGATCAGCTCCGCGGCGCGCGTCACGCGCTCGGCGGGTGGCTCCGGCATGGAGGAATGCTTCACCGCCAGGGGCACGTCGTCCACCGCCATCTTGGCGATGTTTTCCGGGAACTCGATGAAACAGGCGCCGGTCTTTTCCGTCTGCGCCACCTTGAAGGCCTTGCGCGTCACCTCGGGGATGATGTCCGGGGCGAGCAGGCGCGAGGAATACTTGGTGAA
>DRQN01000045.1 GCA_011371455.1 Gammaproteobacteria bacterium
CGCCACTTCGCACGCCTGGCCAAGGGCTACCACGGCGAGATGGACTACCTGGCCAGCCACGGCACCAAGCGCACCCGCCCCGCCGAGCTGGTGCCGGGCACCCTCAGCATCATCAGCGTGCGCATGGATTACCTGCCCGCCGCGGGCGCCGATCCCGAGGCGGTGCTGGGCGATGCCGACAAGGCCTACATTTCCCGTTATGCCCTGGGCCGCGACTATCACAAGGTGTTGCGCAAACGCCTGCAAAAGCTCGCCACGCGTATCGAGCAGCGTATCGGCGGCTTCGGTTACCGGGTATTCACCGACAGCGCCCCGGTACTGGAAAGGCCCATCGCCGAAAAGGCCGGCCTGGGCTGGATCGGCAAGCACAGCAACCTGCTCGCCGAGCACACCGGCTCGTGGTTCTTTCTCGGCGAGATCTACACCGACCTGCCGCTGCCGGCGGACAGCCCCGTGAGCGCGCATTGCGGCACCTGCAGCGCGTGCATCGACGTCTGCCCCACCCGCGCCATCGTCGCCCCCTACGAAGTGGACGCCCGCCTGTGCATCTCCTATCTCACCATCGAGCTGCGCGGCGCCATCCCCGAGGAGCTGCGCCCGCTGCTGGGCAACCGCATCTACGGCTGCGACGACTGCCAGCTGTTCTGCCCCTGGAACCGCTTCGCTACGCCCAGCCCGGAGGTGGACTTCCTGCCCCGCCACGCCTTGGACGACAGCACCCTGACCGACCTGTTCGCCTGGGACGAGGAAACCTTTTTGCAACGCACCGAAGGCAGCCCCATCCGCCGCATCGGCCACGAGCGCTGGCTGCGCAACATCGCCGTGGCACTGGGCAATGCGCCGCGCTCGGAGGCCGGCATCGCCGCCCTGCGCAGCCGCCTGGACCATCCCTCGGCGCTGGTGCGCGAACATGTGCAATGGGCGCTGGAGCGGCAGCAAAAACAGGCAGACCTTCCATGATGCGGGCCGGGATGGCAACACGGAGGTCACAGGACCGTGGAGGCACGGCGTTTTCAACGAATTCCTCTGTGGCTCCGTGGCCTCCGCGTTTCATATGCCGCGCTTTGATCAATGAACCACGAAAAGGATTCGCCCCGAATCGGCGCCGGCAGCAATACCGCAACCACATGGGCACAAAAGACGTGCTCACCCTGATCTTCCCGGATTCCGCTGCGCTCCATCCGGGCTACGAGTCTGTGGTTTCTGAATCCGTGGGTTCAGGGCGGATGAAGTACGCAACTGCTCGATGCGTATCGCGTAATGAAAAATCGAGGGAATAGCGGGGATTATTGCCGGGATTTTTCATATGGCGAGACGGATCAATGGGTTGTGTCATTCGCCGTCATGAACCCACGGATTCAGGTGATAGTTTGAGATCCTGGCTCTGGATCACGGCCAGAAAGATCTCGCCATAGCGTTCCAGCTTTTGTTCGCCGACGCCGCTGACGGTGTGCAGTTCGCGCAGGCTCCGCGGGCGCAGGGCGGCCATTTCGCGCAGGGTGCTGTCGTGGAAGATGACGTAGGGCGGCACGCCCTGTTCCTGGGCCAGGGCGGTGCGGCGTTCGCGCAGGGCTTCGTAGAGCGGCTGGTCCAGCGGGTCGAGCCCCACCGCCGGCGCGGCGCGCGGCTTTTTCACCTTTTCCGGCTTGCGTTGGCGGCGCAGTTGCACGGTGGTCTCGCCGCGCAGTACGGGGCGGCATTTTTCGCTGAGGCGCAGGGTGCCATAGCCGTCGAGGTCGGTCTGCAGATAGCCCTGGGCCAGCAGTTGGCGGAACACGCCGCGCCACTCGGGGCCACTGAGGCCTCCACCGATGCCGAAGGTGCTGATGCGGTCGTGGCCGTTGCGCCGGATGCGGTCGTCGGCCTTGCCCAGCAGCACGTCCACCAGATAGGCGACGCCGAAGCGCTGGCCGGTGCGGTAGACGCAGGACAGGGCCTTCTGCGCGGTCTTGGTGCCGTCCCAGGTATCGGGTGGGGTGCGGCAGTTGTCGCAGTTGCCGCAGGGTTCGGCAAGCTGTTCACCGAAATAGCCCAGCAGGGCCTGGCGGCGGCAGGTGATGAGTTCGCACAGGCCGAGCATGGCCTCCAGCTTGTTGTTGGCGATGCGCTTGTACTGCTCGGCGCCCTCGCCGCCCAGCACCATCTGCCGCAGGGTGATGATGTCTTGCAGGCCGTAGGCCATCCAGGCATTGGCGGGCAGGCCGTCGCGCCCGGCGCGGCCGGTTTCCTGATAATAGGCCTCGATGCTCTTGGGCAGGTTGAGGTGAGCGACGAAGCGCACGTCCGGCTTGTCGATGCCCATGCCGAAGGCGATGGTGGCGACCACGATCACGCCTTCCTCGCGCAGGAAGCGCTGCTGGTGCGCCTGGCGCTGTTCGGCGGACAGGCCGGCGTGATAGGGCAGCGCGGTGCGGCCACGGGCCGAGAGCCATTCGGCGATGGCCTCCACCTTTTTGCGCGACAGGCAGTAGACGATGCCGGCGTCCGCGGGGTGTTCGCGTTCCAGAAAGCGCCACAGCTGCTCGCGCGGATTGGCGCCCTCGCTGATGGCGTAGTGGATGTTGGGCCGGTCGAAGCTGTTGACGAACACCGCGGCCTGCTGCAATTGCAGCTGGTCGATGATTTCCTGCCGGGTGCGCGCGTCGGCGGTGGCGGTCAGCGCGATGCGCGGGACGGCGGGAAAGCGCTCGTGCAGCACCGACAGGCGCTGGTACTCAGGGCGGAAGTCGTGCCCCCATTGCGACACGCAGTGGGCCTCGTCGATGGCGAACAGCGACACCGCGCTGCGCCCGAGCAGCTCCAGGGTGCGCTCGGTGAGCAGGCGCTCGGGAGCGACATAAAGCATGTCCAGTTCGCCGGCCAGCAGGGCCTGCTCGGTGGCGCGGGCGGTGGCGGCGTCCAGGGTCGAATTGAGATAGGCGGCGCGAATGCCCAGCTGGCGCAGGGCATCCACCTGATCCTGCATCAGCGCGATGAGCGGCGACACCACCACCCCGCAGCCCTCACGCACCAGGGCCGGGATCTGGTAGCACAGCGACTTGCCGCCGCCGGTGGGCATCAGGGTGAGCACGTCGCCGCCGTCCAGCAGCGCGGCGATGACATCGGCCTGCGAGTGGCGGAAGGCGTCGTAGCCGAAGACGGACTCGAGGATGTGCTGGGCGCGCTGCATGGGGATAGAACTCGAAACGGGAAACCCGCATAGTGTACCGAATAAACCGCACACCCCGTGAACCGACGTTGCCGGCAGGATGGGGAACGGAAAGCGACAAACCACCCGGTCCATGCGATACACTGAACCCACGCCAAGACAAACAACAAAGCGGAGACCATGCACCCATCCCTGTTTACCGTCATCAGCCTGGCCGTCGGCCTGCTCTACCTGCTCGGCATCCTCGCCGCCATCGACGCCATCTACCGCGCCCGCAGCCCGCAAAGCGCCATCGCCTGGTCGCTGTCGCTGTTCATGTTCCCGCTCGTCGCCCTGCCCCTGTATCTGTTCTTCAGCGGCC
>DRQN01000046.1 GCA_011371455.1 Gammaproteobacteria bacterium
GCCGGTACCTGGTAGATGTTGTGGATCTGGTTGATGGTGACGCCCTGGTTGGCCAGGTGCAAAACGCCGTTGTTGAGGTTGGCGTATGTGTCGCGCTGATCGCGCATCACTTCCATGACCCGCTCATTACCCCAGCGGGGCCAGCTGTGGGATGCGATCATGATCTCGGTTTTCGGGCCGAACCGGTAGATGGCTTCGTTGATCGCCTTGGCCCATTTCAGCGGATCGCGGACCAGGGCGCCGCGCAAGGTATAAATGTTGTGAATCGTGCCGACGATATTCTCGGCGGCCCAGAACAGGTTCTTCTCGGGAAAGAAGGTGTTCATCTCGGCTGGGGCTTCCGTGCCGGGTGTGTTCTGGAAAACCATTTTCACGCCATCGACCACCCTTTCCTCGAAATCGTCCTCGATGACCACGTTCGGCGGAATGAGCCCCAGGTTGCCGGCAGCGGTGTTCTTGCCGATGGCCTGGTCCACGTGCCCGAAAGGGCTGGCCGGAAGCAATGCGCCATACTGGTAGAACATGCGTCTGGCCATGGCTGTCCCGGCATAGACGTTCTCGGCCACGGCATGATCCATGAATCCGGTGGGTGCGATGATCTTGACCTTGCCGCTTTTGACGTCCGCCTCGTCCACCACGCCGCGCACGCCACCAAAGTGGTCGCCATGGGAATGGGAATAGACGACCGCAACGACCGGGCGTTCACCCAGTTGTTCGTTGATGAATTTCAGCGCCGCCCGCGCAGTTTCCCTGGCGGTGAGCGGATCGAAGATGATCCAGCCGGTCTTGCCTTCGACAAAGGTGATGTTTGCCAGGTCAAAGCCGCGTATCTGATAGACGCCGTCCATGACCTTGTAGAGGCCGTAATTCATGTTGAGAATGGCCTGGCGCTGCAGGGACGGGTGGATGGAATCGAATGTCTTGCCGGGCTCGAGCAGAAAGTCGTATTTGCCCATGCTCCAGGCCACATGCCCTTCATCGGCTAAGATTTCACGATAGGCCGGGGCGGCAATGAAACCCCGCTTCATCTCTTCAAAGTCCCGTTCATCCTCGAATGGCAGGATGGACCGTTGGTGCTGCTGAAACGCGATGGTGTAACGGGAGGGCGGCTTTCCCTTGGCATCGAAATGATTCATCGTCGTGCCGGTCGCGGCTGCGGAGAATGCCAGTGCCAGCAATATTGTTCCCGGAATAGCCGATTTGGCAGGGTTCATTTCAATCTCCTTGTGATGGCTGATTTCTGGCTTGATGCACCCACACTGTTTTTAGGTGGCGTCTGGCGGTGTGGCAAAAACCGTGAATCGGACATTTGTGCGGTCCGAGTCGCATTTACCGAAAGCAGTGTGCAAACCTGTTTCAGGCTGTCAATGAAAACAGATGAGAATGAACCAGCATTTCATCCCTGCCCGACGATATCCGGTTGGCGGTATCAATTCAACAACCAATTACGGTTTTCAGAAAACGGAACGCGACAAAGGGTAGAAAACCCCTTTTTTAATGGTATGCGAAAGTGAAAGGTCGATATAGAACAAACGGAGCGTCGCGCCATCGTGCGCACGGAATGTTATTGTCGTGCTGGAGCGGCGCTCAGCCGCGATGAAACAGTAGCTGGTAAAAACGGGAGAATCATATATACCCAGCTACCAGCTACCCATCCCCAGCTACCTGCATTTCGCGGCTGAGCGCCGCTCCTACAAAACCATCTCCGCGTCCTCTGCGTTATTTCCAGTGCCCCGTACCGGAGCCAGCGACGCCAATCGCGGCGAGGGCGCCGCTCCTACAGCACATTGACAATCTTTGCGCCCTCTGCGCCTTCGCGTCTTTGCGTTGGGTTTTACCCCGCCTCGTCCAGCGAATTGCGCCAGCGTTGATCTTCCTTGTCGAACAGCCGCAGTGACTGGGACGGTCCCCAGGTGCCGGCCGGGTAGGTGGGGATGTATTCGCGTTCGGTGTCCCAGACCTTGAGGACGGGATCGACCACCCGCCAGGCCCACTGGATTTCGTCGGAGCGCAAGAACAGGGAGGAGTCATTCTCGATCACGTCGAGCAGCAGGGCCTCGTAGGCATCCAGGCGGTAGAAGTCGGCGCCGCAGTAGCCGGCGTCGAGGCGGGTGGTGTGGGAGCGGAATTCGAGGCCGGGTTCCTTGGTCTGCAGTTCCATGCGCAGGCATTCCTGGGGCTGGATGCCGAGCAGGATCCAGTTGGGCTCCACCTGTTCGATGGCGGTGGTGCGAAACAGTTGCTGCGGCGGGTGCTTGAAGCGGATGCTGATCATGGAGCTGTTGGCGGCCAGGCGCTTGCCGGTGCGCAGGTAGAAGGGCACGCCGCGCCAGCGCCAGTTGTCCACGTAGAGCTTCAGCGCGGCATAGGTTTCCGTGGTGCTGTTGGGGGCCACGCCGTCTTCTTCCAGATAGCCTTTCAGATCGGCGTGCTCGCCCTGGCCGCGGGCGTACTGGGCGCGGAAGGCGTGGGCGTTGACCGCGCGCCGGGTGATGGGGCGGATGGACTTGAGTACCTTCACCTTCTCGTCGCGCAGGGATTCTGCTTCCAGGCTGCAGGGCGGCTCCATGGCCACCAGGGTCATCATCTGCAGCAGGTGGCTCTGGATCATGTCCCGCAGGGCGCCCACGCCGTCGTAGAAGGCGGCGCGGCCGGCGATACCCTGGGTCTCCGAGTGGGTGATCTGCACGTGGTCGATGTAGTTGCGGTTCCAAAGCGGTTCGAGCATCAGGTTGGCGAAGCGGAACACCAGCACGTTCTGCACCATCGCCTTGCCGAGGTAGTGATCGATGCGGAAGATCTGTTCCTCGCGGAAATGATGATGCAGGCTCTCGTCGAGCTGGATGGCGCTCTCCAGGTCGTAGCCGAAGGGCTTTTCGATGACGATGCGCCGCCAACCGCCTTCCTCGCGATTGAGCCCGGCATCGGCCAGGGCGTTGGCCGTGGGGATGTAGAGATCGGGCGGTATCGCCATGTAGAAGATGACATTCGGCGGCAGCGATTCGGTGGCCAGCCAGTCGGTGAGTCGCCGCATGTCCTCGCCGCGGGTCATGTCGCCGCTGAAGAAATGCACATGACGGGCGAGGCGCTCGATGGCGGCCGGATCGGGCTCGCCGCGGACCCGGCCCTCCAGCAGATCCGCGATCATCCGTTTCGGTTCCATGTCCGGCCAGGGATGGCGGCTGACGGCAACGATGGCCGAGCCCTCGGGAATGTGGCCGCCTTCCTCGAGGTGATACATGGCGGGCAACAGCTTGGTGCGTGCCAGATTGCCGGTGGCGCCGAAGACCACGAAAGTGAAGGCGTCAGTCATCGTTTTCCTCCTTCACGACTGCATGGCCACCAAAGGCGTTGCGCAGCATGGCCAGCAGGCGGTTGCCGTACTGCTCCCGGTCCTGGCTGGCGAAGCGCATCTGCAGGGCCAGGGTCAGCACCGGCGCGGCCACGCCCTGCTCGATGCTCTCCTGCACGGTCCAGCGGCCCTCGCCCGAGTCGGCCACCACCGGGGCAATGTCGCCCAGGGTGCGATCCCGCTGCAGGACCTCGGCGGCCAGATCCAGCAGCCAGCTACGGATCACCGTGCCGTGACGCCACAGCTCGGCAATCTGGGCGGTGTCGAGATTGAATTCGGTCTTGCCCTCGAGCAGGCTGAAGCCTTCGGCGATGGCCTGCATCATGCCGTATTCGATGCCGTTGTGGATCATCTTGGTGTAGTGGCCGGCGCCGGCCGGCCCCACGTGCGCCCAGCCCCTGTCCGGTGCCGGGGCCAGGGCCTCGAAGACGGGGCGCAGGTGCTCGATGGCGCCGGCGTCGTCGCAGCCGGCCATCAGGCCATAGCCTTCCTCCAGTCCCCAGATCCCGCCGGAGACGCCCACGTCCACGAAACGCAGATCGTGCTGGGCAAGTTGCGCGGCCCGGCGCAGGCTGTCCTTGTAGAAGGCATTGCCGCCGTCCACCAGGATGTCGCCCGGCTGCAGCAGACGACCCACCTTCTCCACATGGGATTCGGTCACGTCGCCGGCCGGCAGCATCAGCCAGACGATGCGCGGCGACTGCAGCATGTCGACGGCTTCGGCCAGCGTTTCGGCGGCATGGAGGCCGGTTTCCGCCGCCAGTTCCCGGGTCACGTTCACGTCGCGGTTGTAGCCGACCACCTCGATGCCGGCCCGGCGCAGGCGCCGCGCCATGTTGCCGCCCATGCGGCCGAGTCCGATGATGGCGATCTGCATGGTTGTTCCTCCTGGCGGTTTCGTTTCGGCTGATGGTACTCCCAAGCGGGGATTGGCGCCACGA
>DRQN01000047.1 GCA_011371455.1 Gammaproteobacteria bacterium
GGGGTGGAGAGGGATTCTCGGCCTTCCAGGTACACCACGGGCCACCGCTCTTCGTCGATGAGCAGGGTGAGGCGTGCGATATTGGCGGGGTGTCGTGCCTGTCCCTGGCCGCTGGACATGTCTGAAATCCCTGTCTGTGTGTCGAACTGCGGCGATTGCCGGTATCGCCGTTCTTCCGCCGCCATGGGCTGGGTCGGTGTGCCCTGCCGGCGGCCCGATCATTAAAGCATAACTTGCAGGACTGTAAAACCCTCGGCCTTTTCCAATGTTAGGAGCAAATAATAGGAGCAAATAAACTGTCCGGACTTGTAGCACGTGATTTGTCCGGTTTCATTCTCATCCAGGAGGTGAGCCATGAGACCGACAGAAACCGGGCCAGGCTTGGATATGCGCCAAACGCCCCATATAAGGGCCCCTCAGAGGTTTTGGAGGTCCATCGACCGTTTACCTTCTCCTGAATCCCGCCTTCATGGTGAAAAACAAGCTCGTCGATACAAACTGCAAGGATCGTGCGGGTAGTTAGATGGCGTGGTCCTGTTTCCGCCAGCCCGGTCCTCGACGCAAGGGCCCGAATCAGGGACAATTGGCCGTTTTCCAATAAACCACGCGCCGCGCGCCCGGACAAGCAAGCCCATGCCCACGAAATACAGAACCGACGACCTGCGCATCAAGGCCATCAAGGAAGTCGTCGCTCCGGCCGAAGTCCTCGCCGAATACCCCATCAGCGACACTGCCGCGGAGACCACCGCCACCACCCGCGAAGCCATTCACCGCATCCTCAACCACGAGGACGACCGTCTGCTGGTGGTGATCGGCCCCTGCTCCATCCACGACCCGCAGGCCGCGCTGCAATACGCCACGCGCCTCAAGCAGCTGCGCGACGAACTGGCCGATGACCTGTTGATAGTGATGCGCATCTATTTCGAAAAACCGCGCACCACCGTGGGCTGGAAGGGGCTGATCAACGATCCGCACCTCAACGGCAGCTTCGAGATCAACCAGGGTCTGCACCTGGCGCGCAAGGTGCTGCTGGACATCAACAACCTGGGCATCCCCGCCGGCACCGAGTTTCTCGACCTGATCACCCCGCAGTACATCTCCGATCTGATCAGCTGGGGCGCCATCGGCGCGCGCACCACCGAGAGCCAGGCCCACCGCGAACTGGCCTCCGGCCTGTCCTGCCCGGTGGGTTTCAAGAACGGCACCGACGGCACCCTGAAGATCGCCATCGACGCGGTGTGGGCCGCCAGCCAGCCTCACTACTTCCTGTCCCTGACCAAGGCCGGCCACTCCGCCATCTTCGCCACCACCGGCAACGAGGACTGCCACATCATCCTGCGTGGCGGGCGCGAGCCCAACTACGACGCCGCCAGCGTTGCGCGGGCCTCGCAGGAAATGGAGAAGGCCGGCCTGCCGCCGCGCCTGATGGTTGACTTCAGCCATGCCAACAGCCGCAAGCAGCATGAACGTCAGGTCGAGGTGGGCCGCGACGTGGCCGGGCAGATCGCCGCCGGCAACCGCGACATCATGGGCGCCATGATCGAAAGCCATCTGGTGGCGGGCCGGCAGGACGTGGAAGAAGGCTGCGATCTGGTGTTCGGTCAGAGCATCACCGATGCCTGTCTCGGCTGGGACGACAGCGAACCCCTGCTGCGCGAGCTGGCCGACGCCGTGCGCCAGCGCCGCAAGGCCTGATCGGCCGGCGAGCACCGCCGGCCTGCCCCGGCCTTACAGGTGGGCGCTGAAACGACCCCGGCGGGCGCCCACCATCAGATCGCGGAAGTCCTCACCGCTGAGATGAATCAGCTCGCTGTGATTGCCGGCCTCGAAAAACACCTCATCGCAATTGGCCAGGCTTTCATCCAGCGCCACCTCGATGCCATAGGCCTCGCCCAGCGGCGGAATCGCGCCGGTCTCGCAATCGCTGAACAGGTCCTCCAACTCCTCTTCCGTGGCCAGCTCCAGATGCCGATCCAACGCTTCATCCAGCAGGTCGAACGCCACTTGATGGTCGGCCGGAACCACCACCATCAGATAGCCACGGTAATCTTCGGTCATCACGCACTTGGCCAGCTTGCCGCCGGGAATGTGCGCCGCCTCCGCCGTCTCCAGACTGCTGCTGCTATGCCTGTGGCGCAACACGTCATATTCCACACCCCAACGATCGAGATATTCCTGTAACGTCATTGCAACGGCCATGATCATTCCTCCTCTATCTACATGCGCCATCAACGCATGCATAAAGCTATAGCCAAAAGCTTGCGGCCTGTACAGCCATACAAGAAATACGGGAATTGGCGAGAAACTGCTACAAACTCTGGGTCTGGGCCTCGATGTCGCCCAAGGCCTGCTCGCAGGCACGTCGCTCGACATCCGGCAGGGCGCACAGATAAGGGAAAGGATCTTCGACCTGACCATCTTCGACCAGGGCTTGCAACATGCTCAGGTGGACACCGTGCCGCAGTATCCTGCCCAGCGGCGACGATACCGCCAGCGCGGACCCGGCCCGCTCGCGCAAGGCCTCCACGCTGGCCGCCGGCAAATCCCAGTGCCGGGCGATCAAGCAGGAAAGGCGCTTTACCAGGGGTTGGATCTGGTCGTAAAACTGAATCGAGCGCGGCGCTTCGTCGCCCTGTGAAAGACACGACAGGCTCTGCACCACCAACACCATACCCACATTATGCAGCAGGCCGGCGAGATAGGCCTCGAAGCGGCCGGCATCCAGACTCAGGGCCAGACTGCGACAGGCCACCGCCGCCGCCAGCGCCTGCGACCACACCCGGCGCCCCGCCTGCTGCCAGTAGCGCCCGCCATCCAGTTTCATGATCGGCTTCAACGACACCGTGACCACCACCTCGCGCAGGCCCACCAGCCCCAGCTGCATCACCACCTGCTCCAGGCAGGTGGCCTTGGTCGTGACACGAAAGCAGGGGCTGTTGGCCAGGCGCAGCACCTCCGCCACCAACAGGGGGTCCTGTCCCACCACACGGGCAATCTCTTCCCACGAGGCCCGCTCATCACGCAACGACTTCATCAGTCTGGGCAGCACCTCGGGCAGCCGGGGCAGCGCATCACAGGCCGTATCCGGCGACGCCAGCAGGGCCGTGATCTCATCGAGCACCCGGTGTTCGAGGTCGCTGAGCGGCACATCCTGGAGGGCATTGGCGCTTAACAGGGAAGTACAATATTCACGCTCGACATCGGCCAGGGACAATGCCGGCCCGTCCTCTGCCACCGTCGGCGGGGAAACAGTCGCGGATACGTCTGTCTTTTCCTCTGCCACATCATTTCCCGTCGCAGAGAACAGGTGCTTGAATCGACCAATCATGTCTTTTGCATCTCTTTCATCCATGTCTCTCTGGTGCCTGCCAGGGAATGGCCGGACACCGGCAGGAGCATTAGCGGCAAGCGCGGGGAAAACCTCAAGCCCCAACACTTACCCTGCCCGGCACCTGCCCAGCGCCTTGCGCTATAATCCCCCCGCATTCCCGTCATGAGACCCATCACCATGAATTGCGCCATCTACAAGGGCTCCCGCAAGGAAGACCACTATCTCTATGTCGAGCGCGAGGACGACTTCGAGCACGTGCCGGAGGACCTGCTGAAGATGCTGGGCGAGTTGAGCCTGGTGATCACCCTGGAACTCAGCGAAGGGCGCAAGCTGGCGCAGGCGGACGTCAACAAGGTCATGCAATCCCTGCGTGAACAGGGCTACTATCTGCAAGTGCCGCCTCGCCCGGAGCTGGGCGACAATCCCCTCCCGGAGCGCCTGCTGCGCTAGCACCAGTTACAAAAAAGGCCGGTCACTGACCGGCCTTTTTCATTGCGAGACGCGCAATCGTTTACAGCTTGTCGGCGTTCTCCGCCAGGTACTCGGCCACGCCTTCCGGGGTGTCCTTCATACCCTTCTCGCCTTCGTGCCAGTTGGCCGGGCAGACCTCGCCGTTCTCTTCGTGGAACTGCAGGGCGTCGACCATGCGCAGCATTTCGTCGATGTTGCGGCCCAGGGGCAGGTCATTGACCACCTGGTGGCGCACCACGCCTTCCTTGTCGATGAGGAAGGAGCCACGGAAGGCCACCGCGCCGTCGGGGGTCTCGACGTCATAGGCCTTGCAGATGCCATGGGTCATGTCGGCCACCAGCGGATAGCCCACGGGGCCGATGCCACCCTCGTTGATGGGGGTGTTGCGCCAGGCGTTGTGGGTGTAGTGGGAATCGATGGAGATGCCGATCACTTCCACATTGCGCTTCTTGAACTCTTCCAGGCGGTGGTCGAAGGCGATCAGCTCGGAAGGGCAGACGAAGGTAAAGTCCAGGGGATAGAAAAACACCACCGCGTACTTGCCATCGACGGCCTTGGCGAAGTTGAAATCGTCAACGATGGTACCGTCGCCCAATACGGCCGGGGCGGTGAAATCAGGGGCATTGCGACCTACGAGAACTCCCACGAGAATATCCTCCAAATTGTGTTGAGAAAATAACGGATAGAAATAAAGAAAGCGGTCTCGGCAACCGCGTTAACCTAGTATACCACTCAAGTTATTAAGACTGAATCTAAATCTGGACTCCCTTATATAAGGCTGCGCGACGGCATATTCAAGGCTTGTCCGCCCTATGCCTATGTTTAACCCGCCAGCAGCGGTGGATCTTCGGGTTGCGCGCGAAGTCCCTGGGCAGGGTCTGGTACGAGATGTCTTCGATGGCGAGGTCGGCCAGCGCCGCCTCGTCCAGCTTGAAGCGGCGGAAATTGTTGGAGAAGATCAGCACCCCGTCCGGCGCCAAGAGGGCCACGGCGTTGCGGATCAGCGCCACGTGGTCGCGCTGCACATCGAAGCTGCCGGCCATGCGCTTGGAGTTGGAAAAGGTCGGCGGGTCGAGGAAGATCAGCCCGTAGCGTTGCGCCGCCGCGTCCGCGCCGCCGGCCGCGTTGCGCTGGCGGGCCTTGCCCCACACGCCGCGTGCGCCCTCGCCGGCATCGCCCTGCGCCAGCGCCGCAGCCTGCGCCGCCAGCCATTCGGTGACGTCGGCCTGCACCAGCTGATGCGCCGGGCCGCGGATGTCGTTCTGCACCAGGTTGCGCCGCGCCCAGTCCAGGTAGGTCTTCGACATGTCCA
>DRQN01000048.1 GCA_011371455.1 Gammaproteobacteria bacterium
CCAGCTGGATCATGGGCTGGCCGAGCTTGTCCTCACCGTCGAGGTTCTCCACGAAGTCGGTCTGGTTGATGATGTCCACCAGGTGTTGCGATTCGGTAACGCCCCAGAACACCTTGCCGATGCCGGCCCGCAATTCCCAGTTATCGCTGGCTTTGAGCCAGTTGAGTTCGCGGATGTCGGCGTGGCTGCGCCTGCTGTCGCCCTGGTCCCAGCGCGCGAAGGGGACTACGGTGAGGCTTTGCCGGCCGCTGTCCCATTCGTGGTAATACTCGGGCTGGGCGCTGAAAGAGAGATTGTTGCCGTGCTGGCGCGGATCGCCGGGCGCGTCGGGGAAGTAGCGGTATTCGCCGCTGACATAGCCGGACCATTCACCGGCGTGGGCAGCGGCGGGCAGGAGCAGGGCGGCGAGGACGGTTCTGGCGAGTTGGTTCATGGGTGTTTTTTTCTTGCACCATGTTTATCGGGGACTATTCACTACAGAGGCACAGAGGGCACAGAGAAAGATTTTTTCTCTCGCCAAGGCGCAGAGCCCGCAAAGTTTCGCTGATTCGCTTTGTAATCGTTTGCCTTAGTATTTGTTTCTTCAAGCTTTCCTTCGCGCGGTCTGCGCAGCGGCACACGGCGGCCTTCCATATAAAAACAAGCGGTTAGGGACTTCAAGCGTCCTCCAGCTCTGCGTTGTCACTCTTACCAATGGAACCACCATTGCCGGCGAGTGACGCCTTGATCTGGAGAACGCTTGAAGTCCTGAACATGATCTATATTGTCGCCGGGTTAATAACTAACGGTGGCGAACGACTAACGCGCCCGCTTGAGGCTGTTGCGGTCGAAGTCGCGGTCCGTCAGGCCGGTCTGGAACTGGTAGTTGCTCCAGATCAGCTCGGTGCTCTTGTTGGTCTGATGGTTGATCATGGTCATTTTTCCCGGCCGCCAGTATTTTTCCAGGTATTGTTTGTGGTCGCTGGCGGTGAGGGTCTTCAGCAGGGATTGCTTGCGGTCGTAGAATTCCACTTTCAGGGGTTGGTACATCTCCTTGTCCAGCCAGGTGACCAGGCGCGTGTAGCCGGAGTGCTTGTAGGCCGGATAGCGTTCGATGACGAACGCCGGGCGGCCGTCGAGGACGTCGTCGCGCAGGAATTTATAGGTGTATTTTTCCACTTCCTGCGAGGTGAGGTCTTCGTAGGCGAATTCGCTGCCCATGAAGGGGCCGGATTTGTTGTTGGAGGAGATGCGTTTGACCCGCTTCAGTGCCGGCAGATAGAGCCATTGGTCGTCGGGCCGGGTGGCGTGGGTGAAACTGAGGAAGGCGGTGCCCTTTACGTCGCGCGGGTTGTCGAAGATGCTCAGGCTCTTGTCACCATCGCCTTTCACTTCCAGTGTGCGGGTGCGGATCTCGCGGATGCTTTCCTGGCCGTGGCGGTTGCGCAGCACCATTTTCAGGTCGGCGGTCTGGTCGCCCCAGCCGGTGTCGCGCCGGTCGGCCTCGATGGCGATGGCGAGGCCCTTTTCTTCCGGGGTTTCGGCGTGCGCGGCCAGCGGCAGCAGGCCAAGGAGGGCGAGAGGGAGGATTTTACCGAGAGTGGTTTTTGGCATGAGGTTCTCCTTTTACTGTTGGGGTGGGGGCTCTCACCCTCGCCCGCCTCCTTATGGGGAGGAGGGATGATATTTAGTATCTGAATCCACGGATGCAGGTAGTATTACGCAGTTGTCGTGGCCGGTTTCACCGCAGGCTTCTTTTCTTCCAGCTTCATCAGCAGCGGCGGCAGGAACAGGAAGTCGGCGGCGAGGGCGAAGACGATGACGATGGCGGTGAGCAGGCCCATGCCGGCGTTGAGTTGGAAGCTGGACAGGGAAAGTACCAGGAAGCCTACCACCAGGACGATCGATGTCGTGGTCAGTGCCATGCCTACGCGGCGAAAGGCGTAGCGTACCGCGTCGGGGCTGCTGAGGCCGTTCTCGCGCCGCGCGCGCAGGTATTTGCTGAGGAAGTGCACGGTGTCGTCGACGACGATGCCAAGGGTCATGCCGGCGACGATGGACAGGCTGAGGCCGATCTCGCCTACCAGTAATCCCCACAGGCCGAAGCCCATGGCGGCGGGCACCAGGTTGGGGATCATGCTCACCAGGCCGATCTTCACCGAGCGCAGGGCAAAAATGAGGATCAGCGAAATCAGCAACAGGGCGACGGCGGTGCCCAGCAGCATGCTGAGGATGTTGCGCTTGCCGATGTGGGCGAACATGATCGAGGTGCCGGTGCCCTCGGCATTGGCGATGTGCGGGGCGTTTTGTTGCAGCCACATGCGGGCGCGTTCTTCCAGCGCCAGCAGTTCGTTGGTGGACAGGGTCTTCAGGGTGGCGGTGAAGCGGGTGGCGGACTTGTCGATGTTGATCTGGTTGTTGAGGTCCAGCCCGTAGGGCAGGGACATCTCGTACAACAGCAAGTATTGCGCCGCCATGTTGCGTTCTTCGGGCAGTTTGTACCAGTCCGGGTCGTCGCCGTGCATGTTCTTGTTGAGGCGCAGCATGATGTCGCTGAAGCTGCTGACGTGGATGGTTTCCGGCTGGGCGCGGTACCAGTCGGCGAAGGCGGCGACCTCGCGCAGGAACTGCGGGTCACTGATGCCGCCGGCCTCGCCGGCGTCCAGCGAATAATCGATGATGTACAGGCCGCTGAGGTTCTCGGTCATGAAATCGGCGTCCTGGCGGAAGGGGACGCTGTCATCGAAGTAGTGCACGAACACGTCGTTGAGTTCGTTACGCGGTATGGCGGCGACCAGTATCACGATGACGCCCGCCATGCCCCACATCAGCGGCGTGCGGCGGCGCACCACGAAGTCACCGAAGCGGTGCATGAGGTGGCTGTCGTCGTTGCCGATCTGCTTCACCCGCACCGGCAGCAGCGACATGGCGGCGGGCAGGAAACCGACGGCAAAGATGAAGGAGGCGACCACGCCCATGGCCACCAGGTTGCCGAGGTGCTGGAAGGGTGGCACCTCGGAGAAGTTCATGCTGAGGAAGCCCAGCGCGGTGGTGACGGAGGCCAGGAATACCGGCTGCATGTTGATGCGCAGGCTCTCCACGAGGGCCGCGCGCTTTTCGCGGCCCAGGCGCATTTCATGCAGGAAGGTGACGAGGATGTGTACCGCGTTGGCGATGGCCACGGTGAGGATGATGGTCGGCGCCGAGGCCGAGGGCGGGGTGATGGGAAAGCCGAGATAGCCGCCCAGGCCCATGGCCGTGAGGATGGAAAAGAGGATCACGAACAGGGTCGCCACGGTGCCGCTGACGCTGCGCGTGAGCAGCGCCAGGGTCACCAGCATGAGCAGGAAGCTGAGCGGGATGAGGGTTTGCATGTCGCCCTGTGAGGCCTCGG
>DRQN01000049.1 GCA_011371455.1 Gammaproteobacteria bacterium
AGGGGCTTTCCTTGACGATCATGTGTTTGACATGGGGCAGGCCGAGAGGCGAGCCGATGGTGACGAAATGTTCGACCGACAGGGTCGGGTCTTCCTTGCCCAGTTGGCGCAATACGTCATAGGCGATGATGGTGCCCATGGAATGAGCCACCAGCATCAGGCGCCTGTTGCGATTGTCGATAATGGCCTTGGCCAGGCGACCGCGCAGCTCCTTGCGAACCGCCTCTTCCTTGTAATAGCGATAC
Organism: Gammaproteobacteria bacterium; assembly: GCA_011371455.1. GTDB lineage: Bacteria > Pseudomonadota > Gammaproteobacteria > SZUA-152 > SZUA-152 > DRQN01. Next base: position 246 of record DRQN01000049.1, read on the forward strand.
AGGTCCGGCAGCTTTCCCTTGAGCACCAACTCTGCCGTATTGTCGATATCCAGTTTGTTCTTCATGAAATCCAGAAAATCGCCACCCACGTCCAGCACCCGCGAGCGGAGGTAGTCCATCCAGCCGTCCTTGTAATATTTCAGATCCCCCGGCTTGGCCTCGCGATAGGCGTCCGGCTTGGGATCCGGCGCGGGGTACATGACGTCTGCCCAGTAGACGGACAGAAAGTCCAGTGAGGTAACCGGCACGCGGCTGTTCTTGTTCAACCCTTCGACCATGGCCGCCTCCCACCACTTCGCCAGGGTTTCCTTTTCCGGTTTGTTGGCCAGGCCGTGAATGCCGATGATCAATTTGCTCGGTTTATCCGTGCTCATTCCCTTTATCTCCCTTTGAGTCGTAGCGTTAAACGATGCCACCAAGGCAATCGATAGTAAAGCAACCATCTGGCTCACGACGCCCTCACCGGGCATGGCCGAATCGGCACCCCGTGCCAATCCGCCCTTCGCGGATATCAACCCGGCCACGATCTCTGCCTGGAAGTACCCTATACTTCCGGTAACGGGAATGAAGAAGGAGAGACAAGGATGAAAGCAAAGACCCTGCTGATGATCATGTTGCTGTTGACGGCCCAGCCCTCCCTGGCCGTCACCCTGACCGACGACGGCATGGCGGCCACGGGCAACCAGGAGGTCGTAACGCCCAAGGAGGAAAAGGAAGAGAAAAAGGACAGCATTTTCGATAACGACGCCGCCGTGGGCTGCGCCAGCGGTGCGGCGGTGGGGTCGCTGACGCTGGCACCGGGGCTGGGCACGCTGCTCGGTTGCGGCATGGGCGCCCTCATCGCCTGGCTATGGTGATTCTCCGGCCATGAACATCAACGCCCGCTTCGCCGAATTCGGCATGACCGGGGCCTTTTTCTGGATCGCCCAACTCTTTTATCTGGCCCTGGCCCGCGACAGCGAGACCCAGCAGGCCCTGCAGGGCTTCTTCGACCAGATCAGCGCAGTAACCACCGTCATGCCACGGATCTTCGAGGACGTCGGCAGCAGCCTGCTGACCGCCATCGGCCTCATTGGCATCTTCGTCACCGGCCTGGCGCTCAACCTGCTGGGCTCTTACTTCGTGGTCCTCGAGAACCGCATCTTCGCCCGCCACCTGCAACAAAACCGGGGCTGGATGGACGCCATGATGGAGGGCTGCGCCGGCCCCGCCAGCGAGGACTACCGGCAGGTCCGCGACGAGTTCGACACCTCCCTGCTGTCCTTTGGCATCCACACCAGCCTGCGCCGAATGCGCCTTTCCAACCAATGCAAGCACGTGCAGGCCTTCCTCTTTTCCTTCGTTCACGTGTTTGGCAACAACGGCCTGCCGGAAAGCCTCAAGGACCAGGTTCACCTGTGGCGCACCGCCCGCGCCATCGGCGCCACCTTTTTCTTTCTCGGCTTCGAGATCGCCTATCTGGAATTCGTCGGCCCGGCAAAGTGGCAGGCCGTGCTGGCCCTCGGCTTCTTCGCCATCGGCTGCTACTTCACCCTGCGCGCCTATCAGCGCATGTGCTACACCCTCTTCACCACCAGCTGCGCGACCTACAGCCGGCAACAACAACACGAATAACGGCCTCAGCCCCGGCGCAGGCGGAGATTGTCGATCAGGCGCGCCTCGCCCAGCCAGGCGGCGGCGAGGATGACCAGTTCCGTATCGTTCGCCGTGGCGGGCAACAGGTCGTAGGCGCGGCGCACGCTGAAATACTCCGGGCGAAAGCCGGCTTCCTCGAGGCTGGCCACGGCCGCCGTCTCGATGGCGGCGATATCCGTCTCGCCCGATGACAGCCGCTCACCGGCGGCCTGCAATGCCCGGTACAGGGCGGCAGCCCGCTGCCGCTCCTCCGCGCCGAGATATTGATTGCGCGAACTCATGGCCAGGCCATCGGCCTCGCGCACCGTGGGCACGCCGACGATCGCCACGGGGAAACACAGCTCCTCCGTAAAACGGCGGATCACCAGCAATTGCTGGTAGTCCTTCTCGCCGAACACCGCCACATCCGGTTGCACCATGTTGAAGAACTTGGCCACTACCGTGGCCACGCCGACGAAGTGGCCGGGGCGGAAGGCACCGCAAAGGATATCGGAAATGCCCGGCACCGCCACCTGCGTGACGTTTTCGAAACCCGCCGGATACATTTCTTCCTGGGCAGGGAAAAACAGCAGATCCGCGCCGCTCCCGGTCAGCTTTTCGCAGTCGGCCTCGAAGGTGCGCGGATAGCGCTCGAAATCGCCGCCGCTGGCGTCCGAGAATTGCATGGGATTGACGAAGATGCTCACCACCACGCGCCCGGCGCGTCGCCGCGCCTCGTCGACCAACTGCAAGTGTCCGGCATGCAGATTGCCCATGGTGGGCACCAGGGCGATGCGCTCGCCCGCCTGTCGCCAGGCGCGCACCTGCCGGCGGAGTTCGTCGATGGTGGTCAGGGTTTGCATGGAGGATGATTCGGGTTTAGTGATTTCAACGCAAAGGACGCAAAAAAAATATTTCACCACAGAGGCACGGAGGCACAGAGAAACACAAAGCATCTATCTTTGATTTTGCCTTCCTCTGTACCTCCGTGCCTCTGTGGTGAAAGCCTTTTTAGAAACTGTGCGCGGCGGTGGGAAAGCGGCCGCCCTTGACGGCCTGCACGTAGGCGGCCACGGCGGCGGGGATGTCGCCGCCGTCGGCGAGGAAATCGTGGCTGAAGCTGGGCCGCTTGCCAGGGGTGATGCCGAGCATGTCGTATAACACCAGTACCTGGGCGTCCACGTCCGGCCCGGCGCCGATGCCGATCACGGGGATGTCCACCGCGCGGCTGATCTCGGCGGCCAGGGTGGCAGGGACGCATTCCAGCAGCAGCATGTCGGCGCCGGCGGCCTCGAGGACACTGGCGTCTTCGATCATCGCCAGGGCGCCGGCCTCGTCGCGGCCCTGTACGCGGTAACCGCCCTGCTTGTGCACCGACTGCGGCAGCAGGCCGAGGTGCGAGCACACCGGGATGCCATGCGCGGCCAGCGCCTGCACCGTCTCGCGCAGGCGGGC
>DRQN01000050.1 GCA_011371455.1 Gammaproteobacteria bacterium
CCACTTCCCCTTCATTCAGGTGCAGCTCAACGTCCCGGACCTGCCAGGGGCTCTCAATGCCCAATATCTGGGCGTAAAGGTCTCGATCTCTCATGGCAGTTACCCTAAGCTACCCACACGAATTGGGGAAGACCCGCTTTTTTAAGTGGAAAACCTCGTCCCTCGGCTCTGGCATCCTGCTTCGCTCTACCTCCTGCATCCCTGCAGTCGTCGCCACTCGTCCCTGCAGGCGCTCGCCTGCCCTTGGCACAGAACCGGATACGTCAATCAAACTCCGGCCGCACCGCCCTCTCCATCAAATCCCTGAGCGCCTGCTCGGGCGTATGCCCTTCGTGCACGATCAGATACACCTGTTCGGTGATGGGCATGTCCACGCCCTTCTCCTTTGCCAGTTCGTGGACTTCCTTGCAGGTGTTGATGCCCTCCACCACCTGACCGATTTCCTTCACGGTCTCGTCGATGGACTTGCCCTGGCCGATGGCCAGGCCCAGGCGGCGGTTGCGGGACTGATCGTCGGTACAGGTGAGGACCAGATCACCGAGGCCGGTGAGCCCGGTGAAGGTCTCGTCACGGGCGCCGAGGGCACGGCCGAGGCGTTGCATCTCGGCCAGCCCGCGGGCGATGAGCGCGGCGCGGGCGTTGGCGCCGAAGCCCATGCCGTCGGCGGTACCGGTGGCGATGGCCATGACGTTCTTCACCGCGCCACCGATTTCCACGCCGGTGATGTCGTCGCCGGTATAGGCGCGGAAGTGATCGTTGTGCAGGGCGCGGGCCAGCGCCAGCGCGAACTCGGTGTCCTGCGAGGCGACGGTGACCGCGCCCGGCAGCTTGCGCGCCACCTCTTTGGCAAAGGTGGGACCGGAGACGACGGCCATGGATACCGACGCGCCCAGCTCTTCCCGGGCCACTTCGTGCAGGAGCTTGCGGGTGCCGGGCTCCAGGCCCTTGGTGCCCCAGGCCACCTTCTGGCCCGGCTTGAGCAGGGGGGCCAGCTTGTGCGCGGTTTCCCGGAAGGCGTGGCTCGGCACCACGATCAGCACCACGTCCACGTCGTCGACGGCGGCGGCCAGATCGGCCGTGACCTGCAGCGAATCCGGAAAGGGAATGCCGGGCAGGTAGCGTTCGTTGGCCCGCTCGCGGCGCATGGCTTCGGCCGCGGATTCATGGTGGGCCCAGAGGGTTACGTCGTGACCGTTGTCGGCCAGCAGCATGGCCAGGGCGGTACCCCAGGAGCCGGCGCCGAGGACGGCGAAGCGCATGCTTCAGTGCGCCGGTGCCGGCTCGCCGCCGGCCGGTTGTTGCTGCTGGGCCAGATGCTGGGCGTAGAGCGCATCGAAGTTGACCGGAGCCAGCAGCAGGGGCGGAAAACCGCCCTTGGTCACCAGATCGGAGATGGCTTCGCGGGCGTAGGGAAACAGGATGTTGGGGCAGTAGCTGCCGAGCATGTGACCCATCTGCTGGTCGTCGAAACCGCTGATGTTGAAGATGCCGCACTGGTGGACCTCCACCAGAAAGGCGGTCTTGTCCTGGTTCTTCACGGTCACCGTCAGAGCCAGATCCACGTGAAAGACCCCTTCCTCCAGCGGATCGGCCTGGGTGTTGAGATCCAGGTTCACCTCCGGCTGCCATTCGCCGGTGAACACGGCCGGTGCATTGGGCGATTCGAAGGAGACGTCACGGACGTAGATTTTCTGGATGGCGAATTGTTGCTGGGCTTGTTCGGTCATGGATGCGGGCCGGCTGATGAGGGAATGGCGGGAAGATACAGGAGAAAAGGGCCGCCAGACAAGGTTGATTGGGTATTGCCGGTCAGATGTGCCTCCGGCAACCCGAAATGTTTCATTCGCGTTACTTCGCGTCCATTCGCGGTTCAAACAAAACGCCGTTGTCCGGAATTCAGCCGAACTGCTTCGCCCAGCGCACCAGGTTCTGCAGATCCATGGCCCCGGCCTGACGGCCGAGTTCCTGGCCGCGCTTGAATACCGCCAGGGTGGGAATGGAGCGGATGCCGTAGCGGGCGGCAAGCTGTTGTTCCTGTTCGGTATTGACCTTGCCCAGGCGCATGTAGGGTTCGAGCTGGGCGGCGGCCTGCTGGAACACTGGCGCCATCATGCGGCAGGGGCCGCACCAGGGGGCCCAGAAGTCCACCAGTACCGGAATGTCGCTCTTGTTGATGTGCTGGTCGAAGTTGCCGGCATGCAGTTCCAGCGGCTTGCCGGTGAACAGGGGCCTGCCGCACTTGCCGCACTTGCCGCCGGCGGTCAGCTTGTCGCGCGGCACGCGGTTGACGCTGTCGCAGTTGGGGCAGACGATGTGCAGGGCGTCGCTCATGGTGTTCTCATTCCCGTCCGAGTTTGCGATCCAGTTCGCCGGCCGCCTCCAGGGCAAAGAGATCGTCGCAACCGCCCACGTGCTCGTCGCCGATGAAGATCTGGGGCACGGAGGTACGCTGCGCGCGCTGTTCCATCTCGGCCCGGCGGTCCGGGTGTTCGTCGATGCGGATGTCGGTGTAGGGCACGTTCTTCTGTTCGAGCAGCATGCGGGCGCGCACGCAATAGGGACAGAATTTGGTGCTGTACATGACCACGTCGGGCATGGCGGACTCCTTGTCGGGGTATTGTCAATGAACAGGGTCGAGAACCGAGGATCGAGGGCGGAGGCGGTCGAAGGCGTTCACCACGCTTTTCCTCGTCCCTCGTCACTTCCGGGTCAGCGGCAGGTTGGCGTTCTGCCAGGCCATGATGCCGCCGCTGAGGTTGTAGACCTTCTCGAAACCGTGTTTCTTCAACATCCCGGCCACGTGGCCTGACCGGCTTCCCGATCGACACACGAGTATGATGGGGCGGTTCCGCTCCTTTTCAAGTTCGTCCAGCCGCTTGGCCAGGGCGCTCTGGGGGATGTGTCTGGCGTTGAGGATGTGACCCGACTGATATTCGTTGGCCTCGCGCACGTCGAGCACCAGGGCGTTGTCGTGATTGATGAGGTTGACCGCTTCGGCCGGATCGACGGGCTGGTAACCCTTGAGGCGGCTGCCGAACAGGTTGAGGAACAGCATCACCAGGGTCACCGCGAGGGCGGCGAACAGCAGCAGGTTCTGGCTGACGAAGGTCAGAAAGTCTTGCACGGTTGCTCCTTGGGGGAAGACGGCTGTCGGGAATGCGCGCGGGCGCGGCGGCATTGTAGCAGGCCGGCGGGACGGCGCCAGCCCGGGGGGCGAGGGTTTTCAGTCCTGCTCGGGTGGACTGCAGAACACTTCCCGCATCATGCTGATCAGGCGCAGGGTGCGGGCGTCGCCGACCCGGTAGTAGACGCGGTTGGCGTCCTTGCGGGAATCGAGGATGCCCTTGTCTCGCAGGATGGCCAGATGCTGGGAGATGTTGCTCTGCGAGGTGCCCACGTGTTCGACGATGTCCTGCACGCTGATTTCGCGGTCCCCCAGGGTGCAGAGGATCTTCAGTCGCAGCGGGTGGGACATGGCCTTGAGCGAGCGGGAGG
>DRQN01000051.1 GCA_011371455.1 Gammaproteobacteria bacterium
CCCAACAGCCCCTACGCGGCCAGCAAGGCCGCCGCCGATCATCTGCTGCGCGCCTATTTCGAGACCTACGGCCTGCCGCTGCTGAGCACCCATTGCGCCAACAACTACGGCCCCTTCCAGTGCGCGGAAAAGCTCATTCCACGCATGATTCTCAATGCCCTGGCCGGCCAGCCGCTGCCCGTCTACGGCGACGGCCTGAACGTCCGCGACTGGCTGTATGTCGAAGACCACTGCCGTGGCATCGAGGCGGTGCTGGAGGCCGGCCGGCCCGGCGAGAGCTATAACATCGGCGCCGGCAACGAGTGGCGCAATATCGATCTGGTGCGGCACATCTGCGACCGCCTCGACCGGCTGGCGCCGGGGCCGCGTCCCTACCGCGAGCTGATCACCCGGGTACCCGACCGCCCCGGCCACGACCGTCGCTACGCCCTCGACGCCGGCAAGATCCGCCGCGAGCTGGGCTGGGCGCCACGGCATGATTTCGACAGTGGCCTGGAGGCGACCCTGCGCTGGTATCTGCACCACCGCGATGAATACGCGCAGGAGCGGACCCTGGGCGGCGACAGCCTGTCCTGAAAGGGGATACGAATCGCGGCCCAAGGGGCCGCTCCTACGGGAGGTTTACTGGCAGATCGGCCGCCGAATCTTGACTCCAAAGCCACATATCTGTTTAATACGCGTTCCCGTTTGCCCGGGTAGCTCAGTCGGTAGAGCAGAGGATTGAAAATCCTCGTGTCGGCAGTTCGATTCTGTCCCCGGGCACCACCCCTTCCCTCTGTGCCTGCATGCAAAACCGTTGCCTGCCGCCGAAGGCGTGCTAATCTGCGCATTCCGTTCGCGTGGAGAAGCCGCATGCTGGAAGTCACCGTCATCGCCGCCCTAGGCACCTATGTGCTGATGCTGGCCGCCTTTTATCTGCACCGCCTGCGGGCCTTTCACGGCCCGGTGATGCTGTCGGTGATCCTGTTCGACATCGGCATGCCCATCTACCTGGTAATGAACCGCGACTGGAACAGGCGTCTCATCGAGCAGGGCGACATCATGTCGTTTGGCATCTGGATGCATTTCGGCCTCATCATCACCCTGTATGTGCTGTACGTGGTGCAGATCCAGACTGCCCTGGTGCTGCGGCGCTCGCCCGGCGAGGACACCGCCAAGGCGCGCAAGGACCACCGCGCGCAGGGCAAGGGCATCCTGCTGGCGCGCGGGCTGGTGATCCTGACCGGCGCAATCCTGGTGGAGTCGCCGGAACGGGCGTGAGCTCCGCCGGCCTTCGGCCAATAAAAAAGCGTGACCGGTGACGGCCACGCTTTTTTTGTTGGCCGCTATCCGCGGCCGGGATGAAACCTGAATCCGTGGATTCAGGTGAAAGACTCAGGCGCCCTTCTTGGCCTCGATCAACTGATGGATGCGCGGCGCCAGGATCAGTTCCATGGCGAAGCCCATCTTGCCGCCCGGCACCACGATGGTGTTGGGGCGGGACATGAAGGAACCGTCGATCATGCTCAGCAGATAGGGAAAATCGGCGGCATTGTGCTCGCGGAAGCGGATCACGATGAAGCTCTCGTCCGGGGTGGGGATGTCGCGGGCGATGAAGGGGTTGGAGGTATCCACCGTGGGCACGCGCTGGAAGTTGATATCGGTGCGCGAGAACTGCGGCGTGATGTAGTGCACGTAGTCGTCCATGCGGCGCAGGATGGTGTCGACGATGGCCTCGGCGGAATAGCCGCGCTGGGCGTTGTCGCGGTGGATCTTCTGAATCCACTCCAGGTTGACGATGGGCACCACGCCGACCAGCAGGTCGACGTACTTGGCCACGTCCACGTCGCCGTCCACGGCGCCGCCGTGCAGGCCTTCATAGAACAGCACGTCGGACTCTTCGGTGATGTCTTCCCAGGGGGTGAACTGGCCGGGCTTGAGATCGGTGCCGAGGCGGGCATTGTGCTCGGCGGCCTCTTCGTCGCTGTGCAGGTAGTAGCGGCGGCGGCACTTGCCGGTCTCGCCGTAGGCCTTGAAGGTTTCGGCGATCAGGTCGAAATGGTTGGACTCGGGGCCGAAGTGGCTGAGCTGCTTGCCCTGCTTGGCGAACTCGGCAATCGCCTCCTTCATCGCGGCACGGTCGTACTTGTGATAGCTGTCGCCTTCCACCACCAGCGGGTTGATCTGCTCACGGCGAAAGATGTGCTCGAAGGCGTTCTTGACCGTGGTGGTGCCGGCGCCGGAAGAACCGGTAACAGCGATGACGGGATGTTTTACCGACATTTTACTCTCCTTAAAGATACAGAATTCGTTGCCTGCGCCCGGGGCAAAGGCCGTGTTCGGCGGGCGCGACGCCCGGCTCGTTCATGCCTGCCGGCCTGGCTGGGTGCGCAATAGAGCCGCCTATGGTAGCGTTTTCGGGCGCTTCAGGGAAGTTGAGCCTCAGAACAGCTCAATGGTCTGCAGCCCGCCCGGCGCCTCCTGCAGCACCCGGCCGTCGTTGAGCCACTCATAGGCGTTGACCTGGTTGCGGCCGTGGTTCTTGCCGTAATACAGGGCCTTGTCGGCGCGGTCGATGAGTGTCGACGGCAGCACCTGTGGCTCGATCTCCGCTACGCCGATGGTCAGCGTGACCTGGTTGATCTGCGGAAAATGGTGTGAGGCGACACGGGCGCGGAAGCGCTCCAGTACGGCCATGGCGGTGTCCAGGTCTGTATCCGTCAGCACGGCGATGAACTCCTCGCCGCCGTAGCGGAACAGCATGTCGTTGAAGCGGAACGACTCGCGCATCAGCTCGGCGAGGATCAGCAGCACCTCGTCACCGTACAGGTGGCCCAGTGAGTCGTTGATGCGCTTGAAGTGGTCGATATCGAAGATGGCGAAGCAGCCGAGGGTGGCCGAATCAACGGCGCGGCGCCCGGCGATCTCGGCCGGCGCCAGCGCCTTGGCCAGCCAGCTGTCGAGGGCGGCGCGGTTGAACAGGCCGGTGAGGCCGTCGCGCTGCTGGTGATTGAGCAGGGAGTGCAGATTGGCGTAGATGGCCACCAGCTTTTCGACCACCTGGCAGGAATCGTCGGCCTCCGCATTCGTTTCGCAGCTCACCAGGCCCGTGACCTGATCCTGCTCGATCACCGGGTAGACCCGCTTGCAACCGCCATCGACATGCGCCTCGACCATTTCCTGGCGATCGATGCAGCGGCGCAGCAGGGGACGGTTTTCCAATGCGGTGAGGTAGGTGCCGACACGCGCCATGTCGCTGCAGGCAACGACCTTGGCGGACAGATTGCCGAGATCGCCCTGCAGGGAATAGACGCAGACGCTGAAACCGCGCTGCAGGGTGGAAACGGTGCGCACCATGGCCGCGGCCAGGGTGTCCAGGTCGCGTTGCGCGGTCAGTTCTACGGCGGCGTCCAGCGGAGATAGGTCGTAAGACAAGGTCAGATGCTCGGCTGATTTCCCATACCAAAAGCAGGATAGCACAGCGGTTTCCAGGCGTCCCATGGTTCTTGCCAAGCGCTCTCGGCACACCATAGAATGGCCTGCAAGCGATACGGCGGGCGTCGTATAACGGCTATTACCTCAGCTTCCCAAGCTGATGACGTGGGTTCGACTCCCATCGCCCGCTCCACTTCCCCAGGAGGCTGTCGCGCCAGCCGCAAAATCACGCCACGGATGAACCAAGCCCCGGGTGCAGAGTCACAGGAAAAAACCGGACGACAACATGCACCCGCGCAACAGCCTTCTTTCCATCGGCACCCTGCTGGCCGTGATCGTCAGCCTCTCCGCCAGCGCCACGGAAATGGAGCGCTGGCGGCTGGCGGAGACGCGCGTCGATGGCGATGAATATCTCGTCTACCGGCTGTCCTACCGCGGCATCTTCACCGCCTTCGTGTGGAAGGAACTGGCGGACCTCGCCCTGATCGCCGGCCGCCAGCCGGTGCGTTTCGAGCAGCAGCCCGGCTGCCACCTGCAACTGAGACTCAGCACGGAAAACTACTCGGTGGCCGAGGCGCTGCGGCCCACCCGCTACCTGCGGCGCAGCATCGTCGACCCCGGCCTGCGCCGCGCCCTGCTGGTGGAGGAAATCGAAGACAGCATCGAAGACGAACAAAACGCCACCTGGATCAACTGGGCCGACAAGCGCATCGAACTGTTCCGCCAACGCCGCCAGATCAGCGACGACAGCGCCGGTTTCTTCTTCGATGAAGACGACCCCTACCCCGCCAAAGTGGAGTGGGAAAAGGACGGCGCCAAGCCCCTGCCGGTCTTCCTCGACACCTCACCCCTCATCGACGGCAAGTACACCCCGCTGATCTATGACAAGTCCATCGACATTCCCGACCTGGAGGTGCTGCTCGACCCCCTGTCGCTGATCTTCGCCGCCCGCCGGCATGGGGACAATCCCGAGCAAGACCTGGTCTTCCCCGTCACCTTCGAAGATGAAATCCGCTACTATCGCACCCACGGCCTGGGTCGGGAGACGGTGGAGATCGGCGGCGTTTCACGGTCGGCGCTCAAGCTGCAAATCAAGCGCACCCGCATCGAGGGCGCCGATGACAAGGAACTGCTCGTCATGTGGCTGAGCGACGACGAACGGCGCATCCCGCTGCGTTTCGAGATACAGACCAAGATCGGCAAGATAAAGATCCACATCCGCCCGCAATCGTTGCGCGACAATCACGGTGCCGAATCCTGCCTCGCAGCA
>DRQN01000052.1 GCA_011371455.1 Gammaproteobacteria bacterium
AAGACGGACGGACCGCCATGCAAGACTATCAACGCGAATTTCTCGACTTTGCCATCGACGTGGGCGTGCTGCGCTTTGGCGAGTTCACCCTCAAATCCGGCCGTGTCAGTCCCTACTTTTTCAACAGCGGCCTGTTCAACACCGGCAGCAGCCTGGCGCGATTGGGGCGTTATTACGCGCAGGCGGTGGTGGATTCCGGCACCGACTTCGACATGATCTACGGCCCCGCCTACAAGGGCATTCCACTGGCGGCGGCATTGGCCATCGCCCTGGCCGATCACCACGACCGCGACCTGCCCTATGCCTTCAACCGCAAGGAGGCCAAGGATCACGGCGAGGGCGGCGTGATCGTCGGCGCACCCCTCGAGGGCCGCGTGCTGATCATCGACGACGTGATCTCCGCCGGCACCTCGGTGCGTGAGTCCGTGGACATCATCCAGGCCAGCGGCGCCACGCCGGCGGGGGTGGTGATCGCCCTCGATCGGCAGGAACGCGGCAAGGGCGAGACCTCCGCGATTCAGGAGGTGGAGCGCGACCATGGGCTCACGGTGGCCAGCATCGTGCAATTGAGCAATCTGGTGGAATATCTGGGCAAGTCGACAGATATGGCAGATCATTTGGCCGCTATTCGCGCCTATCGCGAGCGCTACGGTGTATGAGACTAAATCCAGTCAGGCTATAATCCGGTGCTTACCTCATTCCTGCATACGACCACAATCTGAAGGATCGATCATGAACAGAACCCCGCTTTCCATCGCCATTCTGACCGCCGCCTGCCTCGCGCCGGGCCTTGCCAGCGCAGACTGGAAGGGCGAGGCCGAACTCGGCTACGTGAAGACCGGTGGCAACACCGACACCGCCAGCCTCAACGCCAAGGCCAAGGCCGAGCAGGAACTCGACAAGTGGCGCAATGCGCTGGCCATCGAGGCCACCAATAATTCCACCGACGGCCTCACCACCGCCGAGCGCTACTTCGCCAGCGGCCAGAGCAACTACAAGGTCTCCGAGCGCGGCTATTTCTTCGGCTTCCTCGGCTATGAGGCCGATCGCTTCAGCGGCTACGACTACCGCGCCACGGCCAACATCGGTTACGGCCACCGCGTGGTGCAGAACGATGCCGTGACCCTGGACCTGGAAATCGCCCCCGGCGCACGGCAGAGCCAGATCAAGCTCACCGAGGAAACCGAGGATGAGTTCACCGTTCGTGGCGCCCTCAAGCTGCTGTGGAATATCAGCAAGACCGCCAAGTTCACCGAGGATCTCACCACGGAGGCCGGCGACAAGGACAAGGGCGGCGTCGTGACCCGCTCCGTGACCGCCCTCACCGCGCAGGTGGCCGGCAATCTGCACACCAAGATCAGCTACACAATGCGCCACTCGTCGGTGGTGCCGACCGGCAAGAAGAAGGTCGATGACGAGGTCGCCATCGCCCTGCTGTACAGCTTCGGCAAGTAATCAGCGACAACATAAAACGGCGGCACCGGCAGCGGTGTCGCCATTTTTTTATGGCCGCGCGAAAACCGTTGCCAGCAGCGGCGCCACATCCAGGCAGGCGGCGGTGCCCTCGGCGCCGGCCTGTCCGTCGAAGGGCACACGCCCCAGCAGCGGCGCCGGCAGACGCAGCGACAGGGCGGTGATGTTTTCCTCGATGCACGCGGTCTGGGGCGATATCTCGTTGGCCACCCAGCCCGCCAGCGTCAGGCCGCGGGCACGGATGCTCTCGGCGCTCAGCAGGGCGTGACTGATACAGCCCAGGCGCACCCCCACCACCAGCACCACCGGAAACCCCAGCGCCACGGCCAGGTCCGCCAGCGTCTCGCGCGCATTGACCGGCACCAGCCAACCGCCGGCGCCTTCCACCACCACCAGCTCGGCCCGGGCCTCGATCTCCGCGCAGGCGCGCTGCAGAACGTCCAGCCGCATGCTCACACCCACCTGTTGGGCGGCGATATGCGGGGCGATGGCGGGTTCGAAGGCATAGGGGTTGAGGGTCCGGTAGGGGATGGCAAGCGACGACTGCGCCGACAGCTGCAGGGCGTCATCGTTGCGCAGCCCGCGCTCGCCTTCTTCATCCACCCACTCGCAGCCCGCCGACACCGGCTTCATGGCGGCAACGCGCAAGCCCCGCTGCCGCAGCGCCGCCATCAGGCCCACGGCGACGTGCGTCTTGCCGACGTCGGTATCGGTGCCGGTCACGAACAGACCGGCCATCAGGGAAACGGCACCTGGACTTCATTGTCCGCCAGCAGCGGTTCCCAGGCGTGGCCGTAGACCACTTCATAGGTGGCGGGCAAGACGCCGTCACGGCGCAAGGTTTCATAGGCAGACAGCATTTTTCTCAGACTCCCTTTTCCAGTTAGGCCCTGCGGCCGGTCGATGGCGGCATTGTGCGCACCGATGATCTTCAGCTCGCGCATCAGTTGCCTGGCGTCGTCATAGGCGAGGGTGAAATTCTCCACATCCATCACCGGATCGCTGAAGCCGGCGCGCAGCAGGGCGTCGCCGACGTCGTGCATGTCGATGAACTGGTGCACGTGCGGGCGCTCATCCACCGCCCGCCAGCTTTGCCGCAGCTCCTTCAAGGTGTCCGGCCCGAGGGTGGAAAACATCAGCAGTCCGCCCGGCTTCAGCACCCGGCGGAATTCGGCAAAGGCGCGCTCCAGCTCGCCGCACCACTGCAGGGTGAAATTGGAAAAGATCAGGTCGACACTGGCGGCGGCGATGGGCAGGCTGTCGGCGTCGCCGCAGATGAAACCCTGGCGGCTGAACCAGCCCGTGCGCCGGCGCGCCTGCAGCAGCATGCGCGGGGCGATGTCCAGCGCCAGCACCCGCGACTTCGCATAGCGCTTGCTCAAGGCCTGGCTGAAGACACCGGT
>DRQN01000053.1 GCA_011371455.1 Gammaproteobacteria bacterium
AGACGATGCTGACGATGAAGATGCTCAGATAGATGGCGCGCGGCACGTTGCGCGCCGGGTCGCGCATCTGCTCGGAGGCATTGGTGACCAGCCCGAAGCCCATGTAGGAGAGAAAAAAGATCGCGATGGCATTGATGCTGCCATCGAGGGCGGCCGGCGTGAAGCGCGGCGTAACCAGTTGCGGCTGGATGCTCCAGATGCCCAGCACCACGAACAGGCCTAGGATGGAGAGCTTGATGAGCACGATCACCAGTTCCGCCTTGCCCACCGCCGATGAGCCGAGCACGCCGAGGGCGAGGAACACCAGCACCACGCCCACCTCGGTGATGCCGTTGGCCAGCGGCGAAGGCGTGATGTGCAGGAAGGGCAGGAAATAGCCGGCGAAGCCCTTGGCGAACAGGGCGATGGAGACTACATAGGTGAGCCAGAACAGAAAGCTCAGGGCGCCGGTCAACAGGCCATCGCCCAGGCCTTTGAGAATGAACTCGATGGGCCCGGCGTCGGAGATGATGCGGCTGCCCAGCTTGGCGTAGGAATAGGCCACCAGCAGCGCGACGATGCCGGAGAACACGAACACCAACGGCAGGTTCGGGCCGGCCAGGCGTGCGCCGAGGCCGAAGATGGAAAAGATGCTGGCGCCCACCATGGTGCCGACGGCCAGCGCCACCACCTGCCAGAGGCCCATCTTGTTCTGTCGGCTGGAAGGGCTTGTATTGTCGTCAGCCATGTTGCCTCTTTGATGAATAGTCGGGGCTCGACGAGCCATTTTTTCCTGCAACAGGTGAACGAACAGCGGCTGTTCTCGTGAGCGGTGTTGGTGATGTCTAACTCGAAATCGATGTCCTGCAAGGAATTTTCCGCCATCGCACCTGCCGCACCACCTGTGCCGGCTCATGGCCGGCGTGGCTCCTGTCGCGGTCGTGCAGTGCCTTGTCGTCTTTGGCCTGAATTCATGTCTTCATGACGGTGTACTCTTTGTGCTCTGTATCTGCCCTGAAGGTACGGATACAGGTTTGATCCTATTCCCTTGTGTCTTTACCCGTCTGCTACTTGGGTTACACATGAGCGGGAGGGAGGGGAAGCGGGTCTGCTCAAAGCCTGTTGGGATAGAGGGGGCTCAGTCCGTCGTCATGAATCTGCACGGCGGCTTCTTTTTTCCTCAGGCCATGGCGGAAGGCATCCCATAGGGCGGCGCCTTGCCAGTCCCTACCGTCGGCGGCATAGAGGCTGCGGTCCAGGTCGCGAAGTTGCGTCTGTCCCGTTTCGATGCGTGCCGCCAGGGCGCCAAGGCTGCGCGGCGGGTCGTTGGGCCACTCGGCCTCGCCGAGACGCAGCAGCGCCTGGGCGGCGGCCTGTCGATCATTGCCGGCGCAGGCCTGCTCCAGTGCGCGCAGGGCGGACTTCCGGCTGGCTTGATCCTGCCGTTTAGTCGTGGACGGGGTGGCCGGTTCGGCGGCCGCTTGCCGACGCCGCGCGCGCCGGACCCGTGCCGCCGCCAGCAGCATAAGGGCGAGCAGGGCGCCGCCCACGGCGGCCAGCGGCCAGCGCCGGTCTGCCTGCCAGTCCTCGCCCGCCGCCGTGTCCGGCTGGCGGGCGTCTGGTTCCTGATCGGCCGTGGCTGCTTGCGGGCTGGGCGTTGCCGCCGCCGCACCGGGGGCGCCCGGCAGCACGTTGAGCTGCCAGGCGGGCAGGGTGGTGGTGGCGGGCCGGTCGTGGCGCGTGTCCCACCAGTCGAGGGTGATGGGCGGTATCTCCAGCGTGCCCTGTGCGCCGGGGATGTAGGTCAGGGTCTGGCTGCGCACGCCGTAGATGGTCTGGCCGTCGGTGCGGTTTTCCTGTTCCGAGGCCTCCGGATAGACGCGGGTATTGGCCGGCGCGGCGAGATCCAGCTCGGGGATCTGCGAGCCGGAGAGGCCCTTGGCCTGGATGGTGATGGTGCGCGACACCGGCTCGCCGACCTTGAGCCGGGGCGGGTTTTCCGTCCAGCTGTCGCTCAGCGTCACCGCCTCGGCGGGCAGCCAGTCATGGCTGGTGGCCGTGGCGGGACGGGGCTTGATCGTCATGTCGATGGCGCGGCCGCGCACGCGGATCGGCTGGCCGGGATTGGCGAAGGGATCGGCAAACAGGCCGCTGCCGAGACGGTCGCGGAAAAAGGGATCGTTGGCAAAGGGACTGTTGGCGAGAAATTCCTCCATCGGGCTGCGTGGCCGGCGGGTCGCGCGTTGCTGCCGTGGCGCCGCAATGCGGCCACGGAAGCTGGCCGGCGGGATATGCAGGGTGCCGCTCTTCTCCGCTGAGATGACATAGTTGCGCTCGATGACGTGATACTGGCGGCCGTTGCGCATAGTGTCGTAGCGCTTTTCCTCGCCGAGGCGCTCGACCACCGCGTTGTCCGGCTCGGGGGGGCTGAGTTCGCCCTCTTGCAAACGGTCGTCATAGTAGAGACGGAGCGTGTAGGGGATCTGCTGTTGTACATAGACCGGCTTGCCGTCGATGCCGGTTTCCGTTTCGATAAATACGTGCTGGCCGGCTTGTGCCACCGGCTGCTGCGTTGCCTCACGGACCTTCAGGGTGATGGCGGCGGTATCTTCGCCGCCGACGCGGATGGGCGGAATGCGCAGCTCGCCGGTGTGGCGCGGCTGCAGCTGAATGTGCCAGCGGGTCTTGTCGCTGCGCCGGCCATTGATGATGCTCACCTGGCTGCTGGTGCTGGTGCCCAGCACCTCGAAGTCTTTTTCCAGTGGCGTCAGATCGGGTTGCCGATGGGATGACCGACCGTCGCGCTCGATGGTCAGGGTGAAGACATCGCCCTCGTAGACCGTGCTGCGGTCGAGGCTGGCGCGCACCGCCGCCGCGCCGGGGCCGGCCACCAACAGCAAGCACAGCGCCAGCAGGGATGCGGGCCACAGGGCGCGGCGGCGAAGCTTTCGCGTTGAGGTGTTTGGCCGGGGGGTCATTGCATGTTCTCCGTTGATCACTACTTGGTGTTACTGGTGTCGATTCGGTTTTTCCGCCGCCATGGCGAATTCGTTGGGCCTTGCCCACGGCGGGACGCGCTCACCAGGGCTGTGCACTGCCCGTGCCCTCGCGCTGCGCCCGTTGCTGGTACTGATACTGGAACTTGCGCCGCAGCAGGCCGCCGGGGTCATCGGGGATGCGCCGCAGCCATTGTTCGGCCGCCATCTGCTCCTCGGTGCTGAGATTCTCGGCGCGGGCCGGCTGTCCTTTTTGTCCCTTTGTCTGCGGAAGGGTTTGCCGGGGTGCCGAGGCTTGCTCTGCATTTTCCGCCGGCTTTTCTTCTTCCGCGCGAGCGGCCTGCGCCTGTTCCTTTGATGCATCCCTGGCCTGTTTGTCTTCCAGTGCCCTGGCGGCATCGGCGAAGGCATTTTTTCCGGTGTTTTCCTTTTCCGGCGATTTGCCCGGTTTGCCTTGCTGGTCCTTTCCGGACGGCTTGTCCGATTCAGACGCTTTATCCTCTGCAGACTTTTCACCAGATTTGGCTTGTTTGTCCTGTTCCGGCGGTTCGCCCGACTGGGACTGCTGATCCTGGTTAGACGATTTGCCGTTCCGGGGCTGCTTGTCCTGTTGCGACTGGTTGCCTTGCCGGTCGCCCCGTTTATTGCCTTCTTTGTTACCCTTTTGATGTTTCGACTGATCCTGCTTTTCCTGCTGCTTTTTCTGGCGCAGCAGCTTTTCCACCGCGGCCTTGTTGGCGCGCGCGTCTTCCATGTCCGGCGCGGCCTTCAGTGCCGCGTCGTAGGCGGCGATGGCCTCCTGGTAACGCCCGAGCTTTGCCAGCGCATTGCCGCGGTTGTAGTCGGCGGTGGCGCCGCCGGCCTGTGAATAGGCCTCCAGGGCCTGCTCATAGTTGCCGCGCCGGTATTCGGCAGCGCCACGCAGCAGGGGGTCTTCGGCGAGCTGGCTGGCGCGCTCGTAATCTTTTTGCGCCAGTGCCCTGGCGGCCTGCTGGTCGGGGTGCAGCCAGAGATCGTCCCAGCCGCTGGCCATGGCCGGCTGCGGCGGCGACAGCACGCCCACCAGCAACACCACGCTCAGCAGCCAGCCGCGGCGGAAGGCCAGCGCCGCCAGCGGCAGCAGCAAGACCACCAGCCACGGGCCGCGCGATTGCCAGTCCTGCCCCTGCTGGTCGCTGACGATGGGGCTCTCGGTGCTCAGAGGGGCGG
>DRQN01000054.1 GCA_011371455.1 Gammaproteobacteria bacterium
AGCGAGGAGCGCGCCACGTCGAAGCGCAGGTGCACGGCGCTGGAGACCTTGTTGACGTTCTGCCCACCGGCGCCCTGGGCGCGGATGGCGCTGAACTGGATCTCGTGGTCGGGGATGGCCACGTTGTGGCTGATGCGCAGCATGGTGGCGGAACGGTTTCAGCCGTACAGGCAAAGGCAGGCGCTGTCCATCGGTACGCGCACGCCGAAGCTGCTGGTGCCCGGGACATGGAAGCTTTCGTCAACAGCGAAGCGCTGCGCCGTGTCGCCGCCGGGCAGGGTGATGATGAGTCCGCCGCTGATTACGGTTACGGTCTCCGGGGCCTCGGTGGAAAAGGTGTATTCGCCGGCGGCCATGACGCCGATGGTGGCCGGTTTGTCGCTGGTCTGGAAGGCCAGCGACTTGACCTTGCCGTCGAAGTATTCGTTGCACTTGAACATGGGGTTTCCGCTCTGCAGTAGATTGAGAGCGAAATTATAGCGCTGGTTGTTGCTATGGGGTTTATGAATTCACCACAGAGGCGCGGAGGCACGGAGAAAAGGCAAGTAAAGGCTAAGCGTGTTATCTCTGTGCCTCTGTGGTGAAAAAATCCGGCAGTGAATAAACTCCCGCAAACGTCGCACGATCTGTTATAGTGCCCGCTCCTGGCACACATCGGTCTGTGCCTGTTTTCATCCTTCGCGGCATGTCTCCCGGCAAAGCGTCCTTGGGTCGTTCGCGAACACAATCAGCAAGATTCTGCCTAAGACCGTCCCGCGCCCTGTGCGCCGGGTAGGCCAATCCCCGGAGTTTAATTCATGTCTTTCGATACCCTCGGTCTGTCGACCGAAATCCTGCGTGCGGTCTCTGAACAGGGCTACACGGAACCCACCCCTGTGCAGGCCCAGGCCATTCCCGCCGTGTTGCAGGGCGGCGATCTGCTGGCCGGCGCGCAGACCGGCACCGGCAAGACCGCCGGCTTTACCCTGCCGCTGTTGCAGCGCCTCAGCGGGACGCCGGCGTCCAAGGGCCGTCGCCCGGTGCGCGCCCTGATCCTCACCCCGACCCGCGAGCTGGCGGCACAGGTGGGCGAGAGCGTCAGCACCTATGGCAAGTACCTGCCGCTGCGCTCGGCGGTGATCTTCGGCGGGGTCAAGATCGGCCCGCAGATCACCAGGCTGCGCAACGGCGTGGACATCCTCGTCGCCACCCCCGGGCGCCTGCTCGATCATGTGCAGCAGGGCACCCTGGATCTTTCCAGGGTGGAGATCCTGGTGCTGGACGAGGCCGACCGCATGCTCGACATGGGTTTCCTGCGCGACATCCGCAAGATCCTCGGCCTGCTGCCCAGGCAGCGCCAGAACCTGCTGTTCTCGGCCACCTTCTCCAACGAGATCAAGCGCCTCGCCGACAAGCTGCTGGACGATCCGGCGCTGATCGAGGTGGCGCGCCGCAACACCGCCTCCGAGCGCGTCGCCCAGGTGGTGCACCCGGTGGACCGCGAGCGCAAGCGCGAGTTGCTCTCGCACCTCATCACCAACGGCAATTGGCAGCAGGTGCTGGTGTTCACTCGCACCAAGCATGGCGCCAACCGCCTCACCAGGCAGCTGGAGCAGGACGGCATCAGCGCCGCCGCCATCCACGGCAACAAGAGCCAGGGCGCACGCACCAAGGCCCTGGCCGACTTCAAGCAGGGCAAGATCCGCGTGCTGGTGGCCACCGACATCGCCGCCCGCGGCCTGGACATCGATCAGCTGCCGCACGTGGTCAACTTCGAGCTGCCCAACGTGCCCGAGGACTACGTGCACCGCATCGGCCGCACCGGCCGCGCCGGCAACGAGGGCGAGGCCATGTCGCTGGTGTGCGTGGACGAGCACAAGCTGCTGCGCGACATCGAGCGCCTGCTCAAGCGCGAGATCCCCAGGGCTGTCATCGACGGCTTTGCGCCCGACCCCAGCATCAAGGCCGAGCCCATCCCCAACGGGCGCAATGGTGCCGGCCGTGGCGGCCGCAATGGCGGTGGCCAGCGTAACCGCGCCGGCGCCCGTGGTGGCCAGGGCCGCGCGCAGGGCAATGGCCAGGGCCGGCGTCGCCGCAGTGCCGTGCCGGCCTGAGCGCGTTCCGCCTCGGCAAACAAGGGGTGGCCCGGCGGGTCGCCCCTTTTTGCTTTTGGGCCGCTGCTTTTCCTTCCCCCGCGCCTTGCGTAGAATCGGTCGTCTCGTTCCCCTCATCCAGGTATTGTCATGAAACAGGTATTTCGGTCCCTCTGGGTTTTGTTGGCGGGTTTGCTGATGCTGGCGCCGCTGGTGCAGGCTGGTTTCGACGAGGGTGTCGAGGCGGCCAACGCCGGCGACTTCGCCAAGGCCTACGAGGAATTCTCCGTGCTGGCGGAACAGGGCGATGCGCGCGCCCAGCAGAGCCTGGGCTGGATGTATTTTGAGGGTCAGGGCCGTGACGTGGATTACGGCAAGGCGGCCTACTGGTATGAAAAGGCCGCCGAACAGGGCAACATCACGGCGCAGATCAACCTGGCGCAGAT
Organism: Gammaproteobacteria bacterium; assembly: GCA_011371455.1. Lineage (GTDB taxonomy): Bacteria > Pseudomonadota > Gammaproteobacteria > SZUA-152 > SZUA-152 > DRQN01. Next base: position 2,519 of record DRQN01000054.1, read on the forward strand.
GTATGCCTACGGCCAGGGCGTGGCGCAGGACTTCAGTCAGGCGGCGCACTGGTGGGGCAAGCTGGCGGAGCAGGGCGATGTACGTTCGCTGGTGGCGCTGGGCGGGCTCTATTATCAGGGCAAGGGCGTGCCGCAGGACTACGCCAAGGCCGCCGGGCTATGGCGCCAGGCCGCCGAGCAGGGGCATGTGGAGGCACAGCTGAACCTGGGCCTGATGTACGGCAAGGGTCAGGGCCTGACGCAGGATGACGTGCAGGCCTATGCCTGGCTGACGGCGGCGGCCACGCAGGGCAACGAGAGCGCCGACAGCAGCCGCGAGTTCGCCCTCTCGCAGCTGGACGAGGCGCAGCGCGAGCGGGCCGAGGCGCTGGCGCAGGAATTGGTACGCAAGTATGTGGAGCCGTTTACCGCCCCGGCCCCGGTCGAGAAGTCGCTGTAGGCCGGTGATGTCTTCTGTTCAGGGCAGTCGCCGGTGAAGTGGATCGGCGCCTTGCTGATGTTGTTGCTCGTCACCCTGGGCGATAAGGCCTTTTCCGTGGAGGGACAGATTATGAGTATGAAGATTGCATCACCCGCCTTTGTCGACGGCGGCGAGATACCCCGGCAATACACCTGCGACGGCACCGATCTGTCGCCGGCCCTGCACTGGGAGGGCGTGCCGGCGGGGACCCAGAGCCTGGTGCTGATCGTCGACGATCCCGATGCGCCGGACCCGGCGGCGCCGAAGATGACCTGGGTGCACTGGGTGGTCTACAACATTCCGCCGTCGGCGGCGGGCCTGCCGGAGGGCGTCGACGCCGCCAGCCTGCCGCCGGGCACGCGTCAGGGCCTCAACGACTGGAAGCGTGAAGGTTGGGGCGGGCCCTGTCCGCCGGTGGGCCGGCACCGCTATTTCTTCAAGTTGTACGCGCTTGACACCGAGCTGCCCGACCTGGGCCTGGCGACCAAAAACAAGGTGCTGCAGGCCATGGTCGGTCACGTGCTGGCCGAAGCCGAGCTGGTGGGGACGTATCAGCACTGAAGTTTGTTCAAGGCCGTTTTTCCAACGCAAAGGCGCAAAGACGCGAAGGACGCAAAGAAAAGCTTACTAAGACCTGAATCCGTGCCTTCATGACGGCGCATAGCACAAGCTCTTGCTTCCACAGCACTTCCAATAAATGCCCGCTTATCCACGGGATACACTTCGCTAACCGATGGGTGAAGCTAAGATTTTTTGGAAGCACGGTGAAACCAATATCTCGCCTAAGAGCGCCTACTTTTGGTGCACTCTGCATCCACCCTGAAGATACGGATTCAGGTTGATATCTTTACGTTCCTTCGCGGCCTTTGCGGTTAAAGGTTTTCTTGACGTAGGAGAGTCGGGCTGCTTGGTGGGTGGTGCAGAGCGCCATGACTTGCGTGACATCGCGGAGCGGTGTCACGAGTTCGTAGTTGTTCTTCTCTGTGTGCTCCGTGCCTC
>DRQN01000055.1 GCA_011371455.1 Gammaproteobacteria bacterium
GCTGCACCTGCGCCACCAGCGCGTTGAGATTGTTGACCATGGTCTGCACGCCCTGCGCCAGCTTGCCGATGGCGTCGTCGCCGTCGATATCCACCTCGCCGGTGAGATCGCCCTGCGCCGCCAGGGTCACGACTTGCAGTATGGCGTCCACCTTACGCTCCAGGGTCTCGACCTCTTCGCGCTTTTGTTCGCTGGAGATGGCGATGTAATTGATCATGATCTGCAGACTCTCGGCCAGCTCGGCAACGGCGTCTTCGCCACTGGCGTCCAGTTCGATCTTGGCCGAATAGTCGCCCTCGGCCACCCGGTTGACGGCCTCGAGGAGATGGTCGATCTGCCGCCGCAGGGTCTCCGCCGCTTCGTGCTCGCGTTCGGTGGCTGCATTGACGTTGTCCGCCATCTGATTGAAGGCCTGCGCAAGACCGCCGATTTCATCCTCGGTGTCCAGGTTCACGCGCACCGAGGTGTCACCGGCGGCACGCTGCTTGACCACCTCGCTGATGCGCGACAGAGGCGTGATCACCCAGCTTTTCAGTAGCAGATTGATGAGCACGAGGCCGAACACGAAGAAGGCCAGATTGACGCCGAGGGTCAGCCAGAACTGGCGCTGCACCGCACGATCGATCTCGCTCAGGGAATAACTGACACGCACCGCGCCATTCACGGAGCCCGCGGGCACATCATGGCATCCCAGGCAATTCACGCCACGGGTATTTTCCGTGGCCAGGAACGGCACCACCGCCGTCAACGTGCGCAATCCATCCTTTTCCTGGATCGTGATGGACTCCTCACCCTGCAGCGCCTTGCGATCCAGCTCATCCAGCGGTGCCTCTTCTTCTTTGCCAGGCCCATACTGCTCGATGATGGGCTGGCCGCGAATCACCCGCGCCTCGACGATGGCCTTACGCGCCAGCATCTTTTCACGCAGGATGTCGCGTTGATCCATGGTGCCCGTCAGCATCATGGTATTGAGGCTGTCGAAATAGAAGGTCGTCGTCTCTCGCACTTCATATTTCGCCAGTTCCATCAATCGCTCACGCTCATGATGGACCTCATAGGAAGTCACCAGAATCAGCAGCATGAAAAAAATGGAACCAACCGCCAGGTTGATCTTGGCACGGATGGAGAGTCGTTTGATGAAAGAATTCGCTGAGGCGTTGCCCATAAAGTCGTTCCTGTCGATGCCACGCGAGACAGCGTGCCGCAGGCATACCGCTCTGCCAACAGCTATCCCATTGAATTTTGTGGTTACTACCGGCGAACCGGCAGCCCCCGGATCGCCTTGGTCTGGGTTATCTGGATCAGCGGCTTGGGGGAGAGGAAACTTTAATGTGGAAGATGGAAGATGGAAGAACCTACCCTGACGCGCGCACGAACCCCTGGGGCTGGTCACGGCCCTGTCTGATGATACGTTTTTGTCCCTATTCTTCCATGATCAGGGGTGTGGCCAGCAGGCTCATGACGGTTAGGCAGTGCCCGATGGGAAATGCCTCGCCGATATGCCCTCAGCGTGCGATGCCGGCCTCGACCAGGGCCGAGGGCAACCGGAAGCGGTGCACCGGCCGGCAGATCTTGTCCAGGCCGTCGCTGGCCCAGGGACCCAGTGTCAAGCCGACCAGGCGCAGGTTCTGCTTTTCCCGCGCCCGGCTCACCGCCTTCACCACCGATGGCGGCACGGAAAAGCGGCCATCGCTGACCAGCAACAAGTCGGCGCGGCGCCAGTCGGCCTCGCGGACCTTGCGCAGGGCGCGCTGGATGGGTTCGCGCACGTCGGTGCCACCGTCAAAGCGCTGCGACAGAAAGCGCAGCAGGCGGCGCAGGCCGGGCGGATCGAAACGCAACGCCATCTCCAGCACCTGGCCCGGCCCGCTGAAGGCGTACAGATAGCAACGGCGTCCGCTCTGATTGGCCAGCCGCAACACCTCCAGGCATACCGCCTTGGCAATGCGCTCCGGCTCGCCATGCAGGGAGGCCGAGGTATCGAGGCAAACGACCAGCGGCCCCTTCTGCCGCGCACTCTCGCGGCGCGGCTCGGGCCGGTCGGTCAGCTCGCGCAGGGGCTCGGGGCGGTGCTCGGAGAGCACGCCCTCGACGTGATAGCTGAGCAGGCCCTGCTCGGCGCGGCGCGCGTGCCACAGCATCTTCAGCTTCGGGTGGCCGAGAAAGGCCGCCTCCTGCGGCAGCATGCGGGCGATGTCATCGCTGCGCGAGACGCCGGCAGTGGACAGCGGCGACTCGCTGTGCACGAAAGTCTCCTCGGACGCACTGCCCTCGCCTGGTGCCTCCAGGGATTCGCGGGCCTCCGCCAGCGGCCCCTCCCCGGCGCCCGCCTGCTCGCGGCCCAGGCTGTCGACGATCTCGACCAGTTGCGGGTGCTCTCGGATCAGGTGGCGGTAGGCAACGAATTCACGCCAGCCACGCCCCTGCAGTTCGCCGCTGGACAGATCCCAGCCACGACCCAGGCGGCTACCCATGCCACGGAACACGGATTCCACCTCGCGCCAGTGCGCCAGTACCTTCTTCCAGTGCTCGGCGAGGCCGTCGCCCAGTTGCGCCAGGGTCTGCTCGGAGAGGGGTGCGCCCGAGCGGGAGGCAATCTGCCCACCGCCAGCGGCCTCGCCGCCATCCGCCAGGGCGACGGCATGATCCGCATCGCCGCTCGGGATCTCGGGCGGCGCGCCGTCCACGACGCCGCCCGCCGTCATGCTGCCTTCATCCATCCCTTCCCCGGCCAGACCGCTGCCGGCGGTAGCCTCCCCCGTCCCTTCGGGCTCGGGTATGTCTTCCGGCGCCGCCTGCAGGGTGTACAGGGTCTCGTCTCCCTCGCCTTCCGGCGGAGCGGGCCGGCCCTCACCGCTGCCCCGGGGCGGTGCCTCGCCGGGCGAGGCACCCTGCCCCGCCGAGGGTGGCGGCGAGCTGGACTGCGGCGGGCCGGCCCCGGGCGCCTGCGACTGCCAATCGGCGTCATCGCCCGCCAGCTGCGAGGTCTCGCGCTCGCGCTTGTGCGCCGAGGGCACGGTATCCTCGAACAGCCCGTGCACGCCCTCCGCCTCGCGGCGCAAGATGGAAGTGATGGCGGCACAGACGTCCTTGAGAATCTGGTCCACCAGGGCCTCCTCGTTACGGCAGAAAGACACCAGGTCGAGGCCATCGAGGCGCAGGCGGATGGTCTCGGCAATGGCGCGCTGCGGCCAGCCGATGGCCTCGACGTCCGGCAGCTCGCCGCGCAACAGGGCATGACGCCAGGCGAGGATGCCCTCTACCCGCTCGCGCAGGCTGCCGTGGTGCAGCGTCACCACCGGCTGAAAGATCGCCTCCGGCAGTTCATCGAGAAATTCGAAATGGTCGTCGAGGTTCATGGTCGAGGTTTGATCAGGCCACGGACGAACTCTCCCCAATGCACGGAGCCAGAATTACAGCCGCGGCAGCTGGCGGAAGCCCTCCTGCAGGTCGCGGATCTGGTCCTCCAGCTCCTCGATCACGCGCAGGCTCTGTTCCAGGTTCTCGCGCGCCGGCGCGGCGAAGGCGGGATCCAGCCACAGGTGGTCGGCCAGATCGACGCCGATGGCATCCAGCTTGGCCGCCAGCACCTGCTTGTGGCGGGCGATGGCGTCGAGCAGGTCCTGGGTGGCCTCGACGCGCTCCCGGATGTGTTGCTCGCTGTAGCGCACCGGCTCGGTGTGGGGGGCGAAGTCCTCGTGGCGCATGAGGCGGTTTTCCGGGTTGGCGGTGTATTCGCTCAGGCGCACCCATTTGCCGTCCACGTGGCACTGCTGGTAGTGGTCGTCGAAGAATTGCGCCTGCAATTCCTCACGGCGGTAACCCTGGCCGGCGTTGCTGCGGTCGGCCTGATCCGGTGGCGCCAGATAGAGGGGTTCGCCATCCTCGGCGGCGCTGTATTCGCGGCCGCTGAGGGTGGTGAGTTGCCCCTGGTTGTCGACGTAGAGGCGTTCGCCCTTCTCGTTGGCCAGCTGGCGCTTGTCGTTGCGCTCCTGCTCCAGGGTCTGACGCCACACGCCGATCAGGCGGCGCAGGCGCTCGGGGTTGACCACGGCATCGGTGCCGAGGTGCGACTGGTACCAGCCGAGGATGGCCTCGCGCTGGCGCGGCAGGTGCCACAGGCAGTGCTGCAGCAGCCAGCAGTCCCACACCTGCACCCGGTCCTGGCCGTTGCTCCAGGCCGCCACCTGCAGTAGCCTGACCACCTTGCGCCAGCGGCGGTCGGAGACCGGCACGCCCTTTTCACGCAGGAAGTCGCGCAGGCCGCCCAACAGGTAATAGACGTCCTCGGAGAGTGGCAGCTCACGCGCCGCCGTCTGTATCGCGCCCAGGTCGTCGGCGCTCAGCCGGTCGGCCTCGGCCGGGGCCGGCGGTGGCGTGTCGTCGAGCTGCAACAGATCGTGGAAGCCCTCGTCGCTGACCGGGCCGATCTCGTAGCGAATCAGGAAGCGGTCGTAGAGGGCATCCAGTTCCTCGCCCTCGGGCAGCTCGTTGCTGGCGCCGATCACCGCTGCCAGGGGCGTCTTCACCCGTTGCGCGCCGTTGTCGAACTCGCGTTCGTTGAGCAGGGTCAGCAGGGCGTTGAGGATGGCGCTGTTGGCCTTGAAGACCTCGTCGATGAAGGCGATGGAGGCGCTGGGCAGGTAGCTGCCGGTGAGGCGTTCGTAGCGATCCTCCTCCAGGGCCTTGATGGACAGGGGGCCGAACAGCTCTTCGGGAACCGAGAACCTGGTCAGCAGGCGTTCGAAATACTGCCCGCCGCGAAACACACCGCGCAGGCGCCGCGCCAGCTCGCTCTTGGCCGTGCCCGGCGGCCCGATGAGCAGCAGGTGCTCGCCGGCCAGCATGGCCAGCAGCGCCAGGCGCACCGGCACGTCGCGTTCGATGAGGCCATGTTGCAGGTGCCGCTGCAGGCGCTGCAGACGGCGCTTCAGATCAGTATTGTCAATCATCGAGGCAGGCCCCGGAGCTGGAGAGGTCATCGCACGCTAGCACATATCGACTGTAGGGGCGGGCCATGCCCGCGATGATTTGCTCAGACGCCTGGATGGGAACACAGAGATCACGGAGCCACGGCGGCACGGAGAAATTCATTTCAAAAACTCTGTGTCCCTGTGGCGCCGTGACCTCCGTGTTTTCATCCCAGTCCCTGGTAATCCTGTCGCGGGCATGGCCTGCCCCTACGCCTGCGCCGTGCCTCTGTGGTGAAAAGAAACTCAATGCCCCTCCGGCACCACGCCCACCGTCGGCAGGTTGGCCAGGCCGGTCTCGCGGGCGTGTTCCTGGAAGCCGCGATTGCGCCAGAAGAAGGCGCCGGGCATGGTGGTGGGGATCACCAGCACGTAGAACAGGGCGCGACCGATGATGGCCATGGCCAGCAGCGAGAGGACCAGGGGCAGGCCCAGCCACAGGGTCCAGCCCGGCAGGCCGAGGGCGGTGATCAGCAGCGCGGCGACGAGGTTCGCGCCCAGCAGCACGTTGCGCAGGATATAGGGCTTGCCGAACTTGCTGCCCTGCTCGGCCAGGGAGGCGGCACCCTCGCCGCCGCGGGCCCTGAGGTCGATGACGTGGGCGATGAGGCCGACGCCCTCCAGCAGCAGCCCGAGACCGGCCAGCAGGGCCATCTGGCGCAGCAGTTCCTGCGCGGCGTCGCCGCCCAGTACCGGCACGCCGACCATGGCGATCAGCGTGGCGCCCAGATACAGGGCGGCGCCGACGAAGCTGCTGGCGGTCTGCCAGTGGTCCCAGTAGGGGCGCGCCTTGATGCGGTACAGCTTGTACATGTAGTAGAAGCCGACCAGACCGCCGACCACGGCGGCGCCGGCGGCGAGACCGGCCAGCGCGGGCAGGAAACCCCAGCCGAGCCAGTCGTGGGCCACGCTGAGCACGCCGTAGCCGGTCATGCCGCCGAAGAACAGCGACACGCCGGCGATCTCACGACTGACTGGAGATAGACGCCAGTTGTTGAAGCCGCGATAGAAGCGATGCGGCTTGCCCAGGTGCATGTTGAGCTTGAACATGCCGATGGCCAGCAGCACGAACATGGTTGCCAGCAAGGGCAGGAAGCCCTGCGACTTCACTGCGGCCACGCCGTCGAGGCCGGCCAGCGGCGCGAACACCAGCATCATGAAGGCGCCGATCACGGTCTGCGCGGAGAGGGTGAAGGCGATGTGCGCGTTCTCGTGCGAGCCCAGCAGCTTGCGCAGGTTCCATTCGCGCCGCGGCCGGATCTTCTTCTCGTCCACCATGGGCTCGTAGCGGCCGCCTTTCCTGTCGTTGCGGTGATACTTGAGCGGCATGGAGTCGGTGCGGGTCATCTCGCGCGGCAGGGTCTTGCGCTGCTGGAAGCGGATGTTGGGATGGGTGATGTCGGTGGTGGGAAAACCGGGGATGTCCAGCTTCGCCTGTTCCCGGTTGGCGGGGATGTTCTCGATCACGCCGAACTCCAGCGCGCCACCCAGGCAGGCGGCGACGCAGGCCGGCTTGAGTCCCGCCTCCAGACGATCCACGCACATGTTGCACTTGGACACCTGGCCCTTGATGGGATCGAGCTGCGGCGCGTTGTAGGGACACACCCAGGTGCAGTAGCCGCAGCCGAAGCAGATGTCCGGGTCCTGCAGCACGGCGCCGTATTCGGCGAACTTGGTGTAGGCGCGGGTCGGACAGCCCTTGAGACACACCGGGTTGTCGCAGTGGTTGCACGCCATGGAGATGTTCATGCGCGTGTAGGCGGGATAGCTGCCGCCCTCGACGAAGCCGACGCTGCGGAAGGCCAGGTGCGGCGGGTTGTCGTTCTTCTCCGAGCAGGCCGCCTCGCAGGCATGGCAGGCGATGCAGTTGTCGGCGGTGAAGTGGAAGCCGTGCTGCTTGTAGCGGTTGGGGTTGTCGCTGACGCTGCCGTCGCCGTTGATGTTCAGGCTCTGGCCGCGCAGCGGGCTGGTCTTCTCCACCAGCTCGATGAACTTGCCGTGGACGTTCTTTTCCTTGGATGTCTCGTCCTGCAGAAAGGCGTATTTGGGTTCGTCGTCACGTACGGGGAACATATTCCGGTCCTGTCATTGTGTCCGTTTGCCACAGAGACACAGAGAACACAGAGGACGCAAATTCAAACCTCGTGTCCTCTGTGGCTCTGTAGCCAAAATTTATGGCCAAAAAAATTAGCCTGTAGGGTGGTCAACACCCACCGAACATTGCCTGGCACGAAAAATGGGCAATGCCCACCCTGCGCCATTGGCAGTTGTTTCATTTGCCACAGAGACAGAGAGGAAGGAAATTCAAAAACTCCGTGTCCTCTGTGGCTCTGCGGCAAAAATCAGAACTCGCGCATTTCCACGTTGAGCCGCGCGGCCTCTTCCTGGTTGACGTGCTCGATGCGCACCGCGCTCTGCTTGAAGGCGGGCTGGCGCGAGTGGGGATCGAGCAGGCCCTTGGTGAGGCGGTTGACGCAGTCGTGGTAGTGGAAGGGGATGAACACCATGTTGCGCGGCACGCGATGGGTGAGCTGTGCCAGCACCACGGCGTCGCCGCGGCGCGATACCACGCGCACATAGGTCATGTGTTCGATGCCCAGTTCCTCGGCAGCGTCCGGGTTGATCTCCATGTACGGCGTGGGACTGAACTTGTTGCAGTTGCCCACCTTGCCGGTCTTGGTGCGGGTGTGGAAGTGCTCCACCACGCGGCCGCTGTTGAGCCAGAGCGGATATTCGTCATCCGGCACCTCGTTGTTCTCGATGTAGGGCAGCGGAATCAGCTTGGCCTTGCCATCGGCATAGCGGAAACCGCCCTTCTCGTACAGGCGCTGGTCGCCCTTTTCCTTCACCGCCACGTCGTCGGCGCGATAGGGCCACTGGATGCCGCGCTTTTTCTCGATCAGCTCGTGGTTCATGCCGGAGATGTCCACCAGGCGGCCGCGCGACAGGTAGGCCATCTCGTCGAACACGTCCGAGGGGGCCTCCGGGAACTTGACCTTGGCCCCCTGCGGGAAGCGCTTGGCCATCTGGTTGAAGATCCACAGGTCGGAGCGCGAGTTGGCATGCGGCTCGGTGACCTGGCGCACGATATTGACGCGGCGCTCGGTGTTGGTGAACACGCCCTCCTTCTCCGCCCAGGTGGCGGCGGGGAAGTAGATGTGCGCGTACTGGGTGGTCTCAACGTCCACGTAAGAATCCTGCACGATCAGGCACTCCAGCTTTTCCAGCGTCTTGCGGATGCGCGCGGTGTTGGGCATGGAGGTCATGGGGTTGGTGGCCACCA
>DRQN01000056.1 GCA_011371455.1 Gammaproteobacteria bacterium
CAGCGACAGCAGGCTGTCTTCACTGGTGCCGGCCGGCAGGTCGTAGGATTTGGAGATGAAGCCGACCTCTTCGCAGGCGCGGCGCTTGCTGCCGACATAGACCTGCGAGGCGGGGTCGGCGCCGACCAGCACCACCGCCAGGCCCGGCGGGCGCAGGCCCTGCTTGCGGCGCGCGTCGACGCGCTGCCTGGTCTGCTGGCGGAGTTCTGCGGCAATGGCCTTGCCGTCGATGATCTTTGCACTCATGGTGTGAAGCCGACTGTAAAAAAACGGGGCGCAATGATCTCACGCCGTCGCGGTGCTTCGCAATTTGTGTTGCTGATGGCGGGATAACGGCAGGCTGGTCGAAAGATGGGGGATGCGGATGGCGTCGTGGGAATAACGTCGCTATAATGCGCCGCCTCGGTCCGGGGTGTAGCGCAGTCTGGTAGCGCGCCTGCTTTGGGAGCAGGATGTCGGGGGTTCGAATCCCTCCACCCCGACCACTTTAATTATAGTGGTTTATGTAGTATTGGCTGTTGAGTCAGGCGGTGCGGGCAGGACAGACAGTGATTCTCTGCGCTCGTAGCTCATGTGGATAGAGCATCGGCCTTCTAAGCCGAGGGTAGCAGGTTCGAATCCTGCCGGGCGCGCCAATTTATGGTCAGAGACCCAGCGCAACGGTGCTGGGTGCGCGACCTACCTTTCAGGGTGTTCAATTCAGAGCGGCTTCATGTATAATCGCCGCCCTGCTGCGATGGTGGGCGTAGCTCAGTTGGTAGAGCGCAGGATTGTGATTCCTGTGGTCGTGGGTTCAAATCCCATCGTCCACCCCATTTTTTGATGTTTGAAGGGCGTGATCCGTTTGGGGTAGAATCCGGCGGATTGTGTCAGCCAGTTCAGTGGTGTCGGCGACATCTCTTTTACGGGCCATTAGCTCAATTGGTAGAGCAGTTGACTCTTAATCAATTGGTTCGGGGTTCGAGTCCCTGATGGCCCACCAAACGACAAGGCCCGGCAATTGCCGGGCCTTTTTGTTTTCGCGGCAGGGTTTCTGTAGCCGGGTTTTTGGCGGTGGTATACTGCACCTTCTGTTGCCGCGCGGGCGGGCGAGTCGGGTAGGGTGAGCACGTTTTATGTGCCCACGCGGTATTCTGCGAAAGTGGCGGAATTGGTAGACGCGCTGGATTTAGGTTCCAGTGGGGCAACCCGTGAGAGTTCGAGTCTCTCCTTTCGCACCAATTTCCATCCGGTGGCAAGGGTAGAAGCCCGCGCGGCCGGGTTTAATCGTTTTACTTCTTTATAAGCATGGGGAATAAGGCAATGCAAGTGTCTGTTGAAACCACCACGGGTTTGGAGCGCCGCATGAAGATCGCGGTGCCCAAGGATCGCATCGAGAGTGAGGTGGAAAAACGCCTCAAGTCCCTGGGCGGACGGGCCAGGATCGATGGCTTCCGGCCAGGCAAGGTGCCGTTCAGCGTGATTCGCAAGAAATTCGGCAGCCAGGTGCGCCAGGAAGTGCTGGGCGAGGTGATGCAGTCCAGCTTTGTCGAGGCCGTGTCGCAGGAGAAATTGCGCCCGGCGGGGACGCCCCACATCGAAATGGCAGACGCCGCCAACGACGACGGCCTGGAATACACCGCGACCTTCGAGGTCTATCCCGAGATCGAGCTGAAGGGGCTGGATACCATCAAGGTGGAGCGCCCGGTGCTGGAGATCAGCGATGCCGACATCGACAAGATGCTGGAAAACCTGCGCAAGCAGCGCAAGACCTGGGCGGAGGTGGATCGTCCCGCGCAGGACGGCGATCAGGTGACCATCGATTTCGTCGGCACCATCGGCGGTGAGCCCTTCCCGGGCAATACGGGCGAGGGTGTGACCCTGGAGCTGGGTGCCGGGCGCATGATCGCGGGCTTTGAAGAGCAGCTGATCGGCAAGAAGGCCGGTGACGAGTTCACCCTTTCGGTGACCTTCCCCGAGGATTATCACGCCAAGGAGCTGGCCGGCAAGGCGGCGGATTTCGCCACCAAGGTGGTCAAGGTGGAGGAGTCCGTGTTGCCGGAGATCGATGACGATTTCATCGCCGCTTTCGGCATTACCGAGGGCGGTGTGGAGGCCCTGCGGACGCAGGTGCGCGAAAATATGCAGCGCGAGGCCGAACAGACGATCAGCAACCGGGTCAAAGACCAGGTCTTCGATGGCTTGATGGCGCTGGAGCTGATGGACATCCCCCGCGCGTTGATCGATGCGGAGATCGATGCCCTGGTCAAGCAGCGTCAGGAGGCCATGAAGCAGTACGGTGCGCCGGTGCAGGACGTGGACCCGGCCCAGTTCGAGGATCAGGCGAAACGCCGCGTGGCGCTGGGCCTGATCCTGTCGGAAGTGATTCACAAGAACGACCTCAAGGTGCCGCCGGCGCGCCTGCGTGAGACCATCGAAAAGCTGGCCGCCAGTTATGAGCGTCCCGACGACGTGATCAGGTACTACTACAGCGACAAGAGCCGCCTGGCGGAGATGGAAAATATCGCGCTGGAGGAGATGGCGGTGGAATGGGTACAGGAGCAGGCCACCATCACCGACAAGCCGGTCTCGTTTGACGACCTCATGAATCCGGGGCAGACTGCCGATTAGCCTTGCTGGTGGCGGCAACGGCATCTTCCGATGCCGCCGGACCATTAGCCAATGCACAGGATGAGAGACTGAATGAACAATAGTCATAGCAGCGAAATCAAGGGTTTGAACCTGGTTCCCATCGTCGTGGAACAGTCCGCCCGTGGCGAGCGTTCCTACGATATCTACTCGCGCATGCTCAAGGAGCGCGTGATCTTCCTGGTCGGCCCGGTGGACGATAATGTGGCCAATGTCATCGTTGCCCAGCTGCTGTTCCTGGAGTCGGAGAACCCCGACAAGGATATCCATCTGTACATCAACTCCCCCGGTGGTTCCGTGACCGCGGGGCTGGCGATCTATGACACCATGCAGTTCGTCAACTGTGATGTCAGCACCCTGTGCATCGGCCAGGCCGCCAGCATGGGGGCCTTGCTGCTGGCCGGTGGCGCTGCCGGCAAGCGCTTTTCCCTGCCGCACTCGCGGATGATGATTCATCAGCCGCTGGGCGGGGTGCAGGGTCAGGCCTCGGATATCGAGATCCATGCCAAGGAAATCCTCCTGGTGCGCGAGCGTCTGAACAAGATTCTTGCCCACCATACGGGCCAGCCGATGGAGGTGATCCAGCAGGATACGGACCGCGACAACTTTATGAGCGGCGAGGAATGTGTGGCCTACGGCCTGATCGATCAGGTACTCAATGCCCGTGATGAGGCCAAAATCACCGAGAAGTAAAGCGGTTGTCAGGCCGCTCCAGCGGCGCTAAAGTTGACGGCGGGCGTTAAAGTTAGCCGTCGGCTGAGACGATATCTTTACGCAAGAGCATCAAGAGGTGGCGGCCATCGATGACGCCAAGAGGTAATCTATGAGTGACGACAAACACGACAAGGGCGGCGATGACAATGGCAAGCTGTTGTATTGCTCCTTTTGTGGCAAAAGCCAGCATGAAGTCCGCAAGCTGATCGCGGGTCCCTCTGTCTTTGTCTGTGACGAATGTGTCGAGCTGTGCAACGATATCATCAGCGAAGAGGTGGAGGACAAGGCCGCTTCACTGGGCGAAAGCAAGCTGCCTACGCCGCGCGAGATCAACGACATCCTCAATGAATACGTCATCGGTCAGCCGCGGGCGAAGAAGATTCTTTCCGTTGCCGTCTACAACCACTACAAGCGCCTGGAAGCCGGCATCAAGAAAGACGATGTCGAGCTGGCCAAGAGCAACATCCTGCTCATCGGCCCCACCGGCAGCGGCAAGACCCTGCTGGCCGAGACCCTGGCGCGCCTGCTCAATGTGCCTTTCACCATTGCCGACGCCACCACCCTGACCGAGGCGGGCTATGTCGGCGAGGACGTCGAGAACATCATCCAGAAGCTGCTGCAGAAGTGTGATTACGACGTCGAAAAGGCCCAGACCGGCATCGTCTACATCGATGAGATCGACAAGATTTCGCGCAAGTCCGACAACCCCTCCATTACCCGCGATGTCTCCGGCGAGGGCGTTCAGCAGGCCTTGCTGAAGCTGATCGAAGGCACCATCGCCTCGGTGCCCCCGCAGGGCGGCCGCAAGCACCCGCAACAGGAATTCCTGCAGGTCAATACGGCCAATATCCTGTTCATCTGCGGCGGTGCCTTTGACGGACTGGACCGGGTGATCCGTGATCGCTCGGAAAAGAGCGGCATCGGCTTCTCGGCCCAGGTGCAGAGCAAGGACGATCAGAAGAGCATCGGTGAGGTGCTGGAAGACGTCGCCCCCGAGGATCTGACCAAGTACGGCCTGATCCCTGAGTTCGTCGGTCGTCTGCCGGTCATCGCCACCCTCAAGGAGCTGGACGAGGACGCCCTGGTGCGCATCCTCACCGAGCCCAAGAACGCCATCACCAAACAGTACGCCAAACTGTTCGAGATGGAAGATGCGGAACTGGAATTCCGTGACGAGGCCCTGCACGCAGTGGCCCGCAAGGCCATGGAGCGTAAGACGGGCGCCCGCGGATTGCGCTCCATCCTGGAGCAGGTGCTGCTCGATACCATGTATGACCTGCCGTCCCTGGAGGGCCTGAGCAAGGTCATCCTCGACGAGGACGTGATCAACAACAAGTCCAAGCCCCTGCTGATCTACGAAGGCGGCGAGCAGCACCGGGCGGCGTCGGATTGAGCCGTTCGCTGCGAGGTGCTTGAATCGTGACACAACGCCGGGCCGACGCCCGGCGTTGTCGTTTCCGGGTATTCTTTTCTGTTTTCTACTTGAAGTTGCCGCCCGCCGGCCTCAGATTGAGTGCTAGGCGGCTGTCGGGTTTAGGAATAATCTCCCGCCTGCTCGCTACGATTACCTAAACCCGACAGCCTCCTGGAAGTGGCCCTAAAGCGAGGGCAAACGTGTGCCGACGTGATGAACAGACCGTGAAACCGCCGGCCGTATTATTTTCGAGGAACGCTCGATGTCCGAAAAAGACAAGATTTCAGATGTAATCAATGACCCCTTGCAGGTCATTCCCGTACTGCCGCTGAGAGACGTGGTGGTTTACCCCTATATGGTCATCCCCCTGTTCGTGGGGCGTGACAAGTCCATTCGCGCGCTGGAAGCTGCGATGGACGATGACAAACAGATTCTGCTGGCGGCACAGAAAAACGCTTCGCAGGACGAGCCCGAGATGGACGACCTGTACCGTACCGGCACGGTCGCCAATATCCTTCAGCTGCTGAAACTGCCCGATGGCACCATCAAGGTGCTGGTGGAAGGCAGCGAACGTGCCAAGGTACTGAATTTCGTCGGCACCGAGGACTATTTTCAGGCACAGATCAGCCTGCTGGAGTCCGGCAAGGCCAGTGATCTGGACGAACGCGAGGTGGAAGTCCTGATGCGCTCGGTGCTGGCCCAGTTCGACCAGTACGTGAAGCTGAGCAAGAAGGTGCCGCCGGAGATTCTTTCATCCCTGGCCGGCATCGAGGAGCCGGGTCGCCTGGCGGATACCATCGCCGCGCACATGTCGCTGAAGGTCGAGGAGAAGCAGAAGATCCTCGAAATGAGCGATCTGCGTCAGCGCCTCGAGCACCTGATCGGCCTGATGGAGGCGGAGATCGACCTGCTGCAGGTCGAGAAGCGTATCCGTGGGCGCGTCAAGCGGCAGATGGAGAAGAGCCAGCGCGAGTATTACCTCAACGAGCAGATGAAGGCCATCCAGAAGGAACTGGGCGACCTCGACGAGGGTGGCAACGAGCTGGACGAGCTGGCGCGCAAGATCGAAGAGGCCGGCATGTCCAAGGAGGCCCGCGAAAAGGCCGAGAACGAGCTGAACAAGCTGCGCATGATGTCGCCCATGTCCGCCGAGGCCACGGTGGTGCGCAACTACATCGACTGGATGATCAGCGTGCCGTGGAAGAAACGCAGCAAGG
>DRQN01000057.1 GCA_011371455.1 Gammaproteobacteria bacterium
TGTAGCGTTCGCCGTAACTCTCCGAGGCATGGGTATTGCCCGGATAGGGAAGATACCACGACGCGGTCCATTCCCAGACGTTGCCCGACATGTCATGGACCCCATAGGGACTGACGCCGCCCGCGAAGGCGCCCACCGGCGTGGTGTCGCCGGGCCTGCCGATGGCCGACCAGCGCAGCGGTGTGTTGGCGCGGGCGATGTCGAATTCGTTGCCCCAGGGATAGGTGCGACCATCGGTGCCGCGCGCGGCCTTTTCCCATTCGGCGTCGGTGGGCAGGCGCTTGCCGGCCCATTGGCAATAGGCCTGGGCGTCATTCCAGCTGACATTGGTCACCGGGTGGTCCGCCTTGCCGCGGGGAAAGGTGCGGTTGCGCCAGTGCGCCGGCGAGCGGCGGCCGGTGGCATCGGTGAATCTCTTGTATTGCAGGTTGGTCACTTCGTATTTGTCGATATAGTAGCTGCCCAGCCGCACACGATGCTGCGGCCCCTCGTCGGGCAGGCGGTCGTCGCTGCCCATGAGAAATTCACCGGCGGGGATCAGAACCATTTCGTTGGGTGCATCGCCGAGGCGGGAGAAGCGCGGATACATGGGCAGGCTCATGCCGATATCGGCGGGCACCGGCCTGTCCGGCGGCGCAATGGCCGACTGCACCGCCTTCAGCTCCACGCCCTGGTGGGTGCCCAGGGCCTTTCCCTGGCCGTGGCAGTCGTTACAACTGTCGAGGGTGGAAAACAGCAGCGTCTGCAGTTCCTGCTTGTTTTCGTGGCAGCGCAGGCACTGGCTGTCGGAATGGGTATAGCCCTCTTCTGCCGCAGCGGCGTACGGCACCGATGACAGGGCAAGCATCAAAACAAGAAAAAGCACAAACTTCGCCAAACCGCTCACAAGCCCTCCTCCAACTTGAATCTGACACCTTCCTGGCCGGCCTGCGCCGCAAACGAGCAGGCCACCCAGTAGCCGGCAACGGCCACCAGCTCGTCGTCGAGAAACAACAACGGAATCCGCGCCCGCCGCCACGGTGGCACGCCGGCCTCCTGAAACAGCTTCTTCAGCGCATGATGGCCCTCGCGGCCCGCCACGCAGAGCCGCTCGCCGCCTCGACGAAGGCGCACCCGCAGCGTCTTGCCCCGCAAGCGATCGCGGCGCACGCCCGCGCCACGAACGGCCTGCGCCCGCAGACGGCCGAGCCCCGCCAGGGCCAGCGGCGCGGACAGGTCCCACCTATATTCCGCACCGGCATCGAAGGCCGGCAAGGGCGGCATGATGTACAGCGCATCGCGGTAACGGCGCGCCTCCGCCCCCGGCCATTGCAGCAGGGGCTGCGCGTCTTCCGCGGCCTGGATCACGCTGCGCCACAACAGCAGTAATTGCGCCTCGCCGGGCGTCGGCAGCGCCCGCGCGTGAATCCAGTGATGCAGCACATTGCGTGCCCGCACCTCCCCCAGCTCGCGCAGGCCACTCACGGAAAGGGCACCCGTCGGCAGTTGCAGGGCGGCAAGATCGGCCTGCGCCTGCGCCTGCAGGATCTCCGCCGCCTCGGCACAGCGCCGCGCGCTGCGCGACAGGGTGCTGGCCAGGGCGGGAAAGTGCTGTTTCAGGCGCGGCAGGATGTCATGGCGCAGAAAATTGCGTTCCAGGCGGGTGTCGAAATTGCTGTCGTCCTCCAGCCACGACAGGCCGTTGGCCTCGGCATAGGCGACGAGATCCGCGCGCCGGAACCCCAGCAGCGGCCGCGCATGCCAGCCCCGGGAAAACACCGACAGCACCGGCATCGCCGCCAGTCCCCTGGGCCCGGCGCCGCGCAATAACTGCAAAAGGAGGGTCTCGGCCTGGTCGTCCTGATGATGGGCGGTGAGCAGGCAATCGCCGGCCTGAATCAGCTCGGCGAGGACACCATAGCGGGCATTGCGCGCCGCCGCCTCCGGGCTCTCGCCCGTGGCCGGGGCCGCGTCCACCTCGCGCAGGGTAAAGGGCAGGCCCAGCCCGGCGCACTGCCGCGCGCAGTGTTCGGCCCATTGGGCGGCCTGCGGGCTGAGGCCATGATTGACGTGCACCACGCAAAGTTCGGCGCCGCCGAGGTGCTCGCGCTGCGCGGCCAGGGCGTGCAGCAGCACCCCTGAATCCACCCCGCCACTGAAGGCGATCCAGTAACGGCGGGGCGTGATGTCCGAGGGGAGTGCGTCGCGCAGTGCCGCGGCCGTGAAACGCATAACGGGAAATGGTGGTCTCGGGAGCCGCTGTCGAAAACCTAGTTTTCGCTGAAGTTGCCGTACTGCATCAGGCGCTGGTAGCGGTTTTCCAGCAGCTTGTCGAGGGGAATGCTGTCGAGCACGTCGAGGTTTTCCAGCAGCGCGGCCTTGAGGTTACCGGCCATGGCGTCCGGGTCGCGGTGGGCGCCGCCCAGGGGCTCCTTGACGATCTCGTCCACCAGCTCCAGCTCTTTCAGCCGCGCCGAGGTAATGCCCATGGCCTCGGCGGCGGTGGAGGCCTTTTCCGCGCTCTTCCACAGAATGGTGGAACAGCCCTCGGGGGAGATCACCGCATAGGTGCCGTATTCCAGCATCAGCAGGCGGTCGCCGACGCCGATGGCCAACGCGCCGCCGGAGCCGCCCTCGCCGATCACGGTGCAGATGATGGGCGTCTTCAACTGCGCCATGACGAACAGGTTGCGGGCGATGGCCTCGGACTGGCCACGCTCCTCGGCGTCGATGCCGGGGTAGGCGCCGGGGGTGTCGATGAAGGTGAGGATGGGCATCTTGAAACGCTCGGCCATCTCCATCAGACGCTTGGCCTTGCGGTAGCCCTCGGGGCGCGGCATGGCGAAGTTGCGCTTGAGCTTTTCCGTGGTGCCACGACCCTTCTGCTGACCGATGACCATTACCGGCCGGCCGTCGAGACGCGCGATGCCGCCGACGATGGCCGCATCGTCGGCAAAGGCGCGGTCGCCGTGCAGTTCTTCGAAGTCGGTGAACATGCGCTCGATGTAGTCCAGGGTGTAGGGGCGCTGCGGATGGCGCGCCAGTTGCGAGACCTGCCAGGCGTCGAGCTTGGAAAAGATGGATTCGGTGAGTTCGCGGCTCTTGGTCTGCAGGCGCGAGATTTCTTCGGTGATGTTGATTTCTGTGTCGGAACCCACATAGCGAAGCTCTTCGATCTTGGCTTCCAGCTCGGCGATGGGTTGTTCGAATTCGAGGAAATTCATGTTCATGGAGGATAACCGGGTGTGTTGCGGGAAATGGGGTGATTTTACCCGTTTTGGCGGGTGGCTGCCTCAGTTTTGCCTCAATGGGGAATGGCGGCCTGCGCATTGCAGAAGCAGTCCATGCCTGCGACGAACGTTTGCAGGCCGGAAAAGCCAACGCAAAGGCCAAAGATTATTACGGGTTACACCGCTCTGCGGTGTGACCCATCTCCAGGCGCTCCGCGCCGGGAAAGATCCGGTGATTGCCGGCCCGCCACGGCGCAGAGCGCCTCATGGTGCGTTACACCGCGGAGCGGTGTAACGAGGGAACTATCAGTACTCGATGCGCACGCTGCCCTCGCCGGCCAGTTCGGTGATGCGGCGCAGCAGTTCGTCCGTGGGGCGCACGCGCCAGTCGGGGCCGAAGGTGAGCTGGGCCTGGGCGTCGGGGCGATGATATTCCACCCGCACCGTGCAGCGGCCTTCACGGAACGGCATCAGCACCTGCGCCAGATCCTGCACGAAACCATTGACGGTCTGCTCCTGTTTAAGCGTCAGCACCAGGCGCCTGGCGAAGGATTCGCGGGCATTGTCGATGTCGTAGACCTTGCGCGCGCTCATCTTGATGCCGCCGCTGTAGTCGTCCACGCTGACCTCGCCCTCCACCACCACCAGGCGGTCCTTCACCAGCAGGTCGCGGTAGTGCTGGTAGGTGTCGGCGAACACCGCCAGTTCGAGGCGGCCGCTGCGGTCGTCGAGGGTGACGAAGGCCATGCGGTCGCCACGGCGGGTGTTCATGGTGCGCATGGCCACCACCAGGCCGGCGACGATGATGGTCTGATCGCCGCTGGGATTGAGGTCGCAGATGCGGTGGCTGATGATGCCGGCCAGTTCCTGCTCGTAGCGGTCGACAGGGTGGCCGGTGAGGTACAGGCCGAGGGTCTCCTTCTCGCCGTTGAGGCGGATCTCGTCGTCCCAGTCCGGGGCCTCGACGAAGGTGCCGCTGGCCGCCTGCTCCGGCTCCATCAGCGCGAACATGTCGTTCTGCCCGGCGGCGGCGTCCTTGTGGTGCTGCTCGGCCATCTGCACGGCGGTGTCCAGGGTGGCCATGAGGGTGGCGCGGTTGGGGCCGAGGCCGTCCAGGGCGCCAGCGCGGATCAGGGCCTCCAGGGTGCGGCGGTTGGCCTTCTTCAGGTCGATGCGCTGGCAGAAGTCGAACAGGTCGCGGAACGGGCCGTCCTGCTCGCGGGCCTGGATGATGCCCTCGATGGCGCCCTCGCCCACCCCCTTGATGGCGCCGAGGCCGTAGAAGATGGCGCCGTCGTCCTTGACGGTGAACTTGTAGTGGCTGGTGTTGACGTCGGGCGACACCACCTCCAGCTTCATCTCGCGGCATTCCTCGATCAGGGTCACCACCTTGTCGGTGGAGTCCATGTCGGCGGACATCACCGCGGCCATGAAGGCCGCCGGGTAGTGGGCCTTGAGCCAGGCGGTCTGGTAGGAGACCAGCGCGTAGGCCGCCGAGTGCGACTTGTTGAAGCCATAGCCGGCGAACTTCTCCATCAGGTCGAAGATGTAGGTGGCGGTCTTCTCCTCCACGCCGCGGGCCAAAGCCCCCTTGGTGAAGATCTCGCGCTGCTTGGCCATCTCCTCGGGCTTCTTCTTGCCCATGGCTCGGCGCAGCATGTCGGCGCCGCCGAGGGTGTAGCCGGCCAGCACCTGGGCGATCTGCATCACCTGTTCCTGGTAGAGGATGACGCCGTAGGTGGGTTCGAGGATGTGCTTGATGTCCGGGTGCGGGTACTCGGCCTTCTTGCGCTTGTGCTTGACGTTGATGAAGTCGTCCACCATGCCCGACTGCAGCGGCCCTGGGCGGAACAGGGCCACCAGGGCGATGATGTCCTCGAAATCGTCCGGCTGCAGGCGCTTGATGAGGTCCTTCATGCCGCGCGATTCGAGCTGGAACACGGCGGTGGTCTGGCAGGCCTTGAGCAGGGCGAAGGCGGCCTTGTCGTCGAGCGGGATGGTCTCGATGTCGGGCCGGGCGTCTCTACCCTTCTGCTTCTCGATGTTGTCCAGCGCCCAGTCGATGATGGTCAGGGTGCGCAGGCCGAGGAAGTCGAACTTGACCAGGCCCACGGCCTCCACGTCGTCCTTGTCGAACTGACTGACGATGCTGTCGCCGCCCTGTTCGCAGTACAGCGGGCAGAAGTCGGTGAGCTTGGTGGGGGCGATGACCACGCCGCCGGCGTGCTTGCCGGCGTTGCGCGCCAGGCCCTCCAGCTTCTTGGCCATCTCGATGAGTTCGGCCACCTCCTCGTCTTCCGCGATGAGCTGCGCCAGCGATTCCTCCTGGGCAATGGCCTTATCCAGGCTGATGCCCACCTCGAAGGGGATCATCTTGGAGATGCGGTCGACGAAGCCGTAGGGATGGCCCATGACGCGGCCCACGTCGCGCACCACCGCCTTGGCGGCCATGGAGCCGTAGGTGATGATCTGCGAGACCTTGTCGCGGCCGTAATGCTCGGCCACATAGTCGATGACGCGGTCGCGGCCCTCCATGCAGAA
>DRQN01000058.1 GCA_011371455.1 Gammaproteobacteria bacterium
CCAGCCGGGCGCCGTCGGCCAGCGAGCCCTTCATCACCACGTCGAAGCCGAAGCGCATCGCCTCGATCTCGACCCCGGCGAGGCTGCCGATTTCCAGCCACACCGTCTTCACCCGCCGGAAGCCCTGCCTGCCGGCATGTTCCTGCAGCACCTGCAGCACGCCCTCGCACAGGGACATCTCGTGCATCAGTGCACCCGCAGCCGGCCGGCGCAGGGGGCCACGGCACCGATGAGCAGGGTCATCTCCACCTGGCCGATGCCGGGGACTCTCCGACCCCGGCGCCCGGCGGCACACCATCCTCGGCATGCCCGGTCTCCTGCATCGCCTTCTCTGCGATGGCCACGGCGAGCGCCTGGCTGTCGAGTTCGGACATGGGCGAAAGCAGCGAACACATCTGGCGGGCGCCGGTGCCCTCCTCCTCGCCGGCGATGAATTCGTAGCTGCCCGAGGGAAAGCGGTGCAGCACCTTGCTGCCGGGCGGCCACAGCATAATGTCGAATGCCCGCAGCTGCTTCGGGGCAATCACCTGAAATACCATGGCGGCCTGATGCGAGGAACCACGGAAAGCCGCCGCCCGCAACAAGGAAATTCGATAGTCGAGGCCCAGGTATTTCATCAACGGGTCGATCCAGCGAGCCGGATCGGGCGCCCCGGCCACCCTGTCCTCGGGCCGCAGGATCAGGTAAAAGCCACGGCGGGGACTCACCAGCCGCTGTTTCTTGGCCAATCGGCGGGCAGCAACAATAAAGGCAGCCGAACTCAGGCCGAGTGCTTCCAATGCCTCTTCCCGAGAGAACCAGGCCCGGCCGCGGGAGAGCAGCTCATCGATATAATGGTCAAGTGAAGCCATGCCCCACTTAATATGCGAAAACCGACACGACAACAAGCATTTTGCATATGACTGGGGCCGGTGAGGCACTAAAATGACATCGCCGGTTTGGCGCCAGCAAAGGGCCTGAAGCCGGAAATGGTCTGGAATGGAAGGGGTGCTTCGGTGGGGCTTCTTTGTGGGTGGTCAGAAACCGGTGCAGATATTGACAAAACATTGACACAAAGAAAAAGGACCTACACCAAAATGATGTAAGCCCTTGTTTTTAATGGCGTCCCCAAGGGGATTCGAACCCCTGTTACCGCCGTGAAAGGGCGGTGTCCTAGGCCGACTAGACGATGGGGACATCGACTTGAAACACTCGCTTCCGAGTGAAATTGGTGGAGCTAGGCGGGATCGAACCGCCGACCTCCTGCATGCCATGCAGGCGCTCTCCCAGCTGAGCTATAGCCCCGAAAAGCGAAGGCGCCATTTTAGAGAAATGGCGATTTCTGTCAAGCACTTGAACGGCTTATTTTGCACTATTTTGCTGTTTTTCGATCTTCGCCCAGGAGTCACGCAGAGTGACGGTGCGGTTGAAGATGGGTTTGCCATCGGCGGTACGCGCCGGGTCCATGCAGAAGTAGCCTTCACGCTCGAACTGGAACTGCTCACCGGCCTGCGCGCTGGCCAGATTTGCTTCCATATAACACTGGGTCAAGGTGCGTAGAGAATCCGGATTGAGGTGTGATATGTAGCCACCGCTGTCTTTCGCCGCATCTGGCGTGGGGTGGCTGAACAGGCGGTCGTAAAGACGCACTTCGGCCTCGATGGCATGGGCGCTGGATACCCAGTGAATCACGCCCTTGACCTTTCGGTCGGGCGGGTTGGCACCGAGGGTATCGGGGTCGTAGCTGCAGCGCAGCTCGACGATCTCGCCCTGCCCGTCCTTGATCACCTCGTCGCAGCGGATCACGTAGGCGTTGCGCAGGCGTACCTCGCCGCCGGCCACCAGGCGCTTGAACTTCTTGTTGGGCGCCACCTCCATGAAGTCGTCGCGGTCGATCCACACCTCGCGGCCGAAGGGGATCTTGCGCGTGCCGAAGCTCTCGTCCTGCGGGTGGTTGGCGGCCTCCAGTTCCTCCGTCTGCCCCTCGGGGTAGTTCTCGATCACCACCTTCAGCGGACGCAGCACGGCCATGCGGCGCGGGGCGCTGGCGTTGAGGTCGTCACGGATGCAGCTCTCCAGCACCCCCATCTCGACGCTGTTGTCGGCCTTGGTGACGCCGATGCGGTTGCAGAAGTCGCGGATCGAGGCCGGGGTGTAGCCGCGCCGGCGCATGCCGGCGATGGTGGGCATGCGCGGGTCGTCCCAGCCCTCCACGTAGCCCTCGTCCACCAGCTCGGTGAGCTTGCGCTTGCTGGTCACCGTGTACTGCAGGTTGAGGCGCGAGAACTCGATCTGCTGCGGGTGGCAGGGCACGTCGAGCTGGTCGAGGTACCAGTCGTAGAGGGGCCGATGGTCCTCGAACTCCAGGGTGCACAGGGAGTGGGTGATGCCCTCGATGGCGTCCGACAGGCAGTGGGTGAAGTCGTACATGGGGTAGATGCACCACTCGTCGCCGGTCTGGTGGTGGACCACGCCGTGGCGGATGCGGTAGATGGTGGGGTCGCGCAGGTTGATGTTGGGCGAGGCCATGTCGATCTTGGCGCGCAGCACCTTCTCGCCGTCGGCGAACTCGCCGGCGCGCATGCGCGCGAACAGGTCCAGGTTCTCCGCCACGCTGCGCTCGCGGTAGGGGCTGTTGCGCCCCGGCTCGGTGAGGGTGCCGCGGTATTCGCGGATCTGCTCGGCGCTGAGGTCGCAGACGTAGGCCTTGCCCTGCTCGATGAGCTGCACCGCGTAGGCGTAGAGCTGCTCGAAGTAGTCGGAGGCGAAGAACAGGCGCTCGCCCCAGTCGTAGCCCAGCCAGTGCACGTCGCGCTGGATGGCCTCGACGAACTCGGCATTCTCCTTGTGCGGGTTGGTGTCGTCGAAGCGCAGGTTGCAGGTGCCGTGGTAGTCCTCGGCGATGCCGAAGTTGAGCACGATGGACTTGGCGTGGCCGATGTGCAGGTAGCCGTTGGGCTCCGGCGGGAAGCGCGTGGCCACGCGGCCGTCGTTCTTGCCGGCGGCGATGTCGGCGTCGATGATCTGGCGGATGAAGTTGCTGGGCTTGCTGTCCATGGCCTGCCCTCAGTTGGCCGCGCGCTGGCGGATGAAGTCCAGCGCCCGGTCGATGCGCCGCAGGGTGGCGTCCTTGCCCACCAGCTTGAGGGTGACGTCGATGCCCGGCGAGGCGGCGCGGCCCACCACGGCGACGCGCAGCGGCTGGGCCACCTTGCCCATCTTCACGTCCAGCTCCTCGGCGACGTTCTGCACCACCGCGTGCAGGCTTTCCTCGCGCCAGTCGTCCAGCGCCTGCAGGGCCTCGCTCACCTTCAGCAGCGGCACCTCGGCCACCGGGCGCAGGTGCTTCCTGGCCGCCTGTTCATCATAGTCCTCGAAGTCGCGGTAGATGAACTCGCTGATCCGGGCCATCTCCACCAGGGTCTGGGCGCGCTCCTTCTGCGCCTTGACCACCTCGAGGATGTCCGGCCCCTCGCAGGGGTCGATGCCCAGCCTGCCGAGGTGGATGCCCAGGTGGTGGGCGATCTTCTCGGGCTCGGCGGCGATGATGTACTGCTGGTTCAGCCACAGCAGCTTGTCCGGGTTGAAGGTGGAGGCGGCGCCGTTGACGTCGGCGATGTCGAACTTCTCGATCATCTCGTCGATGGAGAAGATCTCCTGGTCGCCGCAGGACCAGCCCAGGCGCACCAGGTAGTTGAGCAGCGCCTCTGGCAGGTAGCCCTCCTCGCGGTACTGCATCACGCTCACCGCGCCGTGGCGCTTGGACAGGCGCTTGCCGTCCTCGCCGAGGATCATGGGCACGTGGGCGTAGACCGGCAGCTCGGCGCCCAGGGCCGTGAGCAGGTTGATCTGCCGCGGCGTGTTGTTGAGGTGGTCGTCGCCGCGGATCACGTGGGTGATGCCCATGTCCCAGTCGTCCACCACCACCGTGAGGTTGTAGGTGGGGGTGCCGTCGCTGCGGGCGATGATCAGGTCGTCCAGCTCGCTGTTCTGGAACACCACCTTGCCCTTGATGAGGTCGTCCACCACCACCACGCCATCGGTGGGGTTCTTGAAGCGGATCACCGGCTCCACCCCTTCGCGCGCCTCGCTGCGGGTACGGCAGCGCGCGTCGTAGCGCGGCTTCTCCTTGCGCCTCATGGCCTCCTCGCGCATCGCCTCCAGCTCCTCGCGGGTGCAGTAGCAGTGGTAGGCCAGGCCCTTGTCCATGAGCTGCTGGATCACCTCCTTGTAACGCGCGAAGCGGTCGGTCTGGTAGAACGGTCCCTCGTCGTACTCCAGCCCCAGCCAGGTCATGCCCTCGAGGATGGCGTTGACCGACTCCGCCGTGGAGCGCTCCAGGTCCGTGTCCTCGATACGCAGCACGAAACGCCCCCCGTGCCGGCGGGCATGCAGCCAGGAATAAAGGGCGGTGCGGGCGCCACCGATGTGCAGATAACCCGTGGGACTGGGCGCGAAACGCGTACGCATGATCGACATTCACTCACTCAGACGGAAAAGGGGCGCCATTGTAGCAAGCCATCGGCGAAAAAGGAGGAATTGGCGAACGACAGGGCGCGTGATCCCGTTCACCCGCGGCCAATCGGGTTTGACGCGGCCTCCGCCAATTCGTAGAATCCCACCCCTCGAAGATTCGGGCGATTAGCTCAGCGGGAGAGCACTGCCTTCACACGGCAGGGGTCGCTGGTTCAATCCCAGCATCGCCCACCAATAAAATCAATCACTTAAAACCTGTTCGCATCCCCGATAGGGTTTCAAAGCGATTATTTGTCACAGCGTTGTCACACTCGTTCGCGAACCGGCGGAGTGTGGCAATGGCGGCATTCAGAAAGCGCAGCCCTTACCAGTGGCAGGCACAGGTCAGGAAAAA
>DRQN01000059.1 GCA_011371455.1 Gammaproteobacteria bacterium
GTGGCGCGGATACTGGACCAGCTGGCCATCGAACACAGCCTGATTCCCCGCTGGGGCGAGACGCCATGAGCACCATCACCATCCCCCTGTTTCCCCTGCACACGGTGCTGTTTCCCGGCGGCACCCTGCCGCTGCGCATCTTCGAGCCACGTTATCTCGACATGATCAGCCAGTGCATGAAGGCCGGCCACGGCTTCGGCGTCACCCTGATCCGCGAGGGCTCCGAGGTGGGCGCGGCGGCAGACACCTTCGACACCGGCACCCTCAGCGAGATCGCCTATTTCAACCAACAGGCAGACGGTTTGCTGGGCATCACCGCGTGCGGCCGGCAACGCTTCCGCATCATTTCCCGCACGGTACAGGCCAACCAGCTCACCATGGCCGAGGTCGAGCTGCTGGCGAACGAAGCCAGCCGGCCGCTGCCGGAGAAATACCAGGCCGCCGCCGACATCCTGCGCGGCCTGCTGGAGCAGCTGGACCAGCCCTTCATCAACATGGAAAAGCGCTACGAGGACGCCAGCTGGGTCAGCAGCCGCCTGGCCGAACTGCTGCCCATCCGGCTCGAACAGAAGCAATACTTTTTGCAGTTGGACGACCCGATCCAGCGCCTGGAGCGCCTGATGGCCCTGCTCGAAGACCTGGAGATGCGCTGAAGAAGGGACAGTGCGGGTTCCTGTCGTTCACCCGCCAATGAACGCCAATCGACGCGAATTTGCCTTGCGTTCATTGGCGTTCATTCGCGGAGCCTCCCGCCACGCCGACGCGCGCGAAGCGGCGCTTGCCCACCTGGAACACGTGGCGGCTGCCGGCGGGGATCACCCGCTTGCCGTCCCCGACCTTCTCGCCGTCGATCTTCACCGCGCCCTGGCGAATCATGCGCAGGGCCTCGGAGGTACTCTTCACCAGGCCGGCGTCCTTGAGCAGGTTGGCAATGGCCAGGCCACCCTCGGGCGCGCTCAGTTCCAGCTCGGGCATGTCGTCGGGTATGGCGCCCTTCTGGAAGCGGGCGATGAAGGCCTGCTGCGCCTTGCGCGCCGCCTCGGCACTGTGGAAGCGCGTGACGATCTCCTCGCACAACAGGAATTTGATGTCGCGGGGATTCTTTCCGGCCTCTATTTCCCGTTTGAAGCCTTCGATCTCCGACTGCGGCCGGAAGCTGAGCAGCTCGAAGTAGCGCCACATGAGTTCGTCGGAAACCGACATCAGCTTGCCGAACATTTCCTCCGGCGGTTCGTCGATGCCGATGTAGTTGCCCAGCGACTTGGACATCTTCTGCACCCCGTCCAGGCCTTCGAGGATGGGCATGGTCAGCACCACCTGCGGCTCCTGGCCGTAGACCTTCTGCAGTTCGCGGCCCACCAGCAGGTTGAATTTCTGGTCGGTACCGCCCAGTTCCACGTCGGCACGCATGGCCACCGAGTCGTAGCCCTGGATCAGCGGGTAGAGGAATTCGTGGATGGCGATGGACTGGCCGGACTTGTAGCGCTTGCTGAAGTCGTCGCGCTCCAGCATGCGCGCCACGGTGTGTTTCGCCGCCAACTGGATCAGCTCGGCGCTGGACATTTCGTTCATCCAGCTGGAGTTGAACATCACCAGGGTCTTCTCCGGGTCGAGGATCTTGAAGATCTGCTGCTCGTAGGAACGCGCGTTCTCGATCACGTCGTCGCGGGTCAGCGGCGGGCGGGTGGCGCTCTTGCCGGTGGGGTCGCCGATCATGCCGGTGAAGTCGCCGATCAGGAACAGCACCTCGTGGCCGAGGTCCTGGAAGGTGCGCAGCTTGTTGATCAGCACCGTGTGGCCGAGATGCAGATCCGGCGCGGTGGGGTCGAAACCGGCCTTGACGCGCAGCGGCTTGCCGCGCGCCAGCTTGGTCTTCAGCTCGCCCTCGACGAGGATCTCGTCCGCGCCCCGTTTGATCTGCTCCAGCGCATCGTCCACAGACACCATCACACCGTTCTCCAATTGAAAGAGGGCGGCGATTATAGCCTGCGGGGGGCGTCGTTGCACCGGGCCAGCGCGGCCCCGGCGGTTAAAGAGTGTGCACGCACTGCCGATAGCCTCTGGCAGTAAAGCGCATTCGAAGGATAGATTTGCCATGGCCGTCCCCCTGACCGTCGTCGACGACTCAAAGATTTCACGCAAAATGGTCATCCGCGCCCTGCCCCCCGGCTGGGACGTGGAAATCACCCAGGCCGAAAACGGCGAGGAGGCCCTTGCCGCCTATCGCGCCGGCAAGGCCGACGTCATGTTTCTCGACCTCACCATGCCGGTGATGGATGGCTATGAGGTGCTGGAGCAGCTGCAAAAGGAGTCCCTCAACACCTTCGTGGTGGTCATTTCCGCCGACATCCAGCCCGAGGCCCAGGAACGGGTGAAGAAACTCGGCGCCATGGCCTTCATCAAGAAACCGGTGAAGACCGAAAACATCGTCGCGGTGCTGGAGGAGTACGGGCTGCTATGAGTATCCAGCCCTACAGCGAGGATCAGACCGACGCCCTGCAGGAGGTGGCGAATATCGCCATGGGCCAGGCGGGGGATTCACTGGCGCGCATTCTCGACAACTTCGTCACCCTGTCGGTGCCGCGCATCCGCCAGATCGTGGTGCGGGAGCTGGCGGACACGGTCACCGCCATGGTCGGCGAGGACGAGGTCTCGGCGGTGCGCCAGGCCTTCTACAACTCCCTGCGCGGCGAGGCCATCGTCATCTTCACCCAGAGCGGCGCCGACGAACTGGCCAGCCTGCTGGGCTACGATTGCGAACTGGACGCCGCCATCGAGCAGGAACTGCTGCTGGAGGTCGGCAACCTGCTGATCGGCGCCATCCTCAACGGCATCTCCGAGACCCTGGGCGCCGAGCTGGGCTTTTCCGCACCCTCGCTGATGGCCGAACATACGCCGCTGCGCGAGGTGCTGACACCGGACCAACTGAGCTGGGAACAGGCCCTGCTGGTGGAAGTGAACTTCTCGGTGGAGAAGCACCGCTTCAAGAGCCATCTGCTGATGTTCATGACCGAAGAGACCATCGACACCCTGCGCGACATCCTCGACAAATTCATGGATGACCTCTGACCCGGACATCCCCACAGATGCCTGACACCGACACCCCCAAACTGCTCGACTTCATCGTCGACCGCACCCATGCCGGCATCTTCGTCGTCGACCGCGACATGAACGTGGTGCTGTGGAATCAATTCATGGAAGTGCACAGCGGACGCAAGGCCGGGGAACTGCTGGGCAGAAACCTGCTCGACGCATTCCCCGAGCTGCCGCGCAAGTGGCTGGCGCGCAAGGTGGAAAACGTCTTCATCCTGAAGAACTTCTCCTTCACCTCCTGGGAGCAGCGCCCCTACCTGTTCAAGTTTCCCCACAACCGCCCCGTCACCGGCGGCGTGGACTGCATGCGCCAGGACTGCACCCTGATGCCGGTAAAAAATGCCGCGGGCGAGGTGGAATACGTCTGCTTCACCCTGTTCGACGTCACCGACACCAGCATCTACCAGCAAAAGCTCAAGGCCCTGA
>DRQN01000060.1 GCA_011371455.1 Gammaproteobacteria bacterium
TGAGTCTGCCGACAAGCCGGCGAAGAAGAAACGGCGCCGCCGTCCGCGCCGCAAGCCGAAACCGGCCAGCGAATGAGCGACTACCTGTTCGGCCTGCATGCGGTGCAGGCCGCGCTGGAGCAGGCGCCCGACAGCGTGTCGGAATTGTGGGTGGATCAGCGTCGCCACGACAAGCGCATGGCGGCGATCCTGGCGCTAGCGAAAAAGGTCGGCGTCACTGTCCACGGCAGCGACAAGCGCGAGCTGGAAACTCTCGTCGCCGGCGCGCGTCATCAGGGGGTGGTGGCGCGCTCGGTGGCGCCGCGCAATCTCGGCGAGGCCGATCTCGCGCGTATCCTCGATGGCCTCGATGCGCCGCCCTTTCTGCTCATCCTCGACGGCGTCACCGACCCCCACAACCTCGGCGCCTGCCTGCGCAGCGCCGATGCCGCCGGGGTGCAGGCGGTGATCGCGCCCAAGGACCGCGCCGCCGCGCTCACCGCCACCGCCATCAAGGTCGCCTGCGGCGCCGCGCAGACCGTGCCCTTCGTGCAGGTCACCAATCTGGCACGCACCCTGAAAGAGCTGCAGGAGCGCGGCATCTGGCTGGTGGGCCTGGACGGCCATGCCGAGCAGACCCTCTACGACATTGACCTGCGTGGCCCCCTGGGCATCGTCATGGGCGCCGAGGGGCAGGGTCTGCGCCGCCTCACCAAGGAACGCTGCGACTTTCTCGCCACCATTCCCATGGCTGGCATGGTGGAGAGTCTCAACGTCTCCGTGGCCACCGGTGTCTGCCTGTTCGAAGCGCTGCGCCAGCGCCGTACGGCCTGACTTGAGTCGCGGATTCAGGCTTTAAACACCGAACCGCTGCCCGGTAACCCCCTTACTGTCCGGGCCCATCAGATACAGATAATCGGCCATGATGGCGTCGGCTTCGGGAACGGCATTGGGATCTTCGCCGGGGAAGGAGAGGGCGCGCATGCGGCCGCGTACCGGGCCGGGGTCGATGCTGTTGGCGCGGATGTTGGTGCAGGCTTCCAGTTCGTCGGCGAAGATTTCCATCATGTTTTCGATGGCCGCGTGGCTGATGCCGTAGGCGCCCCAATAGGCCTTGCCTTTGCGGCCTTCGCGGGTGGAATTGAAGACGATCGAGGCGTCGTCGGACCGGCGCAGCAGGTCGAGGCAGGCGCGGGTCATCAGGTAGGCGGCATTGAGGTTGACATGCATGACCTTTGACCACTGGGCCAGGTCGTAGTGGTCGAGGGGGGTGAGGGTGCCCAGCAGGCCGGCGGCGTGCAGGATGCCGTCCAGCCGTCCGAATTCTTTATCCAGCATCTCGGCGACCTTGACATAGTGTTCGGGCGAGGCCTTTTCCAGATCCAGCGGGCAGATGGCCGGCTGGGGGTGGCCGCCTGCGATGATGGCGTCGTAGACCTTTTCCATCTTTACCTGACGGTTGTCCAGCAGCGCCACGGTGGCGCCGTGGGCGGCAAAGGCCTTGGCAGCGGCGCTGCCGATGGCGCCGGCGGCGCCGGTGACGAGGATGACGCGGTCTTTGAGCAGGTCGGGCCGGGGTTGGTAGTCTTTCATGTGTTGCTGTCCGCCTTGGTGTTTGGGGAGGGCTTCATATCGTTAGTGCGTGCGCTTGGCTATCCATAGCTTGCGCAGCGGGGTCAGTGAGACCTGTTCATTCATTGCGCGGCAGGGGCTCTTCCGTAGTTTGTCGAGCAGGGCACGGCAAATGGCCGCCTGGATCAGGCCGGCGCGCTGTGCGCTGCGGTCTCGCGCCGGCAGCAGGCTCAGGGCTTGTATGATGTGGCCCTGGGCACGCTCGATCTGTGCCGCCAGCAGGTTCTGCATGTTATCGTTGCAGCGCGCCTGAATGAAGTCTTTTTCTGTCACGCCATATTGCGCCATCTCATCCTGGGGCAGGTGGAGCCTGCCGCCCCGGGCGTCGGCATGGATGTTCCGCAGGAGGTGGGTGAGCTGGATGGCGCTGCCCAGTGCGAGGGCGTGGTCGAGTGTTTCCTCGCAGCGGAAGCCGCTGATCCTCGCGGTGAGCTGCTGCAGCGTCCCGCCAAGGTGCCGGCAATGGGTGTCGAGTGCCGCGAAGGCGGGGTAGGCCGTCTGCCGTAGAGCCTGTTCGTGGCCTTCGATGATCGCCTGAAATGCCGCCTGGGGCAGTTCAAAGTCTGTCATGGCCACTTGCAGGGCCTGGCAGGCCGGGTGCGTGGCATTGCCGGCGTAGGCGCGGGCGATCTCCATGCGCCACCACTGCAGGGTCTGCCGGGCGACCTCCTTCTCTCGACAATCATTGATCACGTCCCGCAGTTCCTGGGCAAAGGCGTGTACGGCGATGTTGGCACGACGCTGGGCCGGCGCTTGAAACAGCAGGCTGTAATAGAGGCTGGAACCGCTGGGCGCGGCCTTGTCCCGGCAGTATTCGTCAGGGGTCATGGCGTGGATCGGTCAACGAGTGGCGGCTTGGGGAGTGTCGTGCCGGCATTATACGATACGTGGCACGGCGGATGGCGGGGGGTGTATGCTGCGCTCGGGGGCGGGCAACGGATGTTGATCGTTTTGCAGCCTTGATGAGGTCGCCTTTAGTATCATACCTGAACCCACGGATTCAGGTCATAGCCGTCCAAACAGACAACCACCGATTGAGGGTAAGACATGCAGAGCCTTTGGAATGACACCGAGGCCCGGGCTTGTGGCGACGATGCGCTGAAGCTGCGGGTTTACACTTCACGATTGCTGGGGCGCGAGCCCTCGCTGGTGCTGCACGGTGGCGGCAATACCTCGGTAAAGGCCGAGGCGGAAAACCTCTTCGGCGACATGGAATCCGTGCTCTACGTCAAGGGCAGCGGCTGGGATCTGGCCACCATCGAGGCCGAGGGCTTCGCCCCTGTGCGCCTCGATGTGTTGCAGCGCATGGCCGCGCTGCCCGCGCTCTCCGACCCACAGATGGTGCGCGCCCAGCGCGCGGCGATGACCGATCCCTACGCCCCCAACCCCTCGGTGGAGGCCATTCTGCACGCCATCATTCCCTTCAAGTTTGTCGACCACACCCATGCCGACGCGGTGGTGACCCTGACCAACACCCCCGACGGCGAGGCGCGCATCCGCGCCCTCTACGGCGAACGGGTGCTGGTGGTGCCCTATGTGATGCCCGGCTTCGTGCTGGCGAAGAAGGTCTGGGAGATGACCGCCGGCATCGACTGGTCGCAGCTCGACGGCATGGTGCTGATGAACCACGGCGTGTTCAGTTTCGCCGACGATGCGCGCGACAGCTACGAGCGCATGATCGCCCTGGTCAGCCA
>DRQN01000061.1 GCA_011371455.1 Gammaproteobacteria bacterium
GCCTGCTGGTGCGCGGCCTGGAGTTCGACGAAGGCAAGATCCATCCCCACGACGAGATGTGGTGGGACCGCAATACCGACCGCGCGGTACAGACCCACACCGAGGCCGAGCCGGCCTTGATGGGCGAGTTCACCCTGGAGGACGGCACCCCGGTGAAGCCCGCCTTCCAGCTGCTGGTGGAACGGGTCAGGGACTACACCCCGGAGTGGGCCGCCGATATCACCGGCGTGCCCGCCGAGACCATCCGCCGCCTGGCCCACGAGATGGGCATCACCGCGCGCGACGAGAAGATCGAGCTGCCCATCGCCTGGACCGACGCCTGGGGCAAGGACCACGAGACGGTGGTCGGCAACCCGGTGTCCTTCCACGCCATGCGCGGCCTGGCGGCGCACTCCAACGGCTTCCACTCGATCCGCGCGCTGTCCATCCTGATGTCCATCCTCGGCACCATCGACCGCCCCGGCGGCTTCCGTCACAAGGCGCCGTTTCCTCGCCCCATCCCGCCCTGCCCCAAGACCCCCAACAACGCGCAGGACATCAAACCCAACACACCGCTGGCCGGCATGCCGCTGGGCTGGCCGGCCGACCCCAACGACCTGTTCGTGGACGACGAGGGCAGGCCGGTGCGCCTGGACAAGGCCTTCTCCTGGGAATACCCCCTGTCGGTGCACGGCATGATGCACAACGCCATCACCAACGCCTGGCGCGGCGACCCCTACAGGATCGACACCCTGATGATCTTCATGGCCAACATGGCCTGGAACTCCACCATGAACACGGTGGAAGTGCGCAAGATGCTCAACGAGCGCGACGAGAACGGTGACTACAAGATCCCGTTCCTCATCGTCTGCGACGCCTTCCAGTCGGAGATGATCGCCTTCGCCGACCTGGTGCTGCCGGATACCACCTACCTGGAGCGCCACGACGTCATGTCCATGCTCGACCGTCCCATCTCCGAGTTCGACGGCCCGGTGGACTCGGTGCGCATCCCGGTGCTGCCGCCCAAGGGCGAGTGCAAACCCTTCCAGGAGGTGCTCATCGAACTGGGCTCGCGCCTCGGCTTCCCGGCCTTCACCAACGAGGACGGCTCGCGCAAGTACCGCGACTACCCGGACTTCATCACCAACTTCGAGACCGAGCCCGGCTCCGGCATCGGCTTCCTCGCCGGCTGGCGCGGCAAGGGCGGCGAGAAGGCCATGCGCGGCGAGCCCAATCCCAAGCAGTGGGAGATGTACGAGAAGAACGACTGCGTGTTCCACTACGAGCTGCCCAAGTCCTACCAGTACATGCGCAACTGGAACCAGGGTTATCTCGAGTGGGCCCAGTATCACCGCCTGACGCGCTACACGGACCCCATCAACATCCACATCTATTCCGAGGTGTTGCAGAAGTTCCGCCTCGCCGCACAGGGCAAGTACGGCGGCAAGCAGCCGCCGGCGCACCTGCGCGGGCGCATCGAAACCTATTTCGATCCGCTGCCGTTCTATTATGAACCGCTGGAAGGCCAACTCAGCGACAAGCACAAATACCCGCTCAACGCCGTCACCCAGCGCCCCATGGCCATGTACCACTCGTGGGATTCGCAGAATGCCTGGCTGCGCCAGATCCACGCCCACAACTACCTGTACATGAGCCCCAAAGTGGGCGCCGCCGGCGGCTTCGAGGACGGCGACTGGGTGTGGGTGGAATCCATGCATGGCCGCGTGCGCTGCATGTGCCGCTTCTCCGAGGCGGTGGAGCCCGGCACCGTGTGGACCTGGAACGCCATCGGCAAGGCCAGGGGCGCCTGGAACCTGACCCCGGACGCCAACGAGTCGCAGAAGGGCTTCCTGCTCAACCACCTGATCTCCGAGGAGCTACCGGCGCGCCGGGACGGCGAGCACCTGTCGAACTCCGACCCCATCACCGGCCAGGCCGCCTGGTACGACGTGCGGGTGCGCGTGTACAAGGCCGACCCGGGTGAAAAGCAGCAAAGCTCACCACAATTCGACACCATGCCGCCCGTGCCCGGCGAGCCGGAGCGCAAGCCCTGGATCGCCTACTTCGCCGGCAAGAAAAACAAGGGATGACGCAAGGCCGCAGGGTGAGCAGCACCCACCATCGCAAGCGCGGTTTCGTTATCGGTGGGCCATGCCCACTCTACAAAAGATTGGTACAGATATGACCCAACTGGCATTAGTGATTGACCTCAACGTCTGCGTCGGCTGTCATGCCTGCGTCACCAACTGCAAGCAGTGGAACACCTCCGGCAAGGCCGGCCCGCTGGTGGATGAACGCCCCTACGACAAGGATCCCACCGGTACCTTCTTCAACCGCGTGCAGACCTTCGAGGTAGGAGAGTTCCCGCACACCGAGACGGTGCACTTCCCCAAGAGCTGCCTGCACTGCGAGGATCCGCCCTGCGTGCCCGTGTGCCCCACCGGCGCCAGCTA
Organism: Gammaproteobacteria bacterium; assembly: GCA_011371455.1. Taxonomy (GTDB): domain Bacteria; phylum Pseudomonadota; class Gammaproteobacteria; order SZUA-152; family SZUA-152; genus DRQN01. The sequence continues at coordinate 2,433 of DRQN01000061.1, forward strand.
CAAGCGCGAGGAAGACGGCATCGTACTGGTGGACTACGACAAGTGCATCGGCTGCAAGTACTGCTCCTGGGCCTGCCCCTACGGCGCGCGCGAGATCGACGAAAAACAGAAGGTGATGAAAAAGTGCACCCTGTGCGTGGACCGCATCTACGACGAAACGCTGCCCGAGGCCGAACGCAAGCCCGCCTGTGTGCTGGCCTGCCCCACATCGGCGCGCCTGTTCGGCGACGTGCACGATCCGGAATCCGAGGTCTCGGTGGCGATCCGCGAGCAGGGTGGCTACCCGCTGATGCCCGAATGGGGCACCCAGCCCAGCAACCACTACCTGCCACGACGCAAGACCAGGATGAAGATCCACGAGGACGAACTGGTGCGCGTGGACAACCCGCTGAAGAAGGAAGGCCGCCTGCCCAGGGTGGACGAGAACGAGAGTTTCCTGGAAGACTCGGCTTCCTGGTAACAAACAAAGTGCTGAGTGCTAAGTGAAAAAGATACTCGGCACTCAGAACTGGAGTTAATAATGCATCCCGCTTTTTCCGTTATCTTCCTGACCACCCTGATCGGCGCCGGCCAGGGCCTGTTCCTGGCCCTGATGACGGTGCAGGCCTATGCCGATATCGGCGCCCTCACCCTGCCCGACGGCAGCTATTTCGGCGCCAACAGCATGATCGCCCTGGCCCTGCTGGTGGCCGGCCTGGTGGCCTCCTTCTTCCATCTCGGCCACCCGGAGCGGGCCTGGCGCGCAGCCGCCATGTGGCGTACCTCGTGGCTGTCGCGCGAGGTCATCGCCCTGCCCGTGTTCATGTTCCTGGTGTTCGTCTACGGCCTGCTGCACTACCTGGGCTACAACCCCAACCTGTTCGGCCCCGACGCTCCGCCACAGGGCGAGCTGACCTATCTGGTGGGCCTGCTGGGTGTGGTCGCCGCCTTCGCCCTGTTCATCTGCACCGGCATGATCTATGCCTGCCTGAAATTCCTGCAAGAGTGGAACACGCCGCTGACACCCATCAACTACACCCTGTTCGGCATCGCCTCCGGCTTTACCCTGGCCACCGTGCTGGCGGCGTGGATGGCGCCGGAGCTGGTGACCTTCTACGGCGGCTGGGCCATCGCCTTCACCGTGCTGGTATTCCTCACCCGCGGCGCCTCGCTGATCCGCAACCAGCGCATCAAGCACCGCTCCACCCTGGCCACCGCCATCGGCGTGCGCCATGCGCAGATCCAGCAGAAGGCCCAGGGCGCCATGGGCGGCTCCTTCAACACCCGCGAATACTTCCACGGCAGGACCGCCGCCTTCCTCAAGTCCGTCAAGTGGATCTTCCTGGTGCTGGTGTTTCCGCTGCCCATCCTGTTCCTGGCCCTGGGTCTGCAAAACGGCTCCGGTATCCTGCTGGGACTGGCCTTCGCCACCCAGTACCTGGGCCTGATCGCCGAGCGCTGGTTCTTCTTCGCCCAGGCCAGGCATCCACAGAACCTGTATTACCAGACCATCTGAGTGGTAGAAGCCAGCCGGGCGGAAGGTTAGACTTGTGCAGGAGCGGCCCCTCAGGCCGCGATGGATTTTCCGGCACCCTAATCGCGGCCTGAGGGGCCGCTCCTGCAAGACGCAAACCATGCAACAGCTCACCGACCCCTTCGGCCGCTCTATTGAGTACGTCCGCCTATCGGTCACGGACCGCTGCGACCTGCGCTGCTTCTACTGCATGCCCAAGGGATTCAACGACTTCGAGGCACCCGAACACTGGCTCAGCTTCGCCGAGATCGAGCGCGTCATCGGCGCCTTTGCCCGTCTCGGCACACGGCGGGTGCGCATCACCGGTGGCGAACCGCTGGTACGCAAGGATCTGCCCGCCCTCGCCGCCCGCCTGCACGCCCTGCCCGGCATCGAGGACCTGTCCCTGTCCACCAATGCGGTGCAGCTGGCCCGCCATGCCGGGCCACTCAAGGCCGCCGGCGTGCAACGCCTCAACGTCAGCCTCGACACCCCCGATCCGCAACGCTTCCGCGACATCACCGGCGGCAAGCTGGCAAAGGTCATCGACGGCCTGACGGCCGCCAGGGACGCCGGCTTCTCGCCCATCAAGATCAACATGGTCGTCATGAAAGGCGTCAACGACAGCGACGTGGAGGCCATGGTCGAGTTCTGCATCGAGCACGGCTTCACCCTGCGCTTCATCGAGACCATGCCCATGGGCGACACCGGCCGCGAGGCCAACGCCCACTACCTGCCGTTGGACGTGGTACGTGAGCGCCTCGAACGCCACTATGAGCTGGTGCCCGGGGTGATGCCCGGCGGCGGCCCGGCGCGCTATCTGCGCGTCGCCGGCAGCGAATTGCGCATCGGCTTCATCACCCCTCTGTCGCAGCACTTCTGCGAAACCTGCAACCGCGTGCGCCTGTCCGTGGACGGCACCCTCTACCTGTGCCTGGGCCAGGACCACAAATTCGAGTTACGCCCCCTGCTGCGCAGCGGCATCACGGATGCGGCCCTGGACGAGGCCATCCGCCAGGCCATCGCCCTCAAGCCCGAGCGCCACGAATTCAACGACAAGCCCGGCCAGGTGGTGCGATTCATGTCCATGACTGGCGGCTGAGTGCAGCCGGAATCCGCGGGCTCAGAACGAATCGGGCAGTTGCGTAATTCGCCGCCATAAACCCGCGGATTCAAGCGTAAGCCGGCATCTAAAGTTCAACGCTTGACTGTCGCTATGTTCCCGCAGGCAACAACGCAACAGGTAGCCATGAAAAATCGCATTGCCCCCACCAGCGTGGAACGCTCGCTGACGCGGGACTCGTTCATCGTCAGCAAGACCGATACCAAAGGCCGCATCACCTACGCCAACCGCACCTTCATGCACATCGCCGGCTACAGCGAACACGAGCTGCTCGGCCAACAACACAACATCCTGCGTCACCCGGACATGCCCCGCGCCGTGTTCCAGCTGCTGTGGAACACCATCAAGCAAGGGCAGGAGTGCTTTGCCTTTGTAAAAAACCTGTGCAAGGACGGCAGCTTCTACTGGGTGTTCGCCAACATCACCCCGGATTTCGACGAAAACCACGAGATCTGCGGTTATTTCTCCGTGCGCCGCATGCCCAACCAGGACGCACTGAAGGTCATCGAGCCCATCTACAAGGAAATGCTCGCCGCCGAACAAACCGCCGGCGCCCGCGACGCCGTCGCCGCCGGCACCCAGATCCTTTCGTCCCGCCTGCAAGAAGGAAATACCGAGTATGAACCGTTTGTTCTTGGCCTCCAGGGCTAGACTGTACCTCGTCGCCAACGGCCTGCTCATGTGGGCGGCCATGATCAGCATCTATCTCGCCGGAGGACTCCAGCCCTGGATATGGCTGTTTCCCATCGCTGTCACGATGCTCGCCATCGTCACTTACCTCGGCCTGCGCCAGCCCCTCGACGCCATCGCCAAGATATGCCGGGTGCTCAAGGCCATGCGCAAGGGCAATTACAGCCAGCGCATCACCGAGGTTCCGCACATGGGCGAACTGGGACTCATCGCCTGGGATCTGAACGAATCGCTGGACGAAATCGAGACCTTCTTCCGCGACGTCGACGCCTGCTTCCGCAACGTCGGCGAGGAACGCTATCACCGCCGTACCTACAGCGACGGCCTGTACGGCGACATCGTGCGCAGCTTTTCCAACATCAACTCCTCGCTGGACGCGATGGAAAAGAACGCCCTGTACGTGAAGCGCAACGAGCTGATGTCCAGGCTGCAAACGCTCAACACCCGCAACATGATGAAGAACCTGCTGAAAAGCCAGGGCGACCTGCTCCGCATCACCGAGGAAATGAAAGAAGTTCACGGCATCACCGACGACACCGCGGAAAAGGCCCTGCAGAGCCAGCAGAGCCTGCGTGAAATGGTTGACGGCCTGCGAGATACCGTCGACATGATCGAGGCCAACAGCCGCGCCAGCTCGCAATTGCACACCATGAGCGACGAGATCAGCGGCATCCTGTCGATGATCAGCGAGATCGCCGAGAAGACCAACCTGCTGGCCCTCAACGCCTCCATCGAGGCGGCCCGCGCCGGCGAACACGGACGCGGCTTCGCGGTGGTCGCCGACGAGGTCAAACAACTGGCCTCCAACACCAAGAAGGCCACCGACGAAATCGCCAAGGTGGTCACCACCTTCCGCGAAGAGACCGCCAACATGGAGGGCAATGCCGGCCACATGCAGCAAAAGGCCGGACAGATGCAGAGCAACATCAGCGATCTGCAGGGCAAGTTCAGCGAATTCGCCGAGCAGGCCAATACCACCCGCCGTTCCGTCGGCCTGGCCCACGACATCAGCTTCGCCTCGCTGGTCAAGGTGGATCACATGCTCTACAAGCAAAAGACCTACATGGCCCTCAGCACCGGCAGCGACTCCGATGAGGCCAATGCCGTGCAGGTGGATCACCACCACTGCCGCCTCGGCCAGTGGTACTACGAAGGCGAAGGCCAGGCACACTTTGGCGACACGGCCTCCTTCCGGGCAATGGAATCGCCCCATGCCGCCGTCCATGACAGCGCCCACCGTATCCTGGAAAACCTCACCGAAAGCCAGATCAGGGGCCAGGAGACACAGGACAGCATCGTCGCCCTCTACGAGGACATGGAATCGGCCAGCGACGAGGTGATGGCGACCATCGACCAGATGGTGGAGGAAAAACACGCGGCCAGTCCCGACAGCCGATAAGCACCCCGCAATGCGCAATCCTTGTTGACTCACGCGGGCAATGGATGAAGACTAGGTCCTGAATTCGTGGGTTCGGGAGGACGAATAGGATTGGCATGACCGATCGCCGCGACCGCCGACACGAGTGGCCGCCAATCGGGCCTTGATCTCGGTCATACCAAGCCCCGTGTCTGCCCCGCCACAATGAGCCTGAAGCTCCCCTGGTCGTTTTCACTCATCAACCCTGGCCCCCCATGCTCAACATCGAAGACAAACCCGCGTTCGACAATCGCATCGCCCTGTTCAGGCTCGGCTTCCGTCCCTTCTTCCTCGGCGCCGCGGCCTTCGCCGCCGGCGTCATGCTGTACTGGATGGGCGCCCTGGCCCTCGGCTGGCCCTTCCAGCTGGACGAGATAACCCCCGCCACCTGGCACGCCCACGAGATGATCTTCGGCTACAGCCTTGCGGTCATCGCCGGCTTCCTGCTCACTGCGGTGATGAACTGGACCGGCGTGCAAACCCTCAACGGCGGCCCGCTGGTGGCGCTGTTCCTCTTGTGGGTTGCCGCACGGCTGCTGCCGCTGGTATGGATAGACCTGCCGCTGGCACTCTACGCGGCCATCGACTGCCTGTTCGGCCTGCTGCTGTTTGCCGCCGTGCTGCATCCGGTGGTGAAAAGCGGACAGCGAAAACAATACAGCGTGGTCACCAAGGTCTTCTTGTTGCTGTGCAGCAATATCCTGTTCTACCTGGGCGCCCTGGGCATGGTCGACGATGGCGAGCGCATGGGCCTGTATTCCGGCCTCTACATCGTGCTCGCCCTGATCCTGCTGCTGGCCCGGCGCGTAGTGCCCTTCTTCATCGAAAAGGGCGTCGGCTACCCGGTGCAGCTGAAAAACCGCCTGTGGCTGGATCGCAGCAGCCTGTTCCTGTTCGCCGGGCTGTGGATCAGCGATTCCTTCCTCGACAACGCCACCGCCACCGGCTGGCTGGCCGGGGCGCTGCTGGTGCTGCATAGCGCGCGCCTGGCCGGCTGGCACACGCCGGGGATCTGGAAAAAGCCCCTGCTGTGGGTGCTGTACATCGCCTACCTGTGGATCATCTTCGGCTTCGCGCTCAAGTTCGCCCTGCTGTTCACGGACATCTCGCCCTCCCTCGCCGTACATGCCTTCACCGTCGGCGGCATCGGCATGATGACCGTGGGCATGATGGCGCGCGTCTCCCTCGGCCACACCGGCCGCAATGTGTTCGAGCCGCCGAAGATCCTCGGCTGGCTGTTCGCCCTGCTGCTGGTGGCGAGCGTGGTGCGGGTCATCGTTCCCCTGCTGACGGCGCAGCACTACCTGCTGTGGGTAGGCATTTCGCAATTCCTCTGGATCGCCGTCTTCTGCCTGTTCTTCTATGTTTACTTCCCCATCCTGCTGCGTCAGCGCATCGACGGCCGGGACGGCTGAAGGCGGCGCACGTGCATATCTGGGTCGACGCCGACGCCTGCCCCAAGGTGATCAAGGACATCCTGTTTCGCGCCGCCGAGCGGGTCGGGGTGCCCATGACCCTGGTCGCCAACCGGCCCCTGCGCACGCCGCCCTCGCGTCTCATCAAATCGGTACAGGTGGGCGCCGGCTTCGACGTCGCCGACAACTACATCGTGCAGCGGCTGCAGGCGGGCGACCTGGTGATCACCGCGGACATTCCGCTGGCCGCCGAGGTGATCGAGAAGGGCGGACGGGCCATCAACCCGCGCGGCGAGCTGTACACCACGGAGAACATCCGCCAGCGGCTGGCAATGCGGGACTTCATGGACCAGATGCGCGCCAGCGGCATCGACACCGGCGGGCCGCCCAGCTTCAATCACGGCGACCGGCAGGCCTTTGCCAACCAGCTGGATCGGCTGCTGACGGCAAACTGCAAATAGACAGCCTCGGGGAGATCTGCTCACCACAGAGACGTAGAGGAAAAACAACGAGCCTCTCGCCACGCCGCGAAGCGCGCAAAGAAAAGAATCAAAGAATCATTTCTTCGCGCCTCTGCGCCTTTGCGAGAAATATATTGGTCTGCTTTCTCTATGTACGCCGCGCCCCTGTGGTGCGAAAAGTATTGCAGGGCATGGGATAATGCGTGGGCACAAAAGACGTGCCCACCCTACGACTCATCAAATTTTTACCGCCAAGGAACACAAAGTTTTGGATGTTGTTATCGTTGCGTTCCTTGCGTCCTTGACGGTTATTTGCTTTTGATTTTTTTCTCTGTGTACTCCGTGCCTCTGTGGTGAATCAATAACTCACCGCGCAAAACCCAGAATGACCGCCCTCAATTCATCCTCCAGGGTACGGCCAATGAGCTGCAGCAGGCGTGGAGGCAACAGCCCTTTTTCCTGCGCCGACACCTTCAGCGGCCAGCTGGCGGTGCCGCGCACGTTGCCGCCGCGGTCCACCAGTTTCAGTTCCAGATTGCCGCGCAGCCAGTACCAGCCTGCACGCCGTTCCACCGGCGCGCCGGCGAAATCGGCCTGTAGCGTATAAAGCGCCTCTTCCTCGGAGCCGGTCATGAAACCGGCCGCCGTCAGGCCGCCCGCCACCACCGAGGCCAGGGCGCCGTCATTGGCCTGCACACGAATCTTCAGACGCGACTGCAGGTCCCGCAATTCGCCCTGCAACTCGGCCAGCGACCATTTCGGCGTCACTCCCTGGCCACTCAGGGCCACCACCCGCAGCACGCGCTGCAAGTCATTGCGCTGCCGCTGCGCATCGACGGCGCGCTGAGCGGCGGCGATCTTCTGCAGCAGGTCGTCCGTCTGCCGGGCGCGTTCGATGGCCGCGCGGGTGTGCTCGTCGAGCTGGGAGATCTCGTCACGCAGGCGGCGCGCGGCCTGGGCCCGGTTGAGGGTGACCAGCACATGAAAGTCGCCGCTCTTCGGGTCCTGCCAGGTGTCCGACACCCGGGCGCCGCGAATCACCTGGCGAGTGCGGGTGACGATGTCGCGGCTGGCGCTCTCGCTGAAGGTCTCCCCGCTCACCTCGCCGTCCTGCGTGCGGCGCTGGGCGCTGACCGTGTCGCGGCTTTGCGCCTCCACCTGCACCTCGATGTTCTTGGCCAGATCGGCGCGGGCGCGATCCGTGGCCGCATCGCGCAGCGGGGCCTGGCCACGGCCGAGCAGATACTGCGCGTTGGGGAACTGGCTGCTGTTGCCGCTGACCCAGTCCGGCGGCGAACCCGGCCCCTCGGTCGTGGATGCGCAGGCCGTCAGCAGGCCCAGCAGTATCATCAGCGACAATAATCTCATGATCGTTTCCCTCCGTGAGTTCGACCTGAATCCGTGAATTCATGCCGGCACATGGCACAAGCTTTCGGCGCACTCTGAAGATACGGATTCGGTCTCAAGTTTTATTACCGTCCACCCAGGCGGGGTGGAATCCAGCGCCAGCTGAGGTAGACCTTGTCGCCCGCCTCGATGGCCACCCCGGTGAATTGCTTCTGCGCCAGCACCTGGCCGGCGCGCCCCAGCAGCCGCACCGAAATGTCGTGCCGGCCCGGCGGCAGGAAGCGGCGCGCCAGGTAGATGCGCTGCGGCAGGGTTGACCAACTGCGGGTATCGGCCTGCTCGCTGATGAAACCGGCGATGTTCACCAGCAGGCCCAGCCCCTGATCGTGCTTGCCGGCCTCCCGCGCGGCGCGGTATTTCACCACCGCCCGCGCCAGGGCGCGGGCGGTGATCGCCGGCATCTCTGCCTGCAGGGTTTTAATGGCGATGGCATCGATATCTTCCACCAGTTCCGCTGCCTCTCTTGCCTCGCCCACCAGCAGGCGCACCTTGCCCACGGGCTGGGGCCTGGTCTCGTAGCGCGGCAGGCTGACACGCACCATCCCGCCCACCTCGGGGGCGAGGATGGCGGTGGATTCCTCACGCTTGCTGGGCGCCAGCCCGGTGCCGATGATCAGCACCACCTCGCCCTTCTCGCGCAGCGCCGGCAGCGGCGTCCACTGCTCGATGGCGAAGGCCTTGCGGTACTGGCGCAGCTCCTCCTTGAGGCCCAGGTGCTCGGCCATGCGCAGCAGCGCCAGGCCCAGGGAACGCGGTGGCTCGACGCCGAAGTATTGGCGGTATTTCCGATAGTCCTGGTAGGCCCTGCGGTAGGCGATCATGGCATCGCTCCATTCGCCCAGCTGTTCGAAGACCAGGCCACTCAGATAGCGGGCGAAGGCGTCTTCCGTATAACCGTCACCCTCTCCATCGGCCTGCAGCTTGAGCAGCACGTCCAGCTGCAGGATCTCGACCCGCGCCTCGTCGGGCTGGCCCAGCTGGAGATAGTTCAGCGCCGCATAGACGTGCAGCAGGGCGCGCTCGAAATCGGTGCCGATGTAGCTCTTCAGGGTGTCGTTGACGGTCAGCGAACCGGTCTGCTCGCTGACGCTGACGGCATCCAGCTCATCGATCAGGCGCTTGGCCTGCTCCAGCGCCTCGTTGCTCTGCCGGTACTCACCCTGCATGCGCAGCAGCAGGGCGCGATTGAGCTGGTACAGCACCTCGTCACGCCGGCTGCCACCGTGATCCTTCTCCAGCGCCTGCAGGGCCGCCGACGGATTGCCCGCCGCCAGCTGCGCCTCGATGGCGTCGAAACGCTGGCTGTAACTGGCGCAGCCGGAAAGCAGCAGGGCCGCGCCCAGACACAGACCGCCAGCCAGCCGTCCCCTGGCCCGATACATGTCCCGCTTCAAAGGCAAACGGTCAAAAACGCAGCGAACGCTTGTCGACGAATTTCTTGATCTTCTTCTGTCCCACCCACACCTTGCGGTTGTCGGCCAGGCTGATGAGGGTAAGGTCCACCTGGTAGTACTTCACCTGTTTTTTGCCTTCGGCATCGACGATGGTGTTGATGGTGCCCTTGAGCATGAAGTCGGCGCCAATCTCCTGACCCATGGCCTTGCGGGTGTCTTCGCGGGCGTTCAAATCCTGGTCCTTGCGCTCGCCGCGCACCTCACCGCGCTCGCTGCTCGACGCCACCACCTCGACATTGCCGGAATTGATCAGCGCGCGCTCCATGTCGGCGATGAAGGTGTTGACGTTGATATGCTCATGACTGAGGTTGCGCACCTCGCCGACGATCACCACCGGCGGCTTGCCGTCGTGGCTGCGGACGTAGCGGTTGAGCCAGGGACGTGACAGCACATCGCGGATCATCTCTTCCGAGACCAGCCGCGAGTCGGTGTCGTTCCAGTTGCCGCTCAGGTCGCGCACCTCCTCGACATCGATACGTTCCACCTTGGTCGCACAAGCGGCCAGGACCACGGTCAGCAACAACACCCACAGGGTTTTCGCAGTTTTCGGCAACATTCCTTACTCCTCCCGCTTGGTGGCGATGCGGTCAAAGATCTTGCCACCGCTGGTGTCCAGATAGTTCTTCAGGCCCGAATTCATCGCCTCGACACCCTCCAGGGTCTTTTTCACCTGGTTCATGTCCAGTTCGGCAATGGCATAGACCGTACCCGTTTTCTTGTCGCGCCAGTGGCCGATGATGCGCACACCGGTGAGGTTGATCTTGGTGATGTTGTCGATCTGGCGTGACACGCTCTGCTCGGTAAAGCCCGCCTCGTCGGCCTTGCCGCTGGCGATGTAGTCGCGCGAGACGATCTCCATGTAGGACGAGAGGATGCGCGCCACCTCGGCGCGGGCGCGGTTGTCGGCGGTGGAGGTCTGCAGCGAGAGATCGCCCAGCGGCGGCGCCGAGCCCACGCCGTGGAACAGGCGGCCGTTCTTGGTCTTGAGGATATTGGAGCCCTCGTTGACCCAGTCCGGCGCACCCTTGATGCCCAGGTCGCTCTCCACCGTGGTCTTGCTGGAACAGGCCGCCAGCAGGGCCAGCAACACCAGCAGGGCCAGCGCCCGCGACCATCGAATACGTCTGTCCATACCAACCTCCATACAAAAACCATCAGCTACGAAATAACGGACAAGATTACGCTGGCAGCCCGACGGCTGCAACGAAAAAGGCCGCCGTGTCGAAACACGGCGGCCTGCAATGGTGCTAACCCACTTAAGGCGGCTATTGATCCAGGCGCGCCTGCCAATACTGCGCCAGCTGGCGGTCCTGCGGCAGGCCGAACCAGCCCTGCTCATAGGCCGCGGCGAGAAATTCCTGGGCATAACGGCTGCCATTGTTGGCCGCGCGGTGATACCAGCCCACCGCCAGCGCCTCGTCGGCCGCCACGCCCAGCCCCTTGTGATAGATCAGCGCCATGTTGAACTGCGCATTGGCGTCGCCGTTCTCCGCCAGCGGCCGCCACTTGGCCAC
>DRQN01000062.1 GCA_011371455.1 Gammaproteobacteria bacterium
AAGCTGGCCCGCCAGCAGAAGGCCAAGCTGGAAAGCATGTTCTCGCAGATGGAAGCGGGCAAGGTCAGTACCCTCAACCTGGTCATCAAGGCCGACGTGCAGGGTTCCGCCGAGGCCCTCAGTGAGTCGCTGACCAAGCTTTCCACCGACGAGGTGCGGGTCAATATCGTCTCCGCCGGCGTCGGTGGCATCAACGAATCCGACGTCAACCTGGCGGTGGCCTCCGATGCCATCATTATCGGTTTCAACGTGCGTGCCGATGCCTCCGCCAAGCGCCTGATCGAGGAAGAGGGCGTGGATCTGCACTATTACAGCGTGATCTACGATGTCATCGAGGAGATCAAGTCCTCCATGAGTGGCATGCTGGCGCCGGAGTTCAAGGAGCAGATCGTCGGCCTCGCCGAGGTGCGCGACGTGTTCCGTTCGCCCAAGCTGGGCGCCATCGCCGGTTGCATGGTGATCGAGGGCACGGTGAAGCGCAACAACCCTATCCGCGTGCTGCGCGACAACGTGGTGATCTACGAGGGCGAGCTGGAATCCCTGCGCCGCTTCAAGGACGACGTGCAGGAAGTGCGCGCCGGCACCGAGTGCGGCATCGGCGTGAAGAACTACAACGACGTCAAGCCTGGTGATCAGATCGAAGTATTCGAGCAGGTCAAGGTGGAGCGCTCGCTGTAAGCGGTGTCACGACAAGTCATGGCCAGGGAATACAGTCGGGGACAACGCGTCGGGGATGAGATCCAGCGCCAGCTGGCGGAGCTTATCCAGACCGAGATCCGCGATCCGCGCGTAGGCATGGTGACCATCACCGCGGTGGAGGTCAGTCACGAGTTCGAACACGCCAAGGTGCACTTCACGGTGCTGGGCGACGAGGCCGAGGCGGAGGTGACCGCCAAGGTGCTGAACAAGGCGGCGGGTTTTCTGCGCAGCGCGCTGGCCCGCCGGCTCAAGTTGCGCACTACCCCGGCGCTGCACTTCCAGCGTGACCTCAGCATGGAACGGGGTAACCGCCTGACGGCGCTGATCAACGAAGCCGTGCGTGGGCAGAAGCCCTCCGACGACGACTGAGCAACCTCATCTCGGTTCTTCTGGTTTTGCATTTTTTCGCCACAGAGGCACAGAGGACGCAGAGAATTCATGGAAAGAAGAAAAACCGGGACGTGCATGCGCGATCAGCACATCGAGTCCCTGTTTCTTTTTGTGTGATTTCTCTGTGTACTCCGTGTCTCTGTGGCGAATGATTTCCTGGTTTTACAAAGATACTGGAGCAATATCTTGGCACGACGGCGAAATCGCGGACGCAACGTTCACGGCATCCTGCTGCTGGACAAGCCCATCGGACTGACCTCCAATCGCGCCCTGCAGCAGGTCAAGCGCCTGTTCGATGCCAACAAGGCCGGGCATACGGGCAGCCTCGATCCGCTGGCCACCGGTATGCTGCCCATCTGCCTCGGCGAGGCCACCAAGGTCTCCGGCTTCCTGCTCGACGCCGACAAACAGTACCGCGCGGTGTGCAGGCTGGGAGTGAGAACCAACAGCGCCGACGCCGATGGCGAGGTGATGGAAACACGCCCTGTGCCGCTGCTGACGCGCGAGCAGGTCGTCGAGGTGCTGGCGGGTTTTCTCGGCACGCAGATGCAGACCCCGCCCATGCACTCGGCCATCAAACAGCAGGGGGTGCCGCTGTACAAGCTGGCGCACCAGGGCATCGAGGTGGCGCGCAAGGCGCGCGAGGTGACCATCCACCATATCGAGCTGTTGCGCCTCGACGGCGATGAGCTGGAGATCGACGTGCGCTGTTCCAAGGGCACCTACATCCGCACCCTGGCCGAGGATATCGGCGAGGCGCTGGGCTGTGGTGCGCACATTGCCGCGCTGCGCCGCACCGGCGTCGGTGGCCTGGAGGGGGTGCCGATGGTGGATTTCGAGACCCTGGAATCGCTGGCCGGGCAGGGCGTCGAGGCGCTGGATGCCCTGTTGCTGCCCGCCGGCGATGCCTTGCCGGAATGGCCGGCGGTGCGCCTGTCCGAAGACGCCAGTTTCTACCTGCGCCAGGGGCAGCCGGTGTTCGTGCCGCGGCTCAAGGATCGCGGCTGGGTGCGTCTGTACCGCGGTGACAAGGAATTTCTCGGCCTGGGCACGGTGCTCGACGATGGCCGCGTGGCGCCCAAGCGGTTGCTGGTGCCGTCGACATAAGGGACGCCGATGCGTAAATACAGCGATTTCCCGCTATCCCCTGTATGCACCGGCGGAAATGGGGTAGAATCGCGCACTCTCTGGCGGGGCTGGACCTAGTAACCGGCTTCGCTCATTCAATCATTACTACTAGGAGTATGTATGTCTTCATTGTCTGCCGAGCAGAAGAACGAAATCGTCAAGGAATATGCGCGCGCCGAGAGCGACACCGGTTCCCCCGAGGTCCAGGTGGCCCTGCTGACCGCCCGCATCAACCATCTTTCCGGACACTTCAAGTCCCACATCCATGACCACCATTCCCGTCAGGGCCTGCTGCGCATGGTCAGCCGCCGCCGCAAGCTGCTGGACTACCTGAAGGGCAAGGACGTCGAGCGCTACCGTGATCTGATTTCACGTCTTGGCCTGCGTCGCTAAGCCCGTTATTCGACCATCTTGCGCCCCCATGCAAGAGATCATCCGCAAGCCCCTTTGCCGCAATGGCGGCAAAGGGTTCCCTGCACCTGGCAAGGCCCGGTCACAACACTGTGACCGGGCCTTTGCGGGTCTGCCTTTTACAGATCCACGTGCGGGAACCGCAGTGACGCGCCAATCATTCGAGCAATCTTGTTAACCGGTGTAATTTAAGGAATCCCACAACATGTCTATCAAGAAAGTCATACAATATGGCGACCAGACCCTGACCATGGAAACGGGTGAAATCGCCCGCCAGGCCGATGGCGCGGTGATGATCAGCCTGGGCGATACCACCCTGCTGGTGACCTGCGTCGCGCGCAAGGAGGCCGAGCCGGGCCGGGACTTTTTTCCCCTCACCGTCAATTATCAGGAGCGCACCTATTCCGCCGGCAAGATCCCCGGTGGTTTCTTCAAGCGTGAAGGGCGCCCGAGCGAAAAGGAAACTCTCACCAGCCGCCTGATCGACCGCCCGCTGCGCCCGCTGTTTCCCAAGGGCTTCGTCAACGAGGTGCAGGTGATCGCCACCGTGGTGTCGCTGGACCCGGCCATCGACCCCGACATTCCCGCCATGATCGGCGCCTCCGCCGCCGTGTCCCTGTCCGGCGTGCCCTTCAGCGGCCCCATCGGCTGCGCGCGCGTGGGTTACAAGGACGGCGAATTCCTGCTCAATCCAACCACCAAGCAGCTGCATGAGTCCGGGCTGGATCTGGTGGTGGCCGGTACCGAGGATGCCGTGCTGATGGTGGAGTCCGAGGCCAAGGAGCTGCCGGAACAGGTGATGCTGGACGCCGTGATGTATGGTCACGAACAGATGCAGGTGGTGATCCAGGCGATCCGCGAGCTGGTGGCCGAAGCCGGCGTCACCCCCTGGGACTGGACCGCGCCCGAGGCCGATACCACCCTCGCCGAACGTGTCGCCGAGCTGGCCGAGGCCGATCTCAATGCGGCCTACCAGATCAGCGACAAGCAGGATCGCTATGCGCGCCTGAACGAGATTCGAAATGCCGTGGTCGAGGCGCTGTGTGCCGAGGGCGAGGAGTCTGAATTCAGTGCCGGTGACGTGAAAGAGGCCATCGGCAAGCTGGAGAAGAACATCGTGCGCAGCCGCATCATCAAGGGCGAACCGCGCATCGATGGCCGCGACCAGAGC
>DRQN01000063.1 GCA_011371455.1 Gammaproteobacteria bacterium
CTTCGCTGCTCCATTGAATCGCCAGTGGGGTGGTGGCCCAGATCAGGATCACCCCCAGGTATGCCGCTGGCACAGACATGTCTTTTCTCCTTTTGTGCCACGATGCCGGTCGCCCGGAAACGACAAAGGCCGCAGATGTTTCCAGTCTGCGGCCTTTGTTGGATTCGGGATTCGTAGCAATGCTTATTGCCGATGAATTCTCCCTGGCACGCGGACGGGCGACAGCTTGGCTGCCCAGCGGGGCATCCAGACGATCGCGATTCGGCGCAGTGCATGGTGAGAATTCATGCGTGTGAGTGTGGTGGCCGCGCAGGCGGCTGTCAACCGGAAAAGATAAATATGCAGTGCGAAAAATTGCTGCCCGCCCCGGGAAGGCGGGAGGGAAGACGGGAGGAAAGGCAAGCGACTATTTGGCGTTACCAGCGCATTTCCAGGGACAGACCCACATAGGCCGCGCGCTGTCCCTGCCCTGGAACCGGCATGGTGGAGGCAAGTGCACCATTACCGAAGGCGTTCGAGGAAACCGCGCCGGGCGGCATGGCGCGAACCCTGATCCGGGTATCGATACCGAGCAGACGGTCCACCTGGTGATTGATGGCGCCAAACGGGTCGGTCAGCACCAGGATGGTTTTATCGCCCCAGCTCAGTGCGCCACGCCGTTGCTTGATGCCGTCGCGCACGGTCTCGAAATACATGCCCAGCAAGGCACCCAGGCCCGGCGTGAAGATGAGATCCTGTATCGAGGCCGGTTCGAAAAAGGCCTCGGCGCCAAATTCGAACAGGGAGGACTGCAGCACGGCAAACCAGAAAGCCCCGCTGCGGCTCAGGCCGCGCTCGCGGCCGCGCGTGTAGTAAGTCGCACCCCAGTAGGGGTGCAGGATGTAATTGATGTAGAAGTCGTCACCGTCCCACACGGGTTTCGTGACGTGCTCGCGCCAGCGCTTCAACTGGTTGGTTTCTTTTTCGCTGTCCGACCAGCCTGAAAATTCATTCGGCAACACGTAGATGACGCCGATGGCTACCCATTGCAGGCCCAGGTAGTAATAGGTGTCCCGCTCCAGCCCCGGCCAGTCCGGTTCGCTCTGGCGGGGGGCGGCCAGTGACCAGGGGATATACCGCACCGAGGCATCGTCCGCCACGGATTTTTCCTCGCCTTCGGCAAGCGCCAGCAGCACACCCGGCGAGGCGCTGATCTGCAGGCCGTCCGCATGGGAAACATGCAGCAAGGGCTGCAAGGGGGGCTTGGCGGTCTCGCCGCTCCAGGCTAGTTGCGGCAATGACAAAAACAACAGCATGAAAAACAGGCGCATTAGCGTATCTCCCCTTTCAATCCCGCGCAGGCAACCGAATGAAGGTGTCCCGGTAATGTTTCAGTTCATCGATGGAGTCCCGGATATCGTCCATGGCCAGGTGGCTGGAATCTTTTTTGAACCCCTTGTAGACCGCCGGCGACCAGCGCCGCGCCAGTTCCTTGAGGGTGCTCACATCCAGGTTGCGGTAGTGAAAAAAGGCCTCCAGGGTCGGCATGCTGCGCGCCAGGAAGCGGCGGTCCTGGCAGATGCTGTTGCCGCACATGGGCGACTTGCCCGCCGGCACGTAGCGTTGCAGAAAGGCGAGGGTCTGGCGCTCGGCCTCGGCCTCGTCGATGGTGCTGTTCTTCACCCGCTCGATGAGCCCCGAGCCACCATGCTGCCTGGTGTTCCACTCGTCCATGCCGGCCAGCACGTCATCGCTTTGATGGATCGCCAGCTCGGGCCCTTCGGCGAGGATATTGAGTTCGCTGTCGGTGACGATGGTGGCGATTTCGAGAATCACATCGTTCTGCGTATCCAGCCCGGTCATTTCCAGGTCGATCCAGACGAGATTGCCGGCGTCTTGACTCATAACTTGCTGTTCCCCTGCGAGAAAGGCGCTGATAATAGCAAAGCCGCGCGCAAATCGCCTTTCTGTCGCCACCACGATCGACAGCCTGCTAGACTGTGTTACCCAGACCCTGCAATCACGCGGAGCAGATCCTCCCATGAAAAAATTCATGGTCAGCAGTTTCATCGG
This sequence comes from Gammaproteobacteria bacterium, assembly GCA_011371455.1. Lineage (GTDB taxonomy): Bacteria > Pseudomonadota > Gammaproteobacteria > SZUA-152 > SZUA-152 > DRQN01. Next base: position 2,053 of record DRQN01000063.1, read on the forward strand.
CAGCCTGCTCGTGTTGTCGGCCTTCAGCGCCAGCGCCAGCGCCAGCGGCGTGGACCACGGCAAGGCCGGCCCCGGCCCGCAGGACCAGGCCGGCGTGATTCAGCGTCTGAACCAGGATTTCTGCAAATTCCCCGACATCCAGTGACCCCCTGCCCGCCTCACATCATACCCTCGCGCCCGTATGGCCAAGCGTAAGCTGAACCGCCGCCAGGCCTGGCGAGCGGAAAAAGTGCAACAGGAGCGCCGCGCCCGCGCGGAGAAGAAAAGCGCCAAACTCAGCCGCGAGCTGGAAGGCAGCGAACTGGGCCCGGAACAACCGGGACGCATCATCACCCGCTTTGGCGCCAGCGTCGATCTGGAAGACAGCGAAGGTAAAGTCCACCGCTGCCTGCTGCGCCAGAACCTGCCGCCGCTGGTGTGCGGCGACCGCGTCATCTGGCAGCAGGCCAGCACCGGCAACGGCGTGGTGGTGGCCATGGAGCCGCGCAAGACCCTGCTGGAGCGCCCCAACGCCGACGGCCAGCTGAAACCGGTGGCCGCCAACATCGACCAGATCATCGTCGTGGCCGCACCGCTACCGGCGCTGGATCTGGGCCTCATCGACCGCTACCTGGTGGCCGCCGAGCTGACCGGCATCCCGCCGGTACTGCTGATCAACAAGGTCGACCTGCTCGACGACGGGCTGCTGGACTGGATGCGCGAGCGGGTCGCCGTGTACAGCGAAGTCGGCTACCCGGTGCTGTTCGCCAGCACCTATCAGGAACAGGGATTGGAGGCCTTGAAGGAAAGGCTGAAGGACCACACCAGCATCTTCGTCGGCCAGTCCGGGGTGGGCAAATCATCGCTGATCAACGCCCTGATGCCGGGCCAGGACATCCGCGTCGGCGAGCTGTCCGACGCCAGCGGCCTGGGCAAGCACACCACCACCACCACCGTGCTCTACCATTTCCCCGAAGGCGGCGAACTCATCGACTCCCCCGGCGTGCGCGCCTTCGGTCTCGACCACGCCACCCGCAACCAGATTGCCGACGGCTTTGTCGAATTCCGCCCCTATCTCGGCCAGTGCAAATTCAACGACTGTCGCCACACCGTGGAGCCCGGCTGCGCCATACAGGCGGCCATCGAGGAAGGCGCGATCCAGCCGGAGCGCTTCAAGAGTTATCTGCAGATCGTCGAATCGCTGGACGACTGAGGTGGCGATGGCCGCATTCAGGCATAGGCATCGATCCCCAACACCTCCACCTGGACGCGCGATTCGTCACGTTGCGCCACATCGGTGTACTGCGCCAGCGCCTGCTGGCTGGCAAAAGAGGAATTCCCTTCGAGCAGGCGGCCACGCAGCCGCGCCTGCAGCATATCGCTGGGTAAATCGGCCGGCGGCGGCGCCGGCCGTGCCGCGGGTGGCGCCGCCAGCGGCGGCGTCTCCTCCACGCGCGCCTCATCGCGCCGCGGCGCGGGGGCCGGCGGCGTGCGCACGACGGGATAGCCAGGATTGGATATCTGCATGGGTATGGAATGGATCGGGTTTTCCGGCCAACAGTTCAGGGGGCGTTCTCAATTAACCGCCATGAGCCCGCTGGCCACACCCCTGATCATGGAAGAATAGGAACAAAACGTATCATTAGACACAACCTCCAGCGTATCCCATGCCCCGCAATGCTGACTTCTCCACCCCCGGGGCGGGCCATGCCCTTGGGCTGGAAGAGGTTTCCCGCACAGATTCAGGAGTCTGGCGAAGTAGAACCGTTATCCGCCAAGCCCTACCAGTTGATATCACCCAGATTGCGCGCCTCTTCCAGCCCATTGGCCTTGAAGAGGTTTTTCGCCCCGCCGAGATTGGCGTCGAGAAAATTGGCGCCGCGAATGTCGGCATCGAGAAAGTCCGCCCCGCGCAGGTCGGCGTCACGCAGGTCCGCCGCCAGCAGGCTGGCGCCTTTCAAGGTGGCCCGCAGCAATTTGACGCCTTTCAGTTTCGCGTCCTTGAAATGGCTGCCACTGAAGTCCCCCTTGCTCAACACCGCCCCACGCAGGTTGGCCCAGGAAAAACCGCTGCGCAGAGCGGTGACGGCAAACAGATTGGCCTTGCGCAGATCGGCGCCGGTGAAGTCGGCGTCGCTGATGTTGGCGCCGCGCAGGCGCGCCTCGCGCATATCCGTTTCCGCCAGCTTGGCCAGATGCAGGTTGGCGCCGCGCAGATCCGCATTGCTCAGATCCGCCGAGCCGAGATCGGCCCCCTGCATGTGCGCCTGGCTGAAATTGGTCCATTCGAGATTGGCACGCCGCAGGTTGGCTCCCTGCAGATCGGCCTGCTGAAACTTGATGCCCTCCAGATCCGTGGCCTCCAGATTTGAGCCGCGCAGCACCACATTGCTCAGGTCCGAGCCGCTGAAATCCACCTCGCGCAGATCCAATCCGCCCATGTTGGTCTCGCCCAGGTAGACGTTGACGAACTTCGCCTCGTACAGCACGGCGTCTTTCAGCGTGATGCGCCGCAGCAGGGCGCGATTGAAATTGGTGTCCTGAAGGATGGCACCGGTCAGGTCGGCATCATCGAGATCGGCGTCGGTGAGATCGGCGCCGGTGAGATTGGCGCCACGCAGATTGGCGCTGCGCAGGTCGGCGCCGGCCAGCTTTGCGCCGGTAAGATCGGCGCCGGCAAGATCGGCGCGGATCAGCTTCGCCTCGCGCAGGTCGATGCCGGCCATGTAGGCCTTGCTGAAAGTCACACCGCTCAGGTTGAAGCCGCGCAAGTCCAGGTCGGCGATGTTCTGTTCCTGAAAGGTGGCGGGGCTGCGGTCACGCTGGCTGACCAGGGTGCGCACCACTTCCAGTTTGCTGAGGGGGGCCTTGAAGCGGCTGTCCTCGAGCTGAACATCCATGCCCCCGCAACCGGCCAGCAGCGACAGGCCGAGCATCAGCAGGCACAACGCGGTGAATCGCGGCACGGGGGCCGATTTTCGCTTGTGATTCAGTATCGCCAAACCGCTTATCCCTACTGTTTTACTGCGAAGATAGAGTATACCACCCCGTCAACGTATCTTCTTCCACGTCACCTTGTCGCGCAGATACACCGGCAGGGCCTGCTCGGCGCCGACCGCCTCGCCGGCACCGAAGGCGGCCACCGCCAGCTGCGATACCGCCGACGCCCGCGGCAGGGCATCCGCCGCCACCGCGTCCAGCTGCGCGGCATGGCGGGCGCGCAGACTGCCGGCATAAGCGCCCCAGCCGCTGCCGGCACCCAGCCAACCCTCGCCCTGCACGACGGGCGTCGCTTCGGGGGCGGCCACGCACTCCTCGCCCTGCAGGCGCATCAGACCACTCTCATCGCGCCGGTACTGGCCCCAGTAGACCTCGTCCATGCGCGCATCGAGGGCCGCCAGCACCTGTCCGGCATCGGTAGCCTGCGCCAGCGCCGCCAGGGTCGAGACGGGCAGCACCGGCAGGTCGGCGCCAAAGGCCACGCCCTGCGCCACGCCCACGCCGATGCGCACCCCGGTAAAGGCCCCGGGGCCGCGGCCGAAGGCCAGGGCATCCACCTGCCGTAGAGAGATATCGGCCTCCGCCAGCAAAGACTCCAGCATGGGCAGGATCGATGCCGAATGCCCGCGCGGGGCGATCTCGAAACGCTCGCGGATCTCGCCGTCGATGTTCAGCGCCGCGGAACAGGCCTCGGTGGCAGTTTCCAGTGCGAGGATTTTCATGCTTGCTCCATTGAAAAGTTTCCTGGATCCGTGGGTTCAGGGCGGATGAAGTATGCAACTGCTTGATTCATATAGCGAGACGGATCAATGAGTTGTGTAATTCGCCGTCATGAATCCACGGATTCAGGAAGTTTGTTCACCACAGAGGCGCAGAGTACGCAGAGAATACTCAGCTAACGTGTGGAAACGGCTTTAGCCGCGATGGCCATGGCAGCAAGTCATTCGCGGCTAAAGCCGCCCCCACAAATGATTTCTCGCTGCATCGCCGAGCGGAAAATTGTTTTCATTGACTTTGCGCTCTTTGCGGTTGAATGGCCCTGCGTGGTTCTCTGTTTCCTCCGTGCCTCTGTGGTGAATTTGCTGTCATCCCGAAAAGAACGCCTGCACATCCGCCACCTCGCGCGTCACCGGCATCGGCGGCAGGCTGGCGCGGAACACGCGGCCGTAGGGCTTGGTCTGCAGGCGCGGGTCGCAGATCATCAGCACGCCGCGGTCGTTGACGTCGC
>DRQN01000064.1 GCA_011371455.1 Gammaproteobacteria bacterium
GCCGCCGAAGATGTTGACCAGGATGGCTTCCACCTTGTGATCGCCGACGATGAGTTTCAGCGCCTCGGCGACGCGCTCGGCGGTGGTGCCGCCGCCCACGTCGAGGAAGTTGGCCGGCTGTCCGCCGTGCAGTTTGATGATGTCCATGGTAGCCATGGCCAGGCCGGCACCGTTGACCATGCAGCCGATGTTGCCGTCCAGAGTCACGTAGTTGAGGTCGAACTGCTGGGCCTTGTGCTCGGTGGGGTCTTCCTGGCTGGGGTCGCGCAGTTCCTCCAGGGCCTTCTGCCGGAACAGGGCGTTGTCGTCGATGTTGACCTTGGCGTCCAGGGCCAGCAGGCGGTCGTCGCTGGTGACCACCAGCGGGTTGATCTCCACCAGCGACAGGTCGCGCTCGGTGAACAGGCGGTAGAGGCCGAGCATGGTGCGGGTCAGCTCGCGGACCTGCGCGCCTTCGAGGCCGAGGCCGAAGGCGAGCTGGCGGCACTGGTAGCCCTGCAGGCCGGCGACGGGGTCGACGGCCACGCTGAGGATCTTCTCCGGGGTCCTGGCCGCCACTTCCTCGATGTCCATGCCGCCCTCGCTGGAGGCCATGAACACCACGCGCTGGCGGGCGCGGTCGATGAGGGCGCCGAGGTAGAGTTCGCGGGCGATGTCGCAGGGAGCCTCGATGAGCAGCCTGTCCACCGGCAGCCCCTTGGGCCCGGTCTGATGGGTCACCAGCTGCATGCCGAGCATGGCCTTGACGGCCGCCTCCAGCTCCGCCTCGCTGTCCACCAGCCTGACGCCACCGCCCTTGCCGCGGCCGCCGGCGTGCACCTGGGCCTTGACCGCCCAGCGCGAGCCGCCCAGGGCCCGGGCCGCCTCGCGGGCCTCGCCCAGGCTGGTGACCATCTGGCCCTCGGGTACCAATACGCCATAGTCGGCGAACAGGTGCTTGGCCTGGTATTCGTGAAGATTCATGTGTTGTCCCCGATCAGTAGCGCGACACCGCTGCCAATAACGCGCGCAAGTCTGACACAAATCCCTTCCTGCTCCCAGCCCGCCTGGAGACGCGAAACCCCGGTTGCCCGGGGTTTGCTGAGTGCCGGATCAGTCGCCGTGGCCGGCGGCCTTTTCCAGGGGTTCCTTGATGACCTTGGGCGTGCGCATGATGTTCATAAAACGGTGGTCGCCCATCACGCCCGAGCCGGGAAAACCGATGGCCACGCCAAGCACGCTCTCGTCCTTTCGGCCGGCCGCCCCACTCAGAACAGGTGGGAGTACATCACCTGCCAGTTGATCTGACTGTGCCTGACGGTCACGTCCTGGCCATTGGTGGCGGAGACCTCGGGGGCATAGGTCATGGAGGCGTTGAAGCTGGAGACCTCGTTGATCTCATAGCCGCCACCGAAGGTAAAGTTGTTTTCGATGGTCGCCGGAAACAGGGGGTTGAGGTATTTGTCCGGCACCGGGTTGCTGGAACCGTTGTAGCCCACCCGCAGCACCAGCTGCTCGGTGGTCTGGAAGCTGGCACCCAGGGCAATGACCGTCTGGTCCTTCCAGTCCTGGTACAGGATGGCATCCAGGGTCTGGCCGGCAAAGCCTGCTGCCAGGGGGTTGTCCTGTGTCGAATCCGCCACGAAACTCATTTCGAAGTTCTTCATCACGTTTGCCCAGCCGATGCGCTTGATGTCGGCGGCGATCATGATCTTGTCCGTGGCCTGGAAGGCGGCACCGATGCCGTAGGTCTCCGGCCACTGGAAGTCCTTGACCCTGATCTTGCCCGAGACGGGAATGCTGACAGGGCTGTAAGTGCCGACGGGGGCGCCGCCAGCCAAGATGCCATCATCCATATTGACGTTCATGCTGACCGAGGCGTTACTGGTGGTCATGTCACCCAGGCTGGTCTTGGAATGATAGATGGCGCCCACGGTCCAGCGGCTGCCCATCTTGTAGGTAAAGCCCAGCTTGCCGGCGAAGCCGCTGCCAAAGGCCTCGCCGAGGAAGGGGCTGCCGTTGGAGAAATCGAAGCGCGCCCAATTGACGGGTCCCGTGGCGTCCAATGCCGTTCCAACCATGCCCATCATGCTATCGACCATGGAGCCACTGGCCGCGCCGTATTCCTGGGTGCCACCATAGCCCGCATCCAACATGTCGCCAAACTGGGCCCCTGTCAGGGCCATCTTCAGGTCCATGCTGGCCCAAACGTAGTCGAGGCTGCCGGCAATATTGAACTTATCGCTGACGCTATAGCTCAGCGGGATCAGGAAGCGCCCCACCCCCACCTCGGAGCGAACCGTCTTGTTGGAACCCGCCGCCAGAAAAGAGTCCGGATCATACTCCGTGCCCATGCCGCCCTGGGCGAAGACACCTACGCCATAGGCCAATGCGCCGCTCTTCTTCACCCAGCCCACCGCCGGCATGTAAAAGGCGGTGGCGGATGAATCTGCGTCCGGCATGCCGGACATGGAGCTGGAAATATCGGGCCCCAGAGAACCGACCGCAACATCCAGGCGGCTGCCTTGCGCCATCATGCCCAGCGTGGCGGGATTGTTCATCACCGCTGCGGTTCCATTGTCGTAGGCAAAGGACGCGCCACCCATGCCCCCGGCAATCGGGCCATAGGCCTCCAGATTCATGCCGTTGGTGGCCCAGACCGTGAGTGGTGCCGATACAGCAGCGGCTATCGCCAGCGAAATAATGCTTTTCTTAGTAAGATTCATGTTTCCTCCCGCCATCGAATGTCGCGCCAAAATGCGTCTTTTTCTTCCCGAAGCTGACACAGTCTGTCTATGAAAACCATTAACTGTCAATATTAGAATCAACAGATTTATTAAATCAGCCAATAAAAAATGTAAAATTAGAATGCGGTGATTTTCTTATACTCATAAAAAGAATTATCGGGCGTGCTGATTTTGCGTTATAAATACAGGCACCTGGCGGCCACCGAACTCGACTTCACGCGGTCAACAACACGCCCGCCTCCACGCAGGATGATCGTTTCCAAGCGACACCATGGGTCATTTTTTTTCGCGCAGGCCTTTATTCACCTCGCGGGAGCGAATAATCTGGCGCAAATGGGTTAATAGAAATGCCCCGAACAATCACAACATGAAGAGGAGCGCAGCATGAGAACACCGATCCGCTTAACGCTGGCAGCCACAACACTGACCACCTTCGGCCTGGCGGCCTCCCTCGGTCACGCCGCAGGTTTCGCGATTATCGAGCAAGGTGTCAGTGGGCTGGGCAATGCCTACGCAGGCGCCGCGGCAAGCGCCGAGGACGCCAGCACGATTTTCTTCAACCCGGCCGGCATGACCGTGATCGATGGCCAGCAGATCGTGGCCGGGCTGCACGCCATCAAACCAACCACCAAATTTTCCGATGACGGCTCCAGCGCCAGCGGTGGCGATGGCGGGGACGCCGGCAAACTGGGCCTGGTGCCTAACTTCTATTACCTCACCGGCATCAACGACGAGGTCAAATTCGGCCTCGGCATCAGTGTTCCCTTTGGTTTGGCCACGGAATACGATGACGACTGGAAAGGACGCTATCAGGGGGTCAAATCCGCCGTGGAGGCCATCAATATCAACCCCTCCCTGGCCTTCAAGATCAACCCGCAATGGTCTGTCGGGCTGGGCGCGAACATCCAGTATTTCAAAGCCGAATTGACCAACGCCGTGGATTTCAGCTCAATCTGTCTGGGAGCCGAAACGGCCGGGAGTCTCCCCGCCGGCACTTGTACCGGGGTAGGGCTCAATACACCGCAGAGCACGGCCAGCGATGGCTTCGCCGACATCTCCGGCAGCAGTTGGGGCTTTGGCTATAACCTCGGTATTCTGTTCGCCCCCCGCGAAGACACTCGCATCGGCCTGGCCTATCGTTCTCAGATCAAGCACTCTCTGGAGGGCACTGCGGACTTCACGCTGCCGGCAGGGGCTCAGGCCGTCCCGCC
>DRQN01000065.1 GCA_011371455.1 Gammaproteobacteria bacterium
ATTTTTCCTTGGACATCTCACGATTCCCCTAATCACACACTGAAGTTGATACAACACATATGGAGCCCATACCCAGAATTGAACTGGGGACCTCTCCCTTACCAAGGGAGTGCTCTACCGCTGAGCTATATGGGCAACACTAAAACCTTTCATATTGCCCGCCGAAAAAGAGACTTTCCCGTCAACACCTGACCAGGCAAGCTGGAGCGGGTGATGGGAATCGAACCCACATAATCAGCTTGGAAGGCTGAGGTTCTACCATTGAACTACACCCGCCGGGCACTGCATCCTACTGTCCTTTACCCGTCTTCCGCGAAGAAGAGATGGTGGAGGGGGGAGGATTCGAACCTCCGAAGGCGGAGCCGTCAGATTTACAGTCTGATCCCTTTGGCCACTCGGGAACCCCTCCTGAAAGGAGCGGCGTAGTTTGCTCGAAACGGCGCATTGTGTCAACCACGCAAGTGGCCTATATTTAAACGAATTTGCAGCGCCCCCCAGCTGCGCCGCCATCACCGCCCGGCAGCGCAAACATCATCGAGGAACCCGCCCATGACCGTCGTCCGCGAGGAAGACTTCGTCACCAGCATCAGCGACGCCCTGCAGTACATTTCCTACTACCACAGCCCCGACTTCATCCACGCCCTGCATGACGCCTACCGGCGCGAGGAATCGCCCGCCGCGCGTGACGCCATGGCGCAGATTCTGGTCAATTCACGCCTGTGCGCCGAAGGCCACCGCCCCATCTGCCAGGACACCGGCATCGTGGTGGTGTTTCTGCGCGTAGGCATGGCGGTGCGCTGGGCGGGCAGCCAATCCGTGGCGGCGATGGTCAACGAGGGCGTGCGGCGCGCCTATCTCGACCCGGACAACCCGCTACGCGCCTCGGTGGTCGACGACCCCGCCGGCGCGCGCCGCAATACCGGCGACAACACCCCGGCGGTGATCCACACCGAACTGGTGCCCGGCGATCAGGTGGAGGTCACCATCGCCGCCAAGGGCGGCGGCTCGGAGAACAAGGCCCGCTTCGCGGTGCTCAACCCCAGCGACTCGGTGGCGGACTGGGTGCTGAAGACCGTGCCCACCCTCGGCGCCGGCTGGTGCCCGCCGGGCATCCTCGGCATCGGCATCGGCGGCACGCCGGAAAAGGCCATGCTGCTGGCCAAGCAGTCGCTGATGGCGCCCATCGACATCCAGGCCCTGCGCCAGCGCGGCGCCCACAACAGCGCCGAGGAGCTGCGCCTGGCGCTGTACGACAGGGTCAACGCCCTGGGCATCGGCGCCCAGGGCCTGGGCGGCCTGACCACGGTGCTGGACGTAAAGGTACTGGACCACCCCACCCATGCCGCCTCCCTGCCGGTGGCGCTGATCCCCAACTGCGCCGCCACCCGGCACATTCATTTCAGTCTCGACGGCAGCGGCCCGGCCGCACTGCCGGTGCCGAAACTCGAAGACTGGCCGCAGGTCGCCCTCGCCGGCACCGCGCAGGCACGCCGCGTCGACCTCGACACAGTGACCCCGGAAGAGGCGCGGGGCTGGCGCCCCGGCGAGACCCTGCTGCTGTCCGGCCGCCTGCTCACCGGCCGCGACGCCGCCCACAAGCGCCTGACCGATCTGCTCGAGCGCGGCGAGCCGCTGCCGGCGGACGTCGGCCTGCGTGGCCGCTTCATCTACTACGTGGGCCCGGTGGCCGCGGTGCGCGACGAGGCGGTCGGCCCCGCCGGCCCCACCACCGCCACGCGCATGGACAAGTTCACCGACCTCCTGCTGGAGAAGACCGGCCTGCTGGGCATGATCGGCAAGGCCGAGCGCGGGCCGGCGGCCATCGAATCCATCGCCCGCCACGGTGCGGTCTACCTCATCGCCACCGGCGGCGCGGCCTACCTGGTCTCCAAGGCCATCCGCTCGGCGCGGGTGATTGCCTTCCCGGAACTGGGCATGGAGGCGATCCACGAATTCGTGGTGGAGGACATGCCGGTCACCGTGGCCGTGGACAGCCGTGGCGAATCCGTGCACGAAACAGGGCCCGCGCAGTGGCGGGCCCGGATTGCCGGCATTCCCATCAAGCAGGAATAGCGATTAGCGCCCGCCGGCCCTGCGACTGCAATGGCCGGCGGAAAAGGCGTTAACGCGCCAGGGCCAGGGCGCGGTCGATCTCTTCCTGCGTGGCATTGCGATCGACGACCAGCACAATGCCCACCGGCAGCGCATCGACGCGCAGGAACTTGCCCCGGTTGGCCTTCAGCAACAGCGGCCACAGATCCGCGTTGCCATAGACCTCGGGCCGCGCGGCGATGGCCGACAGGGTGTCGCCTTCGCGCACCGTCACCTGCGACACCTTGCCGCCGCTGCTCGCCGGCGGCTCAAAGGTAGCACCCGGCGCCACTTCGTCCACCAGCGCATTCACCAGCATCAGCGCCACCTCGGACTGGCCGGCCCTGAGGGCCGATTCCACCGCATCCAGGCGCATGCGCTGCGCCGAACTCATCGAGCCCGAATGCTCGTTACGCAGGCGGGCGACGCGCTGCTGCGCCATATCGGCATAATAGCCATTCAAGGCCACGCGGGCGCGCCTGCCCGCCTCGCCGGCCAGCTTGCGCGCCTGCGTGGCATCGCCCGCATCCACCGCCTCGCGGGCCTGTTGCAGCCAGGTCTTGGCCTCCGGCTGTAACAGACCGCGCGCCTCGGCCATGCGGATGTCGGCCATCGCCGCATCGATCTCGCCACGGGCCTCGGCCAGCGCCAGCCGCGACGAACGCAGTGCGGGCTCGGCGGCCTCGATCGGCATCCCCGCGACATCGTCCTCCTCCGCCAGTGCGGCCTCATCGACGGCCACATCGACCTCTACGGCCTGCGCAGCCGCCTCATCCTGCGCCGCCACGGGCTCATCGCCCGGCATCGACGCACACCCACCCAGCGCGACCGCCAGCATCAGGACCAGCCACCCCGCAGACTTTTCAACACGCCTCATCCTCTACCTCCTCCCAGTGTCTCTGGACACTCTCATATTTTGTATCACGACTTACGGTAAACACCGATCCATGGAACCGGTGCCGCCCACCCTGTCAAGCATACTCGCAAGACATCAATCTGCAAGAACTCAGCATTCGGGAAGGTAAAAGACGGCGGGGGGTACGGCAGAAAACAGGCTGGACTACCGAGAGGATTTCGCCTGCGCGTTGACGGCCCGCTCACGGGCGGCTTCCGCGTCCTCGCGGGCCTGCTGGTAATAGCCTTCCGTCAACGCCTCCTCGGCGCGCTGCAACAGATTCTCGGCGGCCTGAAGCTCCTCCGGCGCATAGGTCTGTGCATTCGCCTGGCGCGCCGCCTCGACGGCCTGGCGGGCGTCGCTCATCTCCTGCACGGGCACCCCGGCGCAGGCCGACAGCAGGCCCGCGAGGGCCACGCAGCAAAGCAGGAATCGCGGGGAACGGAAGGTCATGGGCAGTGGCCGGAGGTTGTCATCGGTCAGCTTCAAATTACGCAGCTACAACGTAAAATCCGGAAAAGTCTGGGAATTCCGGCCAAGCTATCACCGGCCCGCCGGGACTGTCAAGGCGGCCCCGGCGGGGGCAAACTACCGCCCCCCCACGCCACCGGCTACAATACGC
>DRQN01000066.1 GCA_011371455.1 Gammaproteobacteria bacterium
CCGACACGCGCAGCACGCAGGAGCGATTATTCCCCCGCCGCCCCTTGCCGGCATCGTCCGCCGGCGGATGCAGCAGCTCGAAATCCACCCCGTCCCAGCGCCAGCGCTCACCGCCGCGGCAGGCTTCGGCCCCCAGCGCCGTCAGTCGCTGCGGCACGCTGCTCAGCACCCGCGCCGGCGGCCATTCCCGCGCCAGTCCCAAGGCGCCACCGATGTGATCGTTATCGCCGTGGCTGACGATGAGCAGGTCCAGCCCCGCCACGCCCTGTTGGCGCAGAAAGGGCGCGACCACTGCCTCGCCGGTATTGAAACCGCTGGGAAAGCGCGGGCCGGTGTCGAACACCAGGACATGGTGGCGGGTACGCACCACCGCCGCCAGCCCCTGGCCCACGTCCAGCAGGGTGAATTCGGCCTCGCCGGCCGGCAGCATCGCGGGACGGATCGCGAGCAGCGGCAGCAGCCACAGCCAGCCCAGCCAGCGGGCCGGGAAGCCGCGCGGCAGGATCAGCAAGGCCACCCCAACCAGCGCGCTGGCCACCGCCCAGGCCGGCGGCGCCGATGACGTCCATTGCGCCAGCGGCCAGCCCCCCAGCCACGCCAGCGGCCACCACAGGGCCGACAGGCTCCACGCCGCCAGCGTCAGCAGTCCTTCGCCCAGGGGCGGCAGCAGCAACCACAGCAGGCTGCCCAACAGGGTCAGCGGCACCGTCAGCAGACTCACCCAGGGCACCGCCAGCAGATTGGCCAGCGGCGCCACCAACGAGGCACGCTGAAACAACAGAATCAACAATGGCAACAGGCCCAGCGTCACCACCCACTGCACCCGTCCCCAGCCACGCCAGCCGCGCGTGGTGCCGACCCGGCCCGATACGCCGAGCAGGATCGCCGCCACGGCGGCGAAAGACAGCCAGAAGCCCGGCGAAAGCACCGCCAGCGGATCGATCGCGAGTACCACCAGCAGGGCCAGCGCCAGCAGCGTCGAGGGGCGGGTCTGGCGTTGCGCCATCAGCGCCAGCATCACCACCGCCACCATCACCAGGGCGCGCTGGGTGGGCACGGCGAAGCCGGCCAGGGCGGCATACAGACCGGCCGCCAGCAGGGCCGCCAGCGCACCGGCCTTGGGCGCCGGCCAGTGCAGGCAAAGCCCGGCGGAGCGGCTCCACAGCCAGCGCATGAGGAAAAAGGCCATGCCCGCCACCAGGCCCACGTGCAGGCCGGAGATGGCCAGCAGGTGATTGGTGCCGGTACGGATCAGGCCGTCCCACTGCGCATCCGTCATTGCCGAGCGGTCGCCCACCGCCAGCGCCGTCACCAGCGCCGCCTGTGGGTGTCCCTCCAACGCATCGCGGATACCGTCGCGCAGGTGCTGGCGCAGGCGGTCGACGTAATGGCCGCTGGCCGCCTGCAGGCGCGTGTTGTCGCCCTCGGCCCGCGCCGCGCGCACATAGCCCTTGGCGCGAATGCCCTGGCTGAACAGCCAGCCCTCGTAATCGAAGCCGCCGGGATTCATGAAGCCGTTGGGCCGTTTGAGACGCAGCCGCAGGCGCCAGCGCTCCCCCACCCGCAGCGACGGCGCATCGCGGTACCAGCTCAGAAGCAGCTTGCCAGGGGGCGGGAACGGGGTGCCGTCGAGCCACAGCCGTTCGGCACTGAAGTGAAAGCGGCTGCGCTGGCCGTTCCGCTCAGGCAGGGAAACGATCGTCCCTTCTACCTGCACGTCGCGGCCCTCCAGCCGCGGGTCCAGTCCACCAGTGGACATGGTGTGTCCGGCGAGGGTGGCCCAGAGGAAGCCCAGCACGGCGAATACGGCGAGGCGCGTCCCTGTCCGGCGCAGCAAGGGAATCCGCCAGCCCAGCAGTACGACCAGCGGCAACAGCAGCGACCAGCGCCAGTCGGGCAGACTGGCCAGCTGCTGCAACATCCATGTTCCAGCCAGAAAACCCAGCGCCGCGGCGCGCATGTTTCCGCTTCTCCCTAAAAGATGGATAATGGAGTGACGCTATTACCGTATTCCCACCTGAGTCCGTGAGCCAGGGAGGATGAAGTATGCAACTGCTCGATTCATATAGCGAGACGGATCAATGAGTTGCGTAATTCGCCATTATAAACCCACGGATTCAGGTCCCAATCAGGCATCGCCAGGTATCAATGCCCAGACGTATCATCAAACGCTATCTGCCCGATCCGCACAAAATCCGCGATCACAAGCATCTGCGCTGCCTGGGCCCCCTGCTGCACGACCCCAACATCCTGCACCTGAACCGTCATTCCGTTTCCGGCGCCTTTGCCGTCGGCCTGTTCTTCGCCTTTTGGCCGGTGCCGTTCCAGATGGTGCTGGCCGCCATCGGCGCCATCATCGCGCGCGTCAACCTGCCCATTTCCGTGGCCCTGGTGTGGATCACCAACCCGCTCACCATACCGCCCATGTTCTATTTTGCCTACCTGGTGGGAACATGGATCCTCGGCACGCCGCCGGTAGGCGGGGAGTTTGAGTTTACCGCGGAACGGATCGGCCAGGAGTTGTCGGCGATCTGGAAACCCCTGCTGCTGGGCAGTTTCGTTTGCGGCACGGTCAGCGCCACCATCGGCTACTTCAGTATCCAGATCATCTGGCGCCGGCTGGTACGGCGCAGCTGGGAACTGCGCCAGCGAAAACGCCGCGCGGCGCGCCGGGCGGAGATCACCGCCGCCTTTCAGGCCGGCGCGGAAAACACCGAGAAAAAGTAACCGGCGTCACGGCCTCTCCCCTATTCCCCGACCAGCAGGCCCTCGCGCAGGGTCAGCACCGTGTCCATGCGCTGCGCCAGTTGCAGATCGTGGGTGACCATGACGATACCGGTGCCCATGTCGTCGTTGAGGGCGAGCATCAGGTCGAAAACCTGCGCCGCGGTGTGGGTATCGAGGTTGCCCGTAGGCTCGTCGGCCAGCACGCACAGCGGTTCACTGATCAGGGCGCGGGCGATGGCGGTGCGCTGGCGCTCGCCACCGGACAACTCACCGGGTTTGTGACGCAATCGCTGGCCGAGGCCCACCTTGTCCAGCAGTGCCGCCGCCCGTTCCCGCGCACTGGCCACGCCGTCGCCGCGAATCAGCAGCGGCATGGCGACGTTCTCCAGCGCGGTGAACTCCGGCAGCAGGTGGTGGAACTGGTAGACGAAACCCAGCATGCGGTTGCGCAGGCGGCCACGCGCCGCCTCGCCGAGGCGCGACAGGTCTTCGCCGCCGATGAAGATCTCGCCGCCGCTGGGGCGATCCAGGCCGCCCAGCAGATGCAGCAGGGTGGATTTGCCGGAGCCGGAGGCGCCGACGATGGCGATCTTCTCGCCGCGCCGCACACGCAGGCTGACGTCGCGCAACACCTCCACCTCCAGCCCGCCCTCGCTGAAGCGTTTGGCCAGGTGGCGGCATTCCAGTACCGCGGCATCACTCATAGCGCAAGGCCTCCGCCGGCTGGGTGCGCGAGGCGCGCCAGGCCGGATAAAGGGTGGCCAGCACGCTGAGACCGAAGGAGATGGCGACGATCTTGACCACGTCGTCCCAATGCAGCTCCGAGGGGAAGTTGCTGATGTAGTACACGTCGGCAGGCATGAACTGCATCCCCAGCACGCCTTCCAGCCAGGCCACCACGGCATCCACGTTGAGCGCCAGGCTGATGCCCCCCACCGCGCCCAGCAATACGCCGACCAGGCCGATCACCGTGCCCTGGATAATGAAGATCAGGGTGATGGAGCCCGGCGTGCTGCCGAGGGTGCGCAGGATGGCGATATCCGCCTGCTTGTCGGTGACCACCATCACCAGGGTGGAGACGATATTGAAGGCCGCCACCGCGACGATCAGCGACAGGATCAGGAACATCATGGTTTTTTCGATTTTTACCGCGCGGAACAGGTTGGCGTGGCGCTGGGTCCAGTCACTGATCCAGTACCTCGCCGGCAGGCTCTGCGCCAGGTGCGCGCGTACCGGCATGGCCTGATACAGGTCATCCAGTTTCAGGCGCAGACCGGTGACGCCGTCCTGGGTACGGAACAGCTTGGCGGCATCATCGATGTGGATCAGCGCCAGGGCGCTGTCGTATTCGTGCATGCCCACCTCGAAGATGCCGCTGACGGTGAAACGCTTCATGCGCGGCAGGATGCCCGCCGGTGTGCTGCTGGCCTGTGGCGTCACCATGGTCACCTTGTCACCGGGCATTACGCCGAGGCTGCGCGCCAGATCACGACCGAGGATGATGTTGAACGCACCCGGCCGCAGGTCGGCCAACTCGCCCGCCAACATGTGCTCCCAGACGTCGGACACCTCCGGGTCCAGTTCCGGCAGGATGCCGCGCACCAGCGCACCGGTAACCGCGCGCCCGGCGCTGAGCATCACCTCCTTGCGGATGTAGGGCGCCGCGCCGATCACCCGCGGCTCCTGCTTGCGCACCATCTCGTCCAGTTCCCGCCAGTGCCGCAGCGGGCCGTTGTAACCCGTGATAGTGATGTGCGAGGCCATGCCGAGGATGCGCTCGCGCACCTCTTTCTCGAAGCCGTTCATCACCGACAACACGGTGATCAGCGCCGTCACGCCGAGCACGATGCCCAGCATGGAGGTCATGGAAATAAAGGAGATGAACTGATTGCGACGCTTGGCGCGCAGGTAGCGCAAGCCAATATAGAGTTCCAGCGGCCTAAACATTCAGTGCGCAATCCAATGGGAGACGGGTGGACGAAAAGAAGGCGTCACCTTGCCCACATCCCCCGGCCATGTCAAATGACGACGGCATCGGAACGAAAGCGGCCCGCACCTGCGCGCGACGGCTGAACACACCAGGACAATCGATAGGGTTGCCGGGTCAGCGAAGGATGGCGGCCAGCCGCCGAAAGATCGAGAAAGGACTACTGCGCGTCGCGCACCAGGCGCAGCTTCCACGCTTGTTGTACGTTGCCCATGTAACTCTTGCCGTGCAGGAAGAACACCAGCCAGGCACCCTTTTTATAGTCCTTGTCGGGGGTGGAAGACCAGTAACCACTTGGCAGCGTGGCGGGGAACACTTCGAGATTGATGGCCGGATTGATGCAGCGGTGCTCGACGATCTCCTCGAGTTCCTTCAGCGTCGGCAGGCGCCAATCCTTGTAGCCCGCGTAACCTTCGTCATCATTCAGCCGCGTAATGAAGCGACCGGCATCCTTCCATTCATATTGCACCGCCACGTCGACGCAGTTCCCGTCCTTCCAGTGCATGCCGACACTGCAGCGCATCCAGGTCAGCCGGGTCTTGGTGTCGGTAATGGTGCCGTCGGCGTGCACCTTGAAACGCTCGGTGGGTGTCGATGCACGGGCCTCGAGATGACAATCCTGGGCCCACAGTGGGCTGCCAAGGCTCACCAGCAGGGTCGCTAGAAACAGTTTTCGAAAAAACATCACGGTGGACGCCTTGGTTGTAATTCGCTGTTGGTCGACCATCCAGGATCGTTGTTTCGCGCACACACGCGCAAAGGAAGATCGCGCGCCAGCCATCCCTATATCCCTACTACCTGAATCCGAGGGAATAGCGGGGGTTATTGCCGAGATTCTTCATATAGCGAGACGAATCAATGAGTCGTGTCATTCGCCGTCATGAACCCACGGATTCAGGTACTAATTATCGGACAACGTTCGCCAGTCTATAGCTCAAAACTGAATACCAGCTGACTGACTGGAACCTGAATCCGTGGATTCAGGTGAAAATTTATTTTCGCAGCTCTACGCACGGAAATGGCGGCCGCAGAAAAGCAAGAACCCGCCTCTTTCGGGGCGGGTTCTTGGGGGCAGGCGTTCAGTCTGAGACGGCCGAACGGGCTACTTCGTATGGCACGTCAAGCACAGGGCACTGGCACCGTCACTGGCGATACCGGCGGTACCGGCGTGACTGCCGGCGATGCCGTTGTTGATGCGCAGGAAGGTGGGGTTGAAACGGCTTCCAGCACCTGCGGAAGGCACGCCATGCGGATCATGGCAGGAGGCGCACTCCACCTGATAACCGCTGCCGGTGTCGTACAGGCGCACCTCGTTGGTATCGGCCCGGCCGTTGCCGTTGGCATCGAAAAAGGCCATCTTGCCCGGCAGCTTTATGTTGGGTTCGTTGAAGTCGATGCCAACCGCGAAGGTATCCGGGTAAAGAACCCCGACCGGGTGGTCGTTACGCAGATCCGTGCCCAGCATAAAGGCGCGGAAGCTGTCCGGCCCGGAGGGGAAGGCGCCATTGTGACAACGGGCGCAGGTTTCGGTAACCGTCCCGTTACCCAGCTCCGGACCGAGGGTGCGATGGGTTCCCAGGGGCGGCCCGGTATTCGGTGGCCCCACGTTGCCGGCGGCCTTCCACAGGCCCAGGAAAGACTGGTTGGAGATGCCGGTTTCATTGTTCGTCGCCCCCGATTGCGTGGGTTCCCAGCCGGAGCCCGGCATGTTGAGGACGGAATCGATGGCGATGGTGCCATCGTGGCAGGAAAGGCAGGTCAAGGAACTGGGCCCGGGCTGGCCGATGGGGCGCATCAGCGTGGTGGGCCTGTCGTAGATGGTATAGATGCCGTTGTTGATGGTGCGGTTCCACAATGGCGCGTCGATCTGGCTGTTGGCACCGTGCGGCGTGTGGCAATAGACGCAAACCGCACCGTAGTCGTTGCGAACGCCGTTCATGAAGACGGCGCTGGTGCCTAGGTAGCTCATGGTCATGTTGTGACGGGTGTTGACGATACCACCCTGCGCCGTTGCCTTGGAGCCTGGATCCCAGCCATCGGCCAAGGCGCCCGTCACGAACAGGGCCAGAACCCATGCAAACCTGCTTGCCCATTTGACGTCCATGATTCCCGATCCCCCTCTACGTCTACACTCAGCCTGGAAGCTGTATCACACCCCATACCGGAGACTGCGCCCCGCGCGGCAGAAACGCCGACAGGATAACAGAGGAACATCGGGTATTTCCACTACATTGACAGGTATATTCACATATCCCTGAATGGAAAAGACGGCTGTTTACCGATTACTGGCAAGGCAAACGCCGGCGAGAGCTGGAACGAGACACGGAAAACACCTATCTGGTCATGGAACATCCGGACATCCGGATCACCCCCCAGCCGAAGTGGTTGTCGCGCCCCGCTTCACCCAGATCCCGGGCCTGGCGGCGCAGGGAGGCCTCGCTTTCGAGCGCGAGGGCGGCGCTGACGAAGGGAACGGCGTAGGAGGTGCCGCTCAGGTAGGCGTGAGCGCCGCCGGGACGGGCGCTCCAGAGATCGACGCCGGGGGCGGCGAAATCGATATGGGGGCCGGCGGCGGCGCGGCGCCAGGGGCGGCCGTCGGCATCGACGGCGGTAACGGCCACCACTACCGCCTGGGCGGCGGGATAGCGCGGCGGCGCGCCCGGCCCTTCGTTGCCGGCGGCGGCCGCCACCCGGATGCCCCGGCGGACCAGGCGCTCGATCACCTGCTCCACCAGCAGGTTGCGCGGCCCGGCAAAGCTGAGATTGATCACGGTCACCTGCTCACCCGCCAGCCAGTCCAGGGCGGCGATCAGCCATTCGCTGGTGGTTTCGGCAACGCCGTCACGCCAGCGAAAGGCTTCGGCGGCATAGAGCCGGGCGCCGGGCAGCAGGCCGGCCACGCCATCAGCGGCGGGATCGGCCAGCAACTGGGCGGCAAGGGCCGTGCCGTGATCGGGGGGCGCCACGGGCACGCCGGTGGTGACGAAGCGGCGGGGGCGGATATCGGCCCCGGACAGATCAGGGTGACCGTGGTCGATGGCCGTATCCACCAGCCCCAGGCGCAACCCCTTGCCGCAAGCGGGCGTGGACTGCCAGCCCAGCAGGCGCGGGCCATAGCGGCGTGGATCACCGGCGGTACCCTGGAGGCGGTAGCGGTGGTTGGCCTCCACCAGGCCGTGGTGCTCGGGCGGAAGCTGCCGGCGCAGTTGTTCGATGGCCTCGGCCACGCTGCTCTCGGGGGAGACCCGGAAGACGCTCACCACCCAGCCCAGGGTGGGAAGCCGTTTGCGGCGCAGGATGCGCAGCCCGTTGTCGCGTGCCTGGGCCGCCAGGGCGCGAGCGGCGGCCATGTCTTCGGAAAGCACCATCACCTCTCCGGGTTCCACG
>DRQN01000067.1 GCA_011371455.1 Gammaproteobacteria bacterium
GCCCCCACTTCCGCGGGGAACTGCCGCACGGCGAGGCCGTGGCGCGCGTCTACAACTCGGCCCGCTACGCCTTCATCTGTCATCCCTTCGAGATCAATTCCCAGCGCCTGGTGGAGGCCGCCGCCTGCGGCAGCCTGCCGGTGGTCTTCGACTGCCGCCACATCGCCGAGGCGCCGCACTGGGAGGAATACTGCCGCTTCTTCCGCACCGCCGCGCAGCTGCGCGACTGCCTGCGCGGCAACGAGAACCCGGACCCGACGCCCATCGCCGAGTCATTCAGCTACGACCGCCTGGCAGATTTCGTCACCCGGACGGTGCATGAGCGGTTGGGGTGGCGGGGCGATTCTGAACACAATCGGAATCCATAACCCTGGGAATGGGCAGAAACAGGCTTCACGGAAGATGACTGCCGGGTTTTTCGCAATCCATCCGACAAAGGCAATTCGAATGACAACCATGGCCGCATGACCCGGGCGATCGCGAACATGAACCAGTGCGCGAACATGCCTCAGCCAGTCAGTCTATCCACTCACCGAAAAGCAAGGTAGTATCAACGGCAAAGCAAGGCACGAATCGCCCAACCAAGCAGGAGAGGGCAAGATACCCGTGACAAGGACGCGAAGCCTACATGCCAGAAGACAACACGGAGACCGTCGACCCCCTGCCCTTTGGCGCCACCCTCTGCCGGATACGCCTGACCCTGGAATTCGAGAGCGGAGGCAGGCTGGCCCGCTACCCGGGCTCGGCCATTCGCGGCCTGCTGGGCCACGGACTGCGCAAGACCCTGTGCGTCACCCGCCAATCCACCTGCAATAACTGCCCTCTGCTGACGAATTGTGGCTATGCCCGGTTCTTCGAATCACCGGCGATCGGCAAGAATTCGAGCGGACGATATTCCGCCATGCCCCACCCCTGGGTGCTCGACCTCACCCACCCGACACCACGGAGAGTAGAGGCCGGCGACCAACTGCAGTTCGGCATCACCCTGCTCGGAGAAGCCGCCAACAATCTTCCCTGGATCGTTCTCGCCCTGGATCATGCCGGCACCCTGGGTTTCGGGGGAGACAGGGCGACCTTCCGCTTGACGAGGATCGAGCAGGAGTCACTCCCCGGCAACGGCAGATGGCAAGAAATCGACCGCCACGCCCTACCCCGCTTCGACATCGACAACGATTCCCTGGCGCCAGCGCCACCCGCCCCCGACCACGTGACCATCAGCCTGCAAACCCCTTTGCGCCTGAAACACCATGGCAAGCTGGTCAAGGCCGCAGACTTCGGGATGGCCATATTTCTGAGGGCCCTGCGCCTGCGCCTGCGCGAACTGGGGCGGCTTTACGCCTCCCCGGCAGAATCAGCCACGCTACCGGAAATCCCCGACGACACCGAAGCAGCCCTCATCGACCGCCGCGTGACCTGGCAGGACTGGACGCGATGGTCCAACCGCCAGAAGACCCATATGCAGCTGGGCGGCCTGATAGGAGAAATAGATGTCGACCTGTCCCTGCTGGAGGGCTGGTGGCCCCCACTCTGGCAGGGCCAGTGGCTCCACATGGGCAAACAGACGAGCATGGGCCTGGGACAATACAGACTCCTGACAAGCTTGTGAGACTCTGTGATACACCGAATCGCACCCGACAATGACACACATTGGATTGAACCGATATCCGCGTCCGAGAAAACCCCGAAACCTGCAATGAGCACGGCTGACACCTCTCACCGTATCCTACTCGCTGTCACCGGTCTGTCGCCGCAAGTGGTAACGGAGACCTTGTACGCCCTCGCCCGCAGCCGGCCCAGTCCCTGGATCCCCCGGGAAATACACCTGATCACCACCAGTGAAGGCGCCGAGCGGGCCAGGCTGTCTCTCCTGTCCGAAGAGCCAGGATGGTTCCAACGTCTGTGCCGAGACCACGAACTTTCGGGAATAAACTTCTCCGAGGAGAGCATCCATGTCCTGAGCGACGAACTGGGCAACCCGCTCGAGGACATTCGCACCCCTGCCGACAACTCACGGGCTGCGGATTTCATCTGCGAAATGGTTCGTCGCTTCACATCCGGCGCAGATACTGAACTGCACGTCTCGATAGCGGGTGGACGAAAGACCCTTGGTTACTATCTCGGCTACGCCCTGTCGCTGTTTGGCCGACCACAGGACCAGCTGTCGCATGTACTGGTATCCGAACCCTTCGAATCGTGCTGGGACTTCTTCTATCCCACACCCTACAGCCGGGTGATCGAGACACATGACCGCAGCCTCGCCGATACCCAGGACGCCCAGGTCACCCTGGCCAACATTCCCTTCGTGAGCCTTCGCCATGGTCTGGATCGGCGGCTCCTGGATGGAACCAGCAGCTTCAGTGCCGTAGTAGAAGCCGCACGAAAGGCACTCGAACCTCCGGAAATCATCATCGAAATGAGCAGCCGGCGCATCTGCGCAGGTGGAGAATGGCTGGCGCTGCCGCCGACCCAACTGGCCCTGCTCGTGCTCTTTGCCAGGCGAGCCAGGCAGGAAAAGCCACCCCTGCCAGCCCCACCCAAGGACGCCCCGGATCGCGGATGGGCCCGGCTCTTCCTGCGGGAATACGATGCCATAGGCCATCAGCTCGATGACCGGGAACGCACCCATCGAGCCCTGAAGGACGGCATGGATGGCGACTACTTCTCGACCCTCAAGAGCAGCCTTCACCGCAGCCTGAGGCGAGGTCTGGGCACCACCGCCGAACGCTACCTCATCGACGATGGCGGCACCCGGCCGGGCAAATACCGTTTGAAACTGGCGCCCGAACACATCCGGATCATCGCCGGCATCAGGCCCCACAAGCCTGTGACGACTGACGGTGAGCTCGATAAATGCGAAAGTCGAATCCCGGAAACGAAGAGGATACCCGGCGACCCACACACAACCCGGGCGCCCGTCAGACGATCCTGAACACACGGCATGACCAGGAGAGAGAAAATCGAATGAAAGACAAACTCGATGCCAGCTGCCGGATCGCCCTCGCAGCCTGCCTGCACGACCTCGGCAAGTTCGCCGAGCGCGCGCGCATCCCCGAAGCCACAAAGACCGACGAAGAAGGCAACACCCCGGCCGATCTCAACAAGCAACAGTATTGCCCGAGCTTCGATGGCCGGCACACCCATGTGCATGCCGCCTATACGGCCATCGCCCTCGACCTGATCGAAGACAGGCTGCCGCGGCTCATTGGCGACAGCGTCGCCCCCTTCGCCGCCTGGCGAGACCGTGACGTGGACGACTCACTCATCAATGCAGCCGCCCGCCATCATCGGCCCGAGACGTTCCTCCAGTGGATCATCGCCACCGCCGACCGCATTGCCTCGGGCTTCGAGCGCGAGGAATTCGAGCAATACAACCGCGCCGACGAGAATCCAGCCACCGGGAAGGACCATTACTCCGCCCGCCTGCTCACCCTGTTCGAGCAGATCCATCCCGATGACAACTCCCGGCCTGGAAGATCGGATCTCCACTGGCGTTACCCCCTGCGCCCTCTGAGCGTGGACAGCCTCTACCCCTGCAAGGCCAGCGACTGCGAGCCCGCCAACAAAGGAAAGGCCCAGGCGGAATACGCCAGCCTCTGGGATGGTTTCCTCGAGGCTCTGGATCGCATCCCCGCCAGCCACCGGGACAACTGGGCTTTGTGGCTGGATCACTTCGATGCCCTGTGGGCCACCTTCACTCATGCCATACCCGCGGCCACCGCCGGCCGCGTAAGGCCCGAGGTGTCCCTCTACGACCACTCGCGCACCACCGCCGCCCTGGCCACCGCCCTGTGGCGCTACCACGACGACCGTGGCGACGACCCCGCCAGCGTCGCCAGCGCCATGGCCGCGCGCAGCGACTGGGACGAGGACAAGTTCCTGCTGATTCTCGGCGACTTCTTCGGCATCCAGGAGTTCATCTTCGCCCAGGGCGGCGAGACCCGGAAGAACGCCGCACGCCTGCTGCGGGGCCGCTCCTTCCAGATCTCCCTGCTCAGCGAGTGCGCCGCGCTGGGCATCCTCGACGCCCTTGGCCTGCCACCCACCAGCCAGGTCATCAACGCCGCCGGCAAATTCCTCATCGTCGCGCCGGCGACCCCGGAGGCCGAGGCCACCGTGCGCGACTGCCAGCGCCGTTTCGACGCCTGGTTCCTGGCTCAAACCTACGCCACCTCCGGCATCGGCATCGCCTGGGAAAAAGCCTGCTGCAACGACTTCCTCAATCGCAAGGGCGATCAGACGCCCCCCTTCCGGCATCTCATCGATCGCCTGTTCCGCCGCATGGAAACCATGAAGGCCCAGCGTCTCGACCTGTGCGGGGCCAACCCGCCGCCAGCGCTGATGAGCGACTTCTGGCAGGCCTTTGATCCGACGCGGGGCATCTGCGCCGTCGACGGCCGCAGCCCCGCCAGCGAAACCCTGGAAAAGGCCGGCGAGGTCCACGTCTCCGCCCTGGCGGCGGACCAGATCCGCATCGGCAAGTGGATCGCCCACCACGCGCGCATCCTGGTCACCACCCAGCCCCTCGAAGGCGCCGACAGCCTCGCCCTCGACATGCTGGGCTACCACGTCACCTTCACCGGCATCGAGGAAGCCAGCGGACGCTTCGGCCAACTGGCGCGCAAGGGTGAGCTGCGCCGGGCCTGGGACTTCTCCCTCCCGGAATCGCCCGATCAACCGCTGTTCAACGGCTATGCCCGGCGCCATATCAATGCCCACGTCCCGCTGTTCGGTGACATCAGCGAGCTGGATCTGAACCGTTACAAGGGCCTGGACGAATCCGGCACCGACCCGCGCGCACCCAAGACCTTCGAGCACATTGCCCGCGACGATCGCCGTCGCGACGGCCAGGACCGCTGGGTCGGCAGCGAGGGCCTGATGACGCTCAAGGGCGACGTGGACAACCTCGGCCGGATCTTCGAAGCCGGGCTCGCCCGCCCCAGCTTCGCCAAGTGGGCCTCGCTGTCACGGCAGATGAACGCCTTCTTCGCCATCGCCCTGCCCTGGATGTGCCGCAAGGCATACCCGAGCACCTATACCGTGTTCGCCGGCGGCGACGACTTCTACCTCGTCGGCCCCTGGTACAGCACGCTGCGGCTTGCCCGCGAGATGCGCGAGGCCTTCGGCCGCTACACCACCGGCAACCCGGACCTGCACTTCTCCGCCGGACTGGTAATGACCCGCCCCGGCACCCCCATCACGCAGATGGGCGAGCTGGCCGAAGAAGCCCTGGAAGCCGCCAAGGGCCTGCCCGGCAAGAACGCCATCACGGCCTTCGGCGAGACCGTATCCTGGTCCGACTTCAATGAGCTGTGGCAGGTATTCGAAGACATCGAGCAGGCCAGCCAGTCCCATGACCTGGCCACCGGCTACCTCTACCGCCTGCAGCAACTGGCCGGCATGGCGGACAACCTGCTCTCGAACGAACGCGATGCACGCAACGCCATGTGGCACGCCTGGTTCAGCTATCGCACCTGGCGCATGCTCGAGAGGACCCGGGGGCTGACCCGCGAAGAACGCAAGCGGCGCATGGCCGAACTGAGCCAGATCCTGGCCCGGCCCATCGAGAAATACGGTAACCGCTTCCGCATCCCCCTGTTCACCCACCTGTACAGACATCGCCACTGAGGAGACAGACATGGCACGACAACAACGCCCCCATGGGCACAGGCCCAAACAGCAGGAGGAAGAACGCCGGCTGGGGTTCGACATCGAATTCGAACGCGATGGCAAGATTGCGCCCCAGTTGTTCGACGAGACTGCCCGCGAGGCCGCCCGCGAGGTCGCCCGCGTGGTTGCCGGCGGTAAACGGGAAGCTAACACCAACAAGAGCACCCAGTTGCGCCGTTTCTACGACGAGCTGGTGATGTGGCACGGCAAGGCAAGACAGCAACCGGAACAGTTCGAGGCCTACCTGCCCATGATCCGCATGCTCAAGGCCAAGGCCGCCTACGCCAAGGGCCGCAAGCTCGTCGACGGTGCCTTTCTCGACATGGTGGAACAAACCATCGATTACATCGACAGCAAGGAACGCCTCGACACCGCCAAACTCTTCTTCGAGGCCTTCATCGGCTTCTACAAACTGGAAAAGGGGGACTGACCCATGAAGCTGGATCGCATTTCGCAGGTTCAAGGCCAGATCGAGCTGATTTCCGGCCTGCACATCGGCAGCGGCAACACCGAGATGCACATCGGCGGCACGGACAATCCCGTGATCCGCAACCCCGTCACCAACCAGCCCTACATCCCCGGCTCCAGCATCAAGGGCAAGATGCGCAGCCTGATGGAATGGCACGCCGGCGTGGTCGCCGCCACCGATGGCCGGCCACTGGGCATCGGCGATCTGTCCAGGCTCGGTGACGAACGAGCCCAGGGCATCGAGATCCTGCGCCTGTTCGGCTATGCGCCCACCGGCAAGGACGACGACACCGCGCTGGTCACCGACATCGGCCCCACCCGTCTCGCCTTCTGGGATTGCGCCCTCGACCCTGCCTGGGTGGAGGAGATGAACAACCGCGACCTCCTCCTCACCGAGGTCAAGATGGAAAACAGCATCGACCGCATCAAGGGCACCGCCCTCAATCCACGCAATACCGAGCGCGTCCCCGCGGGCGCCCGCTTCCAGTTCCGCCTCAGCCTCAAGGTCATCGATGGCGAAGACCTGCTGGAGCCCGTGCTGCGGGGGCTGAAACTGCTCGAATACACCGGCCTCGGCGGCTCCCAGTCCCGCGGCTACGGCAAGCTCGAGTTCCGCGAACTCACGCTGGATGGCAAGGACATCCAGGGCAGGCTCGACGAGCTGACCCTCTAGGAGACGGCGATGCAGGCACTCACGGTCCGAATCCGTCCTCTCTCGGCCTTCGGCACCCCGCTCAGGGGCGATACCCTGTTCGGCCAGCTCTGCTGGGCCCTGCGCCGCGCCGAGGGCGAGCATGTCCTCGACGAGGCCCTGTGCGGCTACACCGAAGGCCAGCCCTTCCTGGTGGTCTCCGACGCCTTTCCCGCCGGCCACTACCCCCTGCCGCCGTTGCCCCTGTCGCGCTTCGACGTCCCCGCCGACGCCGACCGCAAGCGGCTCAAGCGCCGACGCTGGATCGCAACGGAAGACATCGGCCTGCCCGTGGAGCAATGGCTTGCCCGAGCCAGGAGCGACGAGGACATCTGCAAGGGCGGCATCTGGAACACCGCTGGCCAGCCGCACAACAGCATCCACCGCCAGACCGGCACCACCGGCAGTGGCATGTTCGCCCCCTACCTCAGCGAGACCCTGTGGCCCGGTGAAGACCTGCGACTCGACATCCACCTGCTGGTGGACGAAGGACGTCTCGAACCCCGGCGGCTGATCGATCTGCTGGCCGATGTCGGCCAGACCGGCTACGGCCGCGATGCCAGCATCGGGCTCGGCAAGTTTGCCGTGGAGGAGCAGCTTGACGCCCCCTGGCCGGCCCACGCCGACGCCAACGCCTGGCTGACCCTCGCCCCCTGCGCCCCCCAGGGCCTGGCCTGGCGGGACGACGCCTGCTTCTACCGCCCCTTCACCCGCTTTGGCCGCCACGGCGACCTCGCCGTGCAGACCGGCAAGCCCTTCAAGACCCCGGTGCTGCTCGCCGACAGCGGCGCCCTGCTCACCCCGGAAGGCCTGCTCGACCAGGCCTGGACGGGCCAGGGACTGGGTGGAGACGGCCGCCTCTCACGATCCATCGAGGCCACGGTACACCAGGGCTATGCCCCGGTACTCGCCATCCGACTGGAGGAAGAAACATGAGCGGCATCCCGCAGATCCACGAACTCTGGATCACCCCCCTCTCGCCGGTGCACATGGGCACGGACGAGGACTACACGCCCATCAACTACGTCATCGACGACGACGCCCTGTTCGAATTCGATCATCGCGCCCTGGCCCGCCTGCCAGAGGCCGAGCGCCGCCGTCTCGATGGCATCCTCGCCGCCCGCGCCAATGAAGCCATGCTGCGCCAGGTGCAAGGTTTCATCCACAAGAACCGGGAACGACTCATCCCCGGGGCCATCAACGTGGTCCGTACCTCCCCCGGCATCGCCGCGCTCTATGCCAGCCGTGTCGGCAAGGTGGCCCAGCGGGAAGAAAACGGCCGACAGATACACAACAAGCTCGAGATCGAGCGCGCCAGCTACCGTGCCGACGACCGCCGGCTCTACCTGCCTGGCACGGGTCTCAAGGGCGCCATCCGCACCGCCCTGCTGGACGACGTCAACCAGGGCAGGCGCCTGGCATTCCGGGACGAAAAGAATCTCGATATGCAGCAACGGCTGCTCGACTACACCATGCGCAACCTGCACAAGGACCCGCTGCGCCTGCTGCAGATGGGCGACTGCCACTGGCAGGGCAACGAAACCCTCAACAGCGCCGAGATCCTCTTCGCCGTCAACCGCAAGAAATACCCCGTTACCGACGCCAGGGGCAGGCTGCGTAAATCCATGGCCGAAAACGAGGACCTGTACCAGCTCCTCGAATGCGCCGCTCCCCTGCGCCTGCGCGCCTTTCGTGGCCAGCTCGCCATTCCCGACCCGCGCGGCGTGGACGAGCGCAAGCTGCCCCGGCATCGCTTCGGCTTCGAAGACATCGCCCGTGCCTGCCAGCGCTTCTATGGCCAATTGTGGCAACGGGAACAGGAACTGCTGCGCAAGCGCGGCTACCTGGACGAGGAATGGATGCAACAGGCCGCTGACCTGCTCGACGACCCCGACCTGCGCCAGCGTATCGAGGCGGGCCGCGCCTTCCTGCTCCGCGTCGGCCGCCACAGCGGCGCCGAGGCCGTCACCCTCAACGGGCTACGCTCCATCAGAATCATGCAGGGCAAGGGCCGGAAGGATACCTGGGAAGACAGCCCCCGTACCCTCTGGCTGGCCGCGCGCGACACCACCGAGCAACGTTACCTGCGGCCCTTCGGCTGGTTGCTGGTGGAACTGGCCGACCCCGGCCGGCCTCTGCCCGCCTGGCCCGCCGCCGAGGCCCTGCAGGAAAGGGCCGGCAAGGTGATGGCCGGCTGGCTCGAAGGCGTCCACCACCGCCAACGGACCCTGGCCGAAGGCCTGGCGCAGGAACTGGCCCGGGAGGAACAGCGCCAGCGCGAGGCCGCGGAAGAAGAGGCCCGGGCCGCGCGCGAAAAACAGCGGCTCGAACGGCTCACGCCGGAAGAACGCCAGATGGAAGACCTCGCCGCACGACTGGCCGCCGACCAGGCCGCCGGCCGCAAGGAAGCCGGCGGCGAACTCAACGCCATGCGGCTCCAGCTACTGGAAGACGCCCTGCAATGGGATGACCCCGCCCTCCGTGCAAAGGCCGCGAGCCTCATCCGGCAGACCGCGAAGCACCTGCCCTGGGCCAGGAAGCGCAAGAAGGAGGCACAGGAAAGGCTGACACGGCTGGAAGGCGGGGCATGAGTGGCCCTGCGTGTCCCGGAGCGCCGAGATGACGAAAAAGATCCTGATCTGCACCGTTGGCGGCTCCAGCGAGCCCATCGTGCACACCATCGAGACCCACCGCCCGGATCAGGTCTGTTTCGTCTGCTCGGCGAACGACCCGGCCACCGGCAGCAAGGGATCCTGGCAGCAGATTCGCGGCAAGGGCAATGTCACCCTTGCCCGCGCCGGCGATCCGCAGCCAAGCCTGCCCAACATCCCGACGCGCACCGGGCTCGCCGAAGACCAATACGAAATCCTCGAAGTCATCGCCGACGATCTCGACGGCGTCTACACCCGGGTTACCGACTGGCTCATGCGCCATGATCCCGGAGAAACACAGATCCTCGCCGACTACACCGGCGGCACCAAGACCATGAGTGCCGGCCTGGTCGCCGCCGCCCTGGACACGGAGGGGGTGGAACTGCATCTGGTCAGCGGCAGCCGGTCAGGCCTCACCCGTGTCGATGCCGGACAGGCCATGGTCATGCCGGCAAGCATAGAGGCCATACAGTTCCAGCGCCGCTTCCGCGTCGCCGTGGCGCCGTGGCACCGCCATGCCTACAGCGAATCCGCCATGCTGCTCGAAGACATCCCCCCACCACGCGATGCCGGCATGCGCGGCGCGCTCACCCGGGCCATCGCCCTCAGCCGAGCCCTGGATGCCTGGGACCGCTTCGACCACGAGGCCGCAAACCGGCAGCTCTCCAGCTTTCGCCAGACCCTGGGCCGGGAGGGCTTTGGCGACCTGCTCGGCACCCTGAAACTGCTCGTCGAGGAATCACCCGCCCGTGAGCCCCTGCGTCTGCTCGACCTCTGGCGCAATGCCCAGCGCCGTGCCGTTCAGGGCCGCCACGACGATGCCACCGCGCGCCTCTACCGCCTCCTCGAATGGAGCGCCCAATGGATACTGCGTGAGAAGGCCGGCATCGACACGGCCGATGTCCCTCCCGAAAGGATCCCCGAGGGCCTCACCCTGCAACCCAATGACAAGGGGCAGTACCAAGCCGGCCTGTTCAATGCCTGGCGGCTGGCCGCCGCCCATGGAGGCGAACAGGTCCAGGCCTTCTGGAACACCCAGCAAGGCCATATCCGCGAGCACATCGGCAAGCGCAACCGCTCCATCCTCGCCCACGGCTTCGACACCCTCACGCACGAAGGCTGGCTGGACTTCTCGAACTGGATCGAACAACACCTGTTGCCCCTCATCCTCGACCTGAGCGCGGCACCGCCGGTGCGCATCCACAAGCTGCCCGGCCAACTCCCGGATACCTACCCCTTCGAGCCTGCAACGCAACCACGATGAATACGGCTGCCACCACCAACACCCAGGTCTGCCTGGTCTCCAACCAGCCCATCCCCAACCTCACACCATTGCTGGACAGCAGCCTGGAGGCCAGACGGGTCATCCTCGTGGTCACCCCGGACATGCACGAACGCGCCGGGTGGCTGGAAGACGTCCTCAGGCCCCGCGGCATTCGCAGCGAACTCTGGCCCATCGACGATGCCTGGGATTTCGACGCCATCCAGTCGCGCATCATGGAACTGCTGGAACGCGAAACCGAAGCCGGCACCCGGCCAGCCCTCAATGCCACCGGCGGCACCAAGCTCATGAGCATCGCCGCCTACGAGGCCTTCCGTGCCTACGACCTCCCCATCTTCTACGTCCACCCCGAACGCGACAGCATCGTCTGGCTGCAGACCGGCGACTCCAGCGGCCAGCCGCAGGAACTGGAAAACCGCCTCCGCCTGGAGGCCTTTCTCCAGGCCCATGGCGCCCGTGTGGCGCACAAGCCACGACGCAACCTGCCGGCGGCCGGCGACCTCGAACTCGCCGAGACCCTGATCCAGGGGCAAGACCGCTATTCGCGCCCCATCGGCACGCTCAACTGGCTCGCCGCCAGTGCCGATCACCCGGGCCTGGACGCACGGCTGGAACACACCACCCGCGAACTCGACGAACTACTCGATCTCTTCCAGCAACACGGCAAGCTGACCCGCCACGGCGACAGCATCACCTTCAGCGATGAAAAGGCCCGCTTCTACGCCAACGGCGGCTGGATCGAAAGCCACGTCTACAACCAGCTGCGGCGCCTGCGCGGCCGTCGCCCGCGCCTGCAGGATCTCGCCTGCGCCCTGGAAGTCACCCGCCAACAACGGGACAAAACCATCCCCAACGAACTGGACGTGGCCTTCCTGCATGACAACCGCCTGCACATCATCGAGTGCAAGACCCGCCGCTTCCGCGAAAACGGCGAGGAATCCGCCGGCGCCGAAGCCCTTTACAAACTCGACACCCTGCGCGACCTCATGGGCGGCCTGCAGGCCCGCGCCATGCTGATCTCCTACCGTGACCTTTCCGGCCACGACCGCAGCCGCGCCGCCGACCTCGGCATCCGGGTATGCGCCGGCAGCCAGCTGCATCACCTGCGCCAGCATCTGCTTAACTTCGCTGCCCCCTGACCGCCGGCGGCCACAAGCCTGCGACTCCGTACATGAGCGATCCACCTTGCTATCGTCCGAACAAATGGAACGACAGGAAGTTTCACATGCGCCACCTCTACCTCATAGCCTACGACATCGCCGACCACACCCGCCTGAGGCAGGCCCTGCACATAGCCCGTGACTACGCCCTCGGCGGCCAGAAATCCGTCCACGAATGCTGGCTGAACGCGGCCGAACGGCGCGAAGTCGAAACCCGGCTCGATGACCTCATCGAGCCACTCGAAGACCGCTACTTCATCCTTGGCCTGGACCCCCGCTCCACCGTCGAACTCATGGGCATCGCCGTACCACCGACAGACCCCCGCTGGTTCTACATCGGGTAAATGCACATGAGCACACTTTATCTCGACCACAAGAACAGTCGCATCAAGTGCCGGCGTCACACACTGCAGGTGAGCCAGGAAGGACAGTCCCGCCCCCGCAGCTACCCTCTGTCGCTGCTGAACCACCTCGTCATCGTGCAAAACGCCGAAATGGATGCCGCCACCCTGGCAACACTGGCCAGTCACGGCATCAGCGTAGCCCTGCTCAGCGGCCGGCGCGAACTGCACGCCGCCTTCCTCACCGGCAGACCCGGCAACGACGCCCGGCGACGGCTCATGCAATACACCGCCCGGCAAGACCCCGACCTGCGCCGGCGAATCGTGGCCCACCTGCTGCGGGCAAAGCTGGCCGGGCAATACCGCCTGATATCCAGGCTGCTGCGCCACAGGCCAGACCAGCGCCGCATTCTCACCCGCGCCGGAAAGACCCTGCGCGAGAACCAGCGCCAGATCACCAGCAGGACAGCCCCCGTCGACGTACTTCGCGGACTGGAAGGCTCCGCCAGTGCCGCCACGTTCTCCGCCCTGAGCGCCGTACTCCCGCCCGTGTTCGGATTCAAACACCGCCAGCGCCGGCCGCCCCCCGACCCGGTCAACGCCCTGCTCTCGCTCAGCTATACCCTCGCCCATGGCCTCGCCCTGCGCGAATGCCTGGCCGCCGGACTCGACCCGGCCATCGGCTACCTGCACGACCCCCAGCACGACCGCGCCTCGCTGGCCCTCGACCTCATCGAGCCACAACGGCCCATCATCGAATACCGTATCTGGCACCTCCTGCGCAAACGGAGACTCGACACGCACCATTTCACGCAAAGCGGTGACGCCTGCCTGCTGAACAAGGAAGGCCGGCAACGTTTCTATCCCTGGTGGGAAAGCCATACCCCAGCCATGACCCGCCTCATGCGGCGGCACCTTCATGGCCAGCTTGCCCGCGTACAAGGAGAAATACAGGGTCATGCAGACTGAAAGCAGCCTCCACCCCGGCAGCGCCCGGGCCCTCTACATCGGGCACCAACGGCCCTGTCACGTGCGCATGGAAGGGCAAGCCCTCGTCATCCAGTGCACGCACATGGCCGAGTGCAGCGTCCCGCTGCGCCACATCGCCCGCATCCACCTCTCCACCCGGGTCGACATGAGTCTGCAAGTCCTGGCCCGGTGCACCCGCCGCGGCATCCCCGTCGTGGTTGCCGACCCGCAGGGCGAAATCATCCTGCGCGCCCTGGGACGGGAAGGGATAGACGAAGGGCTCCGGCTGCGGCTCCAAAGGCTGAGCCAGGACTTCGAGTGGCCGGCCCGATTCGACAACTGGCACCGGGCCCAGATGATGCGAGCCACGCGCATCGCCATCCGCCGCCTGGGCTGGGAAGGCAACGCCGATACCGTGCGCAGCACCGAACAGCGCAGCCGCAACGAACTCAGCCGCCACCTCGGCAAACGCACGGCCCACCGGGTTGTCAAGCAATGGCACAGCCTGACCCTGGCATGGATGCAGGCCGCCCTCCAGGAACACGGCATCGACGCCCGATCCGACGCCTGGGTGAACGACCACATTGATCTCGCCAGCTCGCTTGCCGCCCCCCTGGAGCGCCAACTCCTGCCCCTGCTCCTGCAATGGGCCGCCAACCAGGAAAACCCCGCCCCCGAGACAATCTGGCAGACCCTGATCGATCTCTTCGAAGGCCGGCATCAGACCATCGAGCGCACAGGCCGGGACCTCCTCAACCGGCTCCACCGCTGGCTGGTGGAAAACGACTGAAAACAAGGCCAACATCGAAGGAAACCATGCATGCCGAAATCGAGAACGCGCAGCTATCTCATCTGCTACGACATCGCCGACCCGAAACGCCTGACCCGGATACATCGCCAGGTATCTGCCGAAGCCTTGCAAGTCCAATACTCCGTCTACCTGTACCGCGGCAGCGAAGCCAGACTGGAAAAGCTGAAATACAGCCTTGCCAAAGACATCGACGAAGGGCGAGACGACATACGCATCTACGCACTGCCGTCCCGCATCGACATTCACCTGGGTGGCAAGCGGGCCACCGATGAGGGTATATTTCTGCTTGGCAATGACCTGGAAAGATTCGAATCCGGCCATGACGACAGTGCGCCTCCACAATCCGACACACCGCCGCAGGCGTCAACGAACCGACACTTACATTCCACCGCAAGCCCCCCTGCAAGGTATTGAGCGGACAAGGGTTTCAGCACCGAGCAGCAGAAAACCACGACCCGATAAAAAGGGGATTAAGACGGCGCTGGCATACCACACCTCCCCGGCATCGAATGCAGAAAACCACGACCCGATAAAAAGGGGATTAAGACCAATCTTTTTCGTGTAACTCGTACTCACCGTCCGCAGAAAACCACGACCCGATAAAAAGGGGATTAAGACGAAGACTCCTTTATCAATTTAAAAAACCATTAGCAGAAAACCACGACCCGATAAAAAGGGGATTAAGACGTTCGGCAATTTCCCGATAACCCAAATATTTTGGGCAGAAAACCACGACCCGATAAAAAGGGGATTAAGACGTTTTTCTGCGGCTACACCTGCTGATTTTAAAGCAGAAAACCACGACCCGATAAAAAGGGGATTAAGACGTATTATCGACCACCAGTTGCGCATACGTTTCGGGCAGAAAACCACGACCCGATAAAAAGGGGATTAAGACTAAGCACGCGTGGTAATGCCCGCCATGATTTCGCAGAAAACCACGACCCGATAAAAAGGGGATTAAGACTCCAGGAGGTAGACAGCTTCCACAGCTCTCACGGGCAGAAAACCACGACCCGATAAAAAGGGGATTAAGACATCTGAAAACGTTACTATTTTCGGGTTGTATATTCGCAGAAAACCACGACCCGATAAAAAGGGGATTAAGACCCATCCGACATGGGAACGTAGGCGGACATGGTAAGCAGAAAACCACGACCCGATAAAAAGGGGATTAAGACTTCTCGGTCGGCTCGATGAGCGGCTCGACCGTAGCAGCCTGGTAGGGTGGGCACGTTTTTTGTGCCCACGCGGTGTGATCCACGATTTGATTCCGCGTGGGCATGAAAAGCCTGCCCACCCTGTCTGTATGTCTGACTGCTCCACCCCCGGGGCGGGCCATGCCCGTGGTGAATGATGACGGGCCGGGATGGAAACACGGAGGTCACGGAGCCGCGGAGTTTCCGACGAATTTCTCTGTGACTCCGTGGCTCCGCGACCTCTGCGTTTCATATGCCGTGGCCTGATCAATGAATCATAAGCATGATTCGCCATTTTGCGGCCAACCCTGCACAGGCGCTTGCGGTCTCTCTGAGCTGATCCGGGCAGGCTTGAACCGCTGATGTCGAAACAGGCCCGACAGAAGCCGGGCCAGGCTTGGATATGCGCCAAACGCCCCATATAAGGGCCCCTCAGAGGTTTTGGAGGCCCATCGACCGCTCATCTTCCCTTGAATCCCGCCTTCACGTGAAAAACAAGCTCGTCGATACAAACTGCAAGGATTGTGCGGGTAATTAGATGACGTGATCCTGGTCTTTCTCCCTAAACTCGATGTTTAGAACGAGAAGCATAGTGAAGTGTCCCCCAAATTGTCCCAACAGTAATTTTTCTGGAACTGAGAGAATTAGAGGCTTGGCTCTACGAGAATGCTATCTGACTGATAACTAAAGAAAATGGCGGAGAGGGTGGGATTCGAACCCACGGAAGGTTGCCCTTCAACGGTTTTCAAGACCGCCGCTTTCGACCACTCAGCCACCTCTCCGGTCATTGCCGTTCGCCCGTTGCAGACTTGAAACCGGCCAAATACGCCATCAGTATATGGGGTAAAGCGCCTGGCAGTGGACAAACGGGCGGCCATGATACCCGAACCCCGCCCCGGAATGCCAACCGGGTTATCGGGTTATATAGTGCCTGAACCCATGGATTCAGGTAGCTGCCCGTTTGACCCCCCTTTGGGCGGAACTTATACTTTCCGGCCTGTCTAATGTGCATTAGTAAGTTCGGCGCATTGCCGGAGAAAACCACTCAAAAACGGAGATCATTGACCCATGAACCAGTATCCCAATGCTGTCACCAGTACCCCGGCCTCAGCACTGGCTACCAACAAGCTGATCCGCAACTCCTATCTGTTGCTGTCGATGACCTTGCTGTTCAGTGGCTTGACGGCAGCCGTCGGCGTGTTCATGCACGTCTCCCAGGGCATTGCCCTCGTCAGTAACATCGCCGCCATCGCCCTGCTGTGGTTCGTATTGCCCCGCACCGCCAATTCCGCCATGGGCATTCCGGTGCTGTTCGGCATCACCGGCCTGTTCGGCCTGGGCCTGGGCCCGATCCTGAACCACTATCTGTCGGTCAACCCCAGCATCGTCATGACCGCCCTGGGTGGCACCGGCGCCATCTTTCTCGGTCTGTCCGCCTATGCGCTGACCACCCGCAAGGACTTCAGCTTCCTGGCCGGGTTCCTGATGGTCGGCCTGTTCGTGGTCATCGGCGCCGCGCTGCTGAACATCTTCCTCGCCATTCCGGCGCTGTTCCTGGCCGTGAACGTGGCCGTGATCATGATCATGAGCGGCTTCATCCTGTTCCAGACCTCGTCCATGATCAATGGCGGCGAGACCAACTACATCATGGCGACGGCAGGCCTGTTCCTGTCCATCCTCAACCTGTTCACGGCGCTGCTGCAGTTGCTGGGCGCCTTCAACAGCGA
This sequence comes from Gammaproteobacteria bacterium, assembly GCA_011371455.1. Lineage (GTDB taxonomy): Bacteria > Pseudomonadota > Gammaproteobacteria > SZUA-152 > SZUA-152 > DRQN01. The sequence goes on from DRQN01000067.1 coordinate 16,967, forward strand.
CGATTGATCGCCCGCCCGACAGGCTATGGCCAAAAAGCCCCGTTCATGCGGGGCTTTTTCATGAGAGAGACATTATGGATTGGCTAAAAATAGGCTCGGCGCTGCTCCTCGTCGCCATGCTGGTGTATCTTTTTCCGCGCATGCGGCAGGCCGTCAAGCACGCCCCCAAGGGCAGTAATCAGGACTGGCTGAGCTTCGTGGCGATCATCGCCGTGGTCGGCCTGTTCGTCATGCTGCTGATCATGATGGTTTGACCCCCAGCACGTCCCGCACCACCGGACGAATCTTCTCCGCCATTTCCGGCGCCTCGATATCCATCACCTGCTCCAGCGCCCACCTGTCGTCGCCGGCGGACATGACCTCCGCCACCTTCTGCCCCAGATAGCGCTTGAAGTCGTAGCCGGGGCCGGCCTCGTCGAAGCTGCATTCCGCATAGTTGCCCAGGCGGTCGTTGAGGCACTCGATGAAATCCCCCCGGTAATCGCCCGGGCCCAGCAGATCGGTCTTGTTGGCGACGATGGTTTCCACCAGTTGGGTGGCAATACCATTGATCAACGCGCCGCGTTCCTCCTCGGGCAGCTTGCGGTAAATCATCCGGTCGATGATGTGCAGCAGGTACACGGAAAATTCCGCGATCACGTCGATGGCCTGGCGATCCTCGGGAAAGGAAAAGCCCTCTTTCTCCATGTGCAGAAAGCTGTCCTTGGCCAGCTTCCAGATATTGATCGCCGCGGCGCTCGACAGACTGTCCAGCGTCTTCGGCCTGGCAGAGCCCTGGCGGTTCCGTTCCGAGCGGTGCCAGCGTGTTCTGAGTCGTACCGCCATTGTGTTCTCCCGAGAGATTGAAGTGCCATTGTAGCCCTCCTCGCCAACGAGGGAATATCAATATCGGAATAGACACGCCCAAAGCATTTGCACCTTTGCACGCTGCTTCGCGCTGGTTACACTGACGGCCTTTGCCTGCCCCTGTAAACCCGGGAGAGAAAATGGACGAGCACAACATGGCCCTGCAGAGCGGTATTTCCGCCTTTGAGGCAAAGGACTTCACCCTCGCCCTGCGCCTGCTATCGCCCCTCGCGGAGGGGGGCAACAGCGAGGCCCAGTACCGCCTGGCGATGATGTTTCACAATGGCCTGGGGCGGGTGCAAAACAACGAGGCCGGCTTCAGGTGGATGTGTGCGGCGGCCGAACAGGGCCACGCCCTTGCCCAGCACGGACTGGGGGTCATGTATCTCTACGGCGAATGCGCGGAGAAAGACGAATCAAAGGCCGCCGAATGGTTTCGCCGCGCCGCCGAGCAGGGGCTGCCCGGCGCGCAGATGACTCTGGGCATGCTGTACGAAAATGGCCAGGGTGTGGAAAAGGATATGGAACAGGCGCGTCACTGGTACAGGCTTGCAGAGGAAGGCGGACGGGAAGACGCCGACAAGAAATAGTCGGCCGCAGGAAAGACTGCTACCTGTATCCGTGGGTGCAGGCAGCAAGACTCACGACGCCTCGCCCGTCCGCCGCCTGCCCAGCAGCAGAAAACCCAGCAACAATACGCCGATACCGACGCCGACGGGCAGCGCCAGGCCCCGTTCGCCTTCGACAGGTCTCGACAACACCAGCCAGTACCAGGGGGTGCGGGTGTTGCGATGGAGAACCTCGCCGTTGCTGCCGTCCCAGTTGACGAAAGAGACCGGGATCAGCAGGCCTTCGTCGAAGTTGACGTCACGGTTGTTGGAGGCGGCGCGCGGGTGTTTCATCAGCACCCGCCAACGGCCGTTTTCCCATTGCCCGTAGGCCGTGAGGGAGCGATCGTTCTTGCGCAGGGTGAGCTTCTGATCCCAACCGATGGCATCCAGCAGCAGCTGGCTGGCGGGCTGCGGCGGCTCGATGCTGCCGGCGTTCCAGTACCACAGGGTGGTCGGGTTGCTGTCGTTGCCGTGCAGGTAGGGGGGCGTGCGCACCTGCGGCCCCGGCTCGACGGCGCCCACACGCGGGAAGCGGATCGCCAGGGCGTCCGGGTTGAGCCGGTAGCGCCGGTCCTGCATCCGCATCGATACCTTTTCGCCGGGGCGGCTGTCGGTGCGATCGTTGACCTCCAGCAGAAAAACGATGTCCTTGTCGTCATACAGCGCCCGCACCGTCACGGCATCGTTGAGCGGTGTGGTCAGGTGTTCCTGCTTGACGATGCTGGGCGACAGCCGCAGGGTCACGGCCGGGGCGTCCTCCCAGGCGTCATCATTGAGTCCCTCCGGTAGCGGGCCGGTAACGCGCAGGGCCTGCAGCAGTGGTTTGCCGGCCGGTGGCACGCTCTTCCGCCGCAGGCTGTAGACGTAGTTGGCCACGTGCCAGCGCTCTTCGAGACTGAGAGGGTCGCGGTTGAACGCCTCGGTGGCGCGATGGGCCGGCATGGGGGTGCCCGGCAGGCCGATGGAGAGCCGTGTGTAGATATTGCGGATGGTCTGCTCGCGGCTCTGCGGCTCGGGGCCGTCGGCCTGGGTCACGCGCCAGGTCCAGGGCTGGGTGAGGTCGCGCGGCCAGATGCGGTTGTCCCAATCGTCTTCCAGACGGCTCTTGCCGGAGGTGATGTTGCCACGCCCCTCGGGGCCATGGCACTTGATGCAGATCTTCTCGAAGACGGCCTTGCCGCGGGCGATGGAGCTGTCGCTGTAGGGTATCTGCCCCGTAACGGGCTCGACCTCGGCGATCTGCCGGAAATCCGTCTTCAGATAACGTCCCCTGGCATCGAAGTCGGCCTCGTCGGCATCCTCCGGCGCCCACGTCGCGGTGATATCGAAGCCCTTGATGACCGGGATCAGGCTGTTGATCTGCGCCTCGCTGAGCAACTCGCCCCAGGCGGGCATGCCGGTCCCGGTGAGGCCGCGCTCGATGGTGCGATAGAGGTCACTGTCACGTGGCGGCAGGGTGCCCGGCGAGGTCTTGTACTTGAATAGGGCGAGACTGAAGTCGCGCGGCTGGGGATACATGCGCTGCGAGGCGGGGCCGTTGTTGGTGCCGTCCTTGCCGTGGCAGACGGCGCAGCGCTGCTGGTAGAGGGCCATGCCCATGAGGGGTGGATTCGCCTGATCCGCCATGGCCGTGCCGGGCTGCGGCGTCAGGCCCGCCGCGTCGGTCAGAAAGGTGATGATCTGCCAGACCTTGGTTTCGTCCAGGCGCCGGTGTGCAATGGGCGCAGACCGCGCCTCATCGGTCTTTTTCTGCGGTGCGGCGCCAATGTCGATGCGCCACAGGGCAAAGGCCGCTTGCAGCGGATTCGGCGGGCCGGATTCGCCGTCGCCGCCGGCCTGGGCCGGCGACGTGCCGTCCGGCCACCCACCGTGGCAACCGAAGCAGCCGTGGTAATAGCGGGCGCGTCCGGCCTCGACGATCTCGTTGTAGAGAACCTGGCCCCTGGCCCGGTCCGTGGCCATCAGGGCCAGCGCCTCGTTGCGCAAGGGATTGTCCTCCGGCGCCAGGCTGAAGGAACGGTCGAGGATGTTCAGGGTACCGGACGAGGCAGGATACACCTGCTCCATCGCCACCTCCGGCACCGCCACAGAAGGGCCGGCCAACTCATGGCTGGCATAACCCGCCAGTACGGCGACAACGATCAGAATGGCCCATTGCTGGATGGCCGGGGTCTTCAACCCTGTCATACGCTTGCTTGCTCCACGTGCTGCTTCAAGAGTTGTTGCGGTTTTCCGCCGGGATAGTCCGCCGCGCAGCCACCGACTATACGCGCCCCGGCTAAACTGCGGCTTAACCGGGCATTTTACCAGCACCTTTCATCCAGCCGCCATCACGCCATGCACCTTCCACATGCAAACGCCTGGGAGGACTTGCAAGCGACACGAACACGCTGTTCAATAACCGCCTCAACGAACGGTAAAGCAGAGACCGCAAGGATCCCCATGAAAAAAACAGCACTGCCCATTCTCACCCTGTGTATCGCCAGCCTCCAGCCGTTCGGCGCCCTCGCCTACCAGGTGGTACCCGTCGACAACGGCGGGCGCATCAGCGGCAAGGTCAGTTTCGAGGGTACGGATCCCGCGCCCAGGCAGTTTACCGTCGCCAAGGACGCCGACACCTGCGGCAGCGGCACACGCAGCATCGACTTCGTGCGCGTCAACGACGGCGCCCTCACCGACGCCGTGGTCTATCTGCACAAGGTCAAGGCCGGCAAGGACTTCCCCGCAGACATCGCCAACGCCGAACTCAACCAGGAGCGCTGCGACTTCAAGCCCTTTCTCGGCGTGATGAAAAACGGCGAGCAGCTGACGGTGAGAAACTCCGACCCGGTGCTGCACAACATCCACACCTATGAAATCATCGGCCGCGCCAGGAAGACCGTGTTCAACATCAGCCAGCCGGGCGACCTGAAAACCATCCGCAAGCAGGTCAAACTGAAGCGCGGCAGCGCCATGAAAGTGGAGTGTGATGCCCACGACTTCATGCACAGCTTCACCTTCGTCGCCAAGAACCCCTATTTCGCCGTGGTCGGCGAAGACGGCAGCTTCAGCATCGATGATGTCCCGCCCGGTACTTACAAGATCCGCGCCTGGCACGGCACGCTGGGCGAGAAAAAGGGCACGGTGACGGTCGAGGCCGGCAGCACCGCCCGTATAGATTTCGTCTTCAAGGGCAAGTAGGGACACTGTAGTAACCACGAAAAATTTCCACCACAGAGGCACAGAGCACGCAGAGAAACCAAAAAGCTACAGAGACATTGAATGTGGATTTCTCCGCGCACTCTGTGCCTCTGTGGCAAAACTCGCCCCTCCGACGGTCTTCCAATCCGCGAACCACGGGTTCACCATGTCCGACAGGCATCTTCGAGAACCGGGAACATGAGAGGATTTCTTGCCACACGAACTGCCGTGCTGGACTGGCTTCGCACACTCGCCCTGCAGGAGGACGTCTTCTTCCCCCAACCCATGGGCGAAAACAGTTTCAGCTTCGACAAGGTGCGCAAACACAGCACCCTCGCCTTCGAGGACTTCGACGCCGCGCCCGCCGAAAAACCCTTCCGCGCCAGTGCCTGCGTGCAGCCACCGGGCAAAAAGCTTTCACCCAACGACGAACAGATCTTCCGCTTCAGCAAGGACGAAAACGGCCAATACCAGCTGACGCCGACCCTGGACGCACGCAAACGCACCCTCGCCGGCGTGCGCCCCTGCGACCTCAAGGCCATCCACCTGATGGACCGGGTCAACCGCGACGGCATCCCCGACGCGCACTATCTGAGCCGGCGCCAAAACACCACCATCATCGCCCACGACTGCCTGCAACCCTGCGATGAACACTGCTTTTGCGAGGCCACCGGCTCGCTGCGCTGGCGCCAGGGCGCCGACATCTTCCTCACCCCTCAGCCCGAGGCCAAGCTGTCAATAGAGGCCCTCACCGAGCGCGGCGAACGGCTGCTCGATGCGGCCGGCTTTCCACCCTGTGACGACATCGAAAAGCACAGGGCACTGGCCGAGGAAAAACGCGCCAAACCCTTTGGCCGTCATTTCGATGCACCGCTGCAACAGGTCATCGACACGGTCGGCAGCAGCTGGGCATCCCCCGTGTGGGACAAGCACGCCGAACGCTGCTTCGCCTGCGGCACCTGCAATCTGGTCTGTCCCACCTGCTATTGCTTCGACCTGAAAGACGACTTCAGCATCGACGACCCGCACAGCGGCCAGCGCACCCGCAGCTGGGACGGCTGCCTGCTGGAGGAATTCGCCGTGGTCGCCGGCGGCCACAACTTCCGCCCGCAACTGGCCGCGCGCCAGCGCCACCGCATCAAGCGCAAGCTGGCCTGGCTGCCGGCCCGTTTCGGCGACGGCAGCTTCTGCGTCGGCTGCGGCCGCTGCGGCCACCAGTGCACCGTCCACATCGACATCTTCGACATCGCCAACGACCTGCTGGCCGCCACCGAGGCAGAGCCATGACGCCGATGGACGTCGATCCCAACGTGCTCACGCCACGCATGGCGCGCATCCTCGAGGCCCGCGACATGACCGCGCAGGAGCGCTTCTTCCACCTGCAGCTGCCAGGAGCGCTCGCCCACCGCCCCGGCCAGTTCGTCATGGCCTCCATCCCCGGCATCGGCGAGGCGCCCATCTCCATTTCCTGTGGACCGCGCCATGACGGCCAACTGGAATTGTTGGTCCGTAATGCCGGCAGTCTGACCCGCGCCATGCACCGTTTGCAGGCCGGTGATTTCATGGGCATCCGCGGCCCCTTCGGTTCCGGCTTCCGGCTCGCGGAATTCGAAGGCCGCGACATCATCTTCGTCGCCGGCGGTCTGGGACTGGCGCCGCTGCGCTCGCTCATCGAGCCGGTGCTCGCCGAGCCACGGCGCTTTGGTCGCATCACCCTCATCAGCGGCTGCCGCACACCGGCGGACGAAATCTACCGCGAACGGATGCAGGCCTGGGCCGGACTGCCGCAGGCCCGCGTCGTTCGCCTGGTCAACGACACCGCCCACCTGCCCTGGGACGGCGAGGTGGGGCTGGTCACCGCCCCCATCGCCGAACTGGAAATAGATGTTGATAACACCCTCGCCGTGCTCTGCGGCCCCCCGGTGATGTACAAGTTCGTAATCATGGAACTGGCCGCGCGCGGCCTGCCCAATACACAGATCTTCATCGACCTGGAACGCCGCATGCGCTGCGGCATCGGCAAGTGCGGGCACTGCCAGATCAACCATGTCACCTGTTGCCGGGAGGGCCCGGTATTCCGCTTCTCTGAACTCGAATCCCTGCCCGAGGCGCTGACATGAAGCCCAGGATCGCCTTCTTCGACATGGCCGGCTGCGAGGGCTGCCAGCTGGCGATCCTCGATTGCGAGGATATCTTTCTGCACATTCTCGATCTGGTGGAGATCGTCGAATTCCGCGAGGCCCTGTCGGAAAAGGCGCCGCGTTTCGACATCGCCTTCGTCGAGGGAAGCATCAACCGCGAAATGGACGCCGAGCGCCTGCGCGACATCCGCGCCCGCTGCACCTGGCTGGTATCGCTGGGGGCCTGCGCCTGCCATGGCAATGTGCAGGCGCGTGCCAATGCCCTGTCGCCGGCGGAAAACCTGCAGCGCGTATACGGCCCCGGGGCCTGCCACCTCGGCCAGACCGATCCCCAGTACTGGCCGCTGTGGGCGCACACCCGCGTGCGCGCCGTGCACGAGGTGGTCAAGGTGGATTACGCGCTGCGCGGCTGCCCGCTGGATCGCAATGAATTCCTGCATCTGGTGAAGCGCCTGGTGGCCGGTTCCCTGCCCCGCTTTGCAAAACAGCCGGTGTGCGTCGAATGCAAGCACAATGGCAACGAATGCGCCTTCGAGCACGGCGAC
>DRQN01000068.1 GCA_011371455.1 Gammaproteobacteria bacterium
GCCCGCCAGTTTCAGCATGCGGGCGATCTCGGGTGCGGCATTCTCGCCCTGGACGGGCACCGGATAGATCACCACGGGAATGCCGGGAAAGCGCCGCCGCAGGGTGGTGAGGATGTCGCGGATCGCCGCCCCCGTGGGGGAGGTGATGACCCCGATCCGCCTGGGCAGGCGGGGCAGGGCCTGCTTGCGTTCCATGGCGAACAGCCCTTCGGCGTCGAGCCGCTGGCGCAGCGCCTCGAAGGCCCGTCGCAGGGCCCCGTCGCCGGCTTCCTCCATGTGTTCGACGATGAGCTGGAACTCGCCCCTGGCCTCGTACAGGCCGATGCGCGCCCGCACCAGCACCTGCATGCCGTTGTCGGGCGCAAAGCGCAGCAGCCGGTTGCGATTGCGGAACATGGCTGCCCGCACCTGGGCATTTTCGTCCTTGAGGGTGAAATACCAGTGCCCGGACGCCGGCCGGGCCAGGTTGGAAATCTCTGCCTCCAGCCAGATGAGCGGAAAACTGCCCTCCAGCAGCATCCGCACCTCACGGTTCAGGCGGCTGACGGTGTAGACGTCCCGGAGAGATTCGGTGGGGGCAAGCGTGTCGACCATCGAACGATGATAGCCCGAATTACGGGTAGCGGGTAGCTGGAGACGGGTAGCCGGGAAAGGCGTTGGGGGAGAGGCTTCGAGTGATTTCGAGGTATATCAACATCCTTTCCCTGTGACCAGATATCAGATCGCTTCGGGATTTCCTGAAAATCAGGGAGCCCTGCTGCTTTTCGAAGCCAATGAACAAACGCTTTTCCCGGCTACCCGTCCCCAGCCACCAGCCACCCACAAAAAAGCCGGCATACCGCCGGCTTTTTGTGGCTTCGCGGAGACCGCTCAGTTGTAGCGGGGCTGCACGTTCTTGGCCAGTTCGGCCTGCTTCAGGGCGTTGCTGCTCTGGCGCTTGGCCTTGTTGGCCAGCTTCACGGCCGTGTCGTAGTCGCCCTTTTTGAGGGCTTCCTGGGCCTTCTTGATCAGCTTGCGGGTGTCGCGCCACTCGAATCCGGCCTTGGCAGCGCGGTTGGTCTCGTGCTCGGCGGCGGTGATGGCGCTCAGGGCGTCGTTCTTGTTGTGCACGGGACCGGACGCACAGGCGCCAAGGGTCAGCGCAGCGGCGGCAAACAGGACTGCGATCTTCTTCATGGGATCCTCCGCGAAAGTTCGCTTGGTTGCTGTATGGTGGAATGAAATGGAAGGTCTGTCGGGCAGACCGATATTTTTCTGGTTATCTGGCAGGTGAGGCCACACTGCCTGCAAGGCATTATGCGCACATGGCGGGGGCTTGGCAACCATCCCGCGCCCGTTTACCACCCCGATGATTCTCTTTATAATTCGCCGATTTACCCGACCCGGATCCCGACGACATGCTGCGAATCGCCAAACAAGCCCTGACCTTCGACGACGTCCTGCTGGTTCCTGCCCATTCCACGGTGCTCCCGCGCGACGTCAGCCTCAAGACCCGTCTCACCCGCGACATCGAGCTGGCCATCCCGCTGGTCTCGGCCGCGATGGACACGGTCACCGAGGCCCGGCTGGCCATCGCCATGGCCCAGGAGGGCGGGATCGGCATCATCCACAAGAACATGGATGCCATCAGCCAGGCCGAGCACGTGCGCCAGGTGAAGAAGTTCGAGAGCGGCATCATCAAGGAGCCGCTGACCGTCACCCCCGACACCAGCATCCGCGAAGTGCTGGAACTGACCCGGGCCGAGAACATCTCCGGTGTCCCGGTGGTGAAGGGCACCGAGCTGGTGGGTATCGTCACCAGCCGGGATCTGCGCTTCGAAACAGGCTATGAAAAACCTGTCTCCAAAATCATGACGCCCAAGGAGCGCCTGGTCACCGTCAAGGAGGGCGCCGAGCGGGACGAAATCCTCAAGCTGCTGCACGAGCACCGCATCGAGAAGGTGCTGGTGGTGGACGACAACTTCCAGCTGCGTGGCCTGATCACCGTCAAGGACATCCAGAAGGCCAAGGAAAACCCCAATGCCTGCAAGGATGAACAGGGCCGTCTGCGGGTCGGCGCGGCCGTCGGCGTGGGTGCCGGTACCGAGGAGCGGGTGGAACTGCTGGTCGCCGCCGGGGTGGACGTCATCGTGGTGGACACCGCCCACGGCCACGCCCAGGGCGTGCTCGACCGGGTGGCCTGGGTGAAGAAGCACTATCCGCAGGTCCAGGTCATCGGCGGCAACATCGCCACCGCCGAGGCCGCGAAAGCCCTGGTGGATGCCGGCGCCGACGCCGTCAAGGTGGGCATCGGTCCCGGCTCCATCTGCACCACCCGCATCGTCGCCGGTGTCGGCGTGCCCCAGATCACGGCCGTCTCCGACGTGGCCGAAGCCCTGGAAGGCACCGGCGTGCCGCTCATCGCCGACGGCGGCATCCGTTACTCGGGCGACATCGCCAAGGCCCTGGTGGCCGGCGCCCATTCGGTCATGATCGGCTCCATGTTCGCCGGCACCGAGGAATCCCCGGGCGAGGTCGAGCTCTACCAGGGTCGTTCCTACAAGTCCTACCGCGGCATGGGCTCCCTGGGCGCCATGACCACCCGCCACGGCTCCTCCGATCGCTACTTCCAGGAAGGCTCCGAGGCGGAGAAGCTGGTCCCCGAGGGCATCGAGGGCCGCGTCCCCTACAAGGGCCCGCTCGGCCCGGTCATCAACCAGCTTCTTGGCGGCATCCGCGCCTCCATGGGCTATACCGGCTGCAGCAACATCGACGAGATGCGCACCAAGCCCCGGTTCGTCCAGGTCACCGCCGCCGGCATGCGCGAAAGCCACGTGCACGACGTGACCATCACCAAGGAAGCGCCCAACTACCGGGTTTGAGGCACGAATGCTGGCGTAGGGTGCGTTCGCGCAGCAACGCACCGACAAATCAGGGGCGAGTGACGAGGGCCGAGTAGCAAGAAAAACCTTGTGCGTGGCTCCGACGCGTAGGGTGCAATAGCGAAGCGTATTGCACCGGCATCCATCGCGGCTGTGCGCCGCTCCTACAGAGTCAGGGACGAGGGACGAGTTACTAGGGACGACTGCATGGATGCAGGAGGTAGAGCGACGCAGGATGCCAAAGCCGAGGAAAACCCAGTGCGTGGCTCCGACGAGCATGTGCAATAGCGCAGCGTATTGCACCAAGCCCCTGCAACAATAATCTCCGTACCCTCCGTGTCTCCGTGTCCTCCGTGTTATTTGCAGCGGCCCCGTATCCTGCAGGCGTAGGGTGCGTTCGCACGGCAACGCACCAAAACGCTTGGAATCCCAGACACCCGTCACTATCTCACTCAATGGAAACGGATGCTGGCCCAACTCGGCAAAACGATCCCGCGAATCCATGTTCCTTGCCCTCGACGTCCACTACCGCAACGACACCGCCCACGCCGCCGGTGTGGCTTTCGCCCGCATCGATGATGTCCAACCGCAGGAGATTTACACCGCCGAGCTGACTGGCATCGCCGACTACCAACCCGGCGCCTTCTGGCGCCGCGAGCTGCCGCCCATCCTGCACCTGCTGCGGTCCCGTCAGCTGCAGCCGGACAGCCTGATCATCGACGGCCACGTCTACCTCGATGGCCACACCCGCCCCGGTCTCGGCGCCCGGCTGTATCAGGCGCTCGATGCCCGCATCCCCGTCATCGGCGTCGCCAAGCAGGCCTTCCACGGCATGGATCCCGCCTGTGCCCTGTATCGTGGCCAGAGCCGCCGGCCCCTGTACGTCACCGCCGCGGGGCTGCCGGGGTCCGAAGCGCAGGCCCTGATCGCCTCGATGGCCGGCGAAGGCCGTATCCCCACCCTGTTGCGCCTTGTCGATCGAATCAGTCGCGCTCCCGTTCTGCCCGCAGCGGCCTGAGGCCTCCCATGCCCCTCCACTCGGCCGGCATCCTGCTCTACCGCCAGCGTGACGGCCACCTCGAGGTTCTGCTGGCCCACCCCGGTGGACCCTACTGGGCCGGCAAGGACGAAGGCGCCTGGTCCATTCCCAAGGGGCTCTACGAGAACGGCGAGTCCCCACTGGAAGCGGCCCGCCGGGAATTCGCAGAGGAAACGGGCCTGGCCGTCGATGGCGACTTCCTCGACCTGGGCGAGCGCCGCATGCCCTCCGGCAA
>DRQN01000069.1 GCA_011371455.1 Gammaproteobacteria bacterium
CTGAAACCCGAGAACCAGGCATCGTGCTGATCATTGGTGGTGCCCGTCTTGCCGGCCAGATCCGAACGATGCAGCACCCGCGCACGACGCGCCGTGCCGCGCTGGATCACGTCACGCATCATGCTGCGCATCAGGTAGACGTTCTGCGCGCTGACCACGCGAGGGGCGATATTGATCGGCACCTGTTCCTCGCGCCGGGGCGGACCGACGAAGGCCGCCCGCTCGGCGCGCTCGGCCTCAGACATCTTGCAGTGCCGGCACACGGTGGCCGGCGCCGCCTGGTAGAGCGCCTCGCCGTCCGCGTCTTCGATGCGTTCGATGAACCAGGGCTCGACCTGGAAACCATTGTTGGCGAACACCGCATAGCCGGTGGCGATCTCCAACGGCGTCACGGCGCCACTGCCCAGCGCCAGCGACAGGTCGCGCGGCAGGCGCGCCTTGTCGAAACCGAAGCGGCTGACATAGTCGATGGCGTAGGAAATGCCCATCGCGCGCAGCAGGCGGATGGAGACCAGGTTGCGCGATTTCACCAACGCCTCGCGCAGGCGGGTGGGACCGAATACGCGGCCGCTGTAGTTCTCCGGCCGCCAGGTGGCCTCCAGCCCTTGGTCCTCGAACACCACCGGGGCATCGTTGATCAGGCTTGCGGGGGTGAAGCCTTTTTCCAGCCCGGCGGAATAGATGAACGGTTTGAAGCTGGAGCCCGGCTGGCGTTCGGCCTGGGTGATGCGATTGAACTTGCTGGCGCTGAAATCGAAGCCCCCCACCAGGGCGCGAATGGCGCCGTCCCGGGGGCTGAGCGACACCAGCGCGCCCGCCACGGTGGGCACCTGCGCCAGGTGCCACTCGCCCTTGTTGCCGCGCTCGGTGATGCGGATCACGTCACCGCGGGCGAGGATGTCCGCGGCCTGCTCCGGCGCCTTGCCGGTGCGGCCGCCCGGCAGTGCCGGCGCGGCCCACGACAGCCCAGGCCAGTCGAGCGAGAGAATACCGCGGCGTGGCTCGTAGACGCGGGCCGTCTGCCCCTCCACCGACAGCACCAGCGCCGGCAGCAGGCCATTGATCTCCCGATAGGGCTTGAGCGCCTCGGCCCACTGTTCCTCGCCGGCCTCCTCGTCCAGCTCGGCCTGCGCCAGCGGGCCACGGTAGCCATGGCGGGAGTCATAGGCCAGCAGGGCCTCGCGCTGGGCGGCATTGGCCGCCGCCTGCATCTCCGAATCGATGCTGGTGATGACGCGGTAGCCGCCGGAATAGGCCTCCTCGCCATAGCGCGCGACCATTTCGCCGCGCACCATCTCTGCCACATAGGGCGCCGTCACCTCGCGCGACAGACGGTGCAGCCTGGCATCGTCCGGGGTGTCCATGGCCTGCCGGTATTCGGCCTCGGATATGAAGCCCAATGAGCGCATGCGGCCCAGTACATAGGTCCGGCGGGTCAGGGCGCGGGACGGGTTGACCACCGGGTTGAAAGTAGACGGCGCCTTGGGCAGGCCGGCGATCATGGCGATCTGCGCGAGACTCAACTTGTCCACCGGCAGGCCGTAATAGACCTGCGCCGCCGCCGCCACGCCGTAGGCCCGATGGCCAAAATAGATCTTGTTGAGGTACAGGGTGATGATGTCTTCCTTGCTCAGCTCGTCCTCTATTTTCAGCGCCAGGAAGATTTCATTGAGCTTGCGCAGATAGGTTTTTTCACGGCTGAGAAAAAAGTTACGCGCCACCTGCATGGTGATGGTGCTGCCTCCCTGGCCCTTCTCGCCGGTGCGAATCAGGTAGGCGGCGGCACGCAGCAGGCCGCGCCAGTCGACGCCGGGATGCTCGAAGAAACGGTCATCCTCCGCCGCCAGCACCGCCTCGACGAGGCGTTCGGGGATCTCGTCGTAGTCCAGTGGCGCGCGCCGTTTTTCACCGAACTCGGCGATCAACTTATGATCACGGGTATAAACCCGCAGTGGAACTTGAAACTGAACTTCTTTAAGGTTGTCCACCGACGGCAGCTTCGGCATCACTAGAAAATAGATGCTCAGCACGAGTGCCAGCGCCGCCGCGGCGCCCAGCCCGGCCATGATCAGGAAGAAGCGTTTCATAGTGACTTTAAAGAGGCTACAGGGGATCCAGAGCAGGTTTCTGTGATGGAGTTCAGGTCGTTGGCCGAAACAAACGTCGACAGAGTATAAAACCTCTAATAAGATCAACCCAATACTATTTTTCTATGCAGCTTTTGATTCATCGTAAAGTTTGTCGTATAACTACCGATAATCTGCTTACCTGCATGAAATGACAGGAAGGACAGCGTGCGGTTAGCAAGCCTATTTACAAAAAAATCCCCCCCCCTTCTCGGCCTGGACATTAGCTCCACTTCGGTAAAACTGCTGGAACTCAGCCGGCAGGGCGAGGGCTATCGTGTCGAGGCCTATGCAGCAGAACCACTGCCGCCCAACTCCGTGGTGGAGAAGAACATCACCGACGTCGAAGCCGTTGGCGAGGCCGTCCGCCGGGCGGTCAAGCGTTCGGGCAGCCGCACCAAGAATGCCGCCGTCGCCGTCGCCGGCTCCTCGGTGATCACCAAGATCATCACCATGCCGGCCACCTTGTCGGAAGAAGAGATCGAGAGCCAGATCGAACTCGAGGCCGACCAGTACATCCCTTATTCCCTCGAAGAGGTCAACCTGGACTTCGAGGTTCTTGGCCCTTCGGAAGACAACCCCGACACCCTGGACATCCTGCTGGCCGCCTCGCGCAGCGAGAATGTCGACTCCCGCGTCGCCGCCGTGGAGCTGGGTGGACTGAACGCCAAGGTGGTCGACATCGAGGCCTACACGCTGGAAAACGCCTTTCCCCTCATCGCCCCGCAAATTCCCGGCGGCAGTGACGACAAGACCATCGCCATCGTCGACATCGGCGCCACCATGACGACGCTCAGCGTGCTGCACGACGGCAAGATCATCTATACCCGCGACCAGGTGTTCGGCGGCAAGCAGCTGACCGAGGAGATCCAGCGCCGTTACGGCCTGTCCTACGAAGAGGCCGGCATGGCCAAGCGCCAGGGCGGACTGCCCGACAACTACGTGCCCGAGGTCCTCGACCCGTTCAAGGACGCCATGGCGCAACAGGTCAGCCGCTCCCTGCAATTCTTCTTTTCCTCCAGCCACCATAACGCCGTCAGCCACATCGTGCTGGCCGGTGGCAGCGCCTCCATCCCCGGCGTGGACGAACTGATCGAGGAGCGCATCGGCACCAGCACCTCCATCGCCAACCCCTTTACCAACATGGCCCTGGCCTCGCGCATCAAGGCACAGGCGCTGAGCAACGATGCCCCCGCCCTGATGATTACCTGCGGCCTTGCGTTGAGGAGCTTCGACTGATGCCACATATTAATCTGCTCCCCTGGCGTGAAGAACTCCGGCGCGAGCGGCAGCGGCAGTTCATCAATATTGCCGTTGGCGCCGCCATCCTCATGATCGGCATCATTGCGCTTACCCACATCCAGATCGACGGCATGATCAACGCCCAGAATGCGCGCAACAGCTTCCTGCAGGATCAGATCACCCGCGTCAACGCGGAAATCAAGGAAATCGAAAGCCTGGAGAAGGAAAAGCAGGCCCTGCTGGCACGCATGAAGATCATTCAGGAGCTGCAGGGCAGCCGCTCGGAAATCGTCCACCTGTTCGACGAACTGGCCAGGATCATTCCCGAGCAGGTCTATCTGATCAAGCTGGACCGCACCGGCCACGAGGTTCACCTCGAAGGCGTCGCCGACTCCAACGAGGACATTTCCGAGTTCATGCGCAGGCTCAATGCCTCCCCCTGGTTCACCAACCCCAAGCTGACCGTGATCGAAACCGGCAAGAAGCCCTACGAGGATGACAGCTGGTTCAAGCTCACGGTGAATCTGACCGGCGGCAAGGTGGAGGAGGAAGAAAAATGAATCTCGACCTCGACCTCAACAACCTCGACTTCAACAATATCGGCAGCTGGCCGGTGGCGGCGCGCGCCGTAGTCATCGCCCTGCTCTGTGGCACCCTGCTGTTCCTCGGCTATTATCTGGATATCAGCGACCAGTTGCTGACCCTGGAGCAGGCGGAGGCCAAGGAACAGACCCTCAAGACCGAATTCGAAAAGAAGCAGGCCAAGGCCGCCAATCTGGATGCCTACAAAGAACAGATGCAGGAGATGGAACACACCTTCGGCACCCTGCTGCAACAGCTGCCCGGCAAGACCGAGGTCGCCGAGGTGCTGGTCGACGTCTCCCATATCGGCATCCAGACCGGCCTCGAATTTGAACTCTTCAAGCCCGGCGCGGAAATTCCCAAGGAATTCTACGCGGAGCTTCCCATCCAGCTGCGCGTCATCGGCACCGCCCATGAATTCGGCAAGTTCGTCAGTGGCATCGCAGCGCTGCCACGCATCGTCACGCTGCACGACCTGACCATCAGCCGTAAAGCCAAGAACAAAGGCGACAAAAGCGATCTGCTGGTCATGTCGGCCACCGCAAAGACCTATCGCTATCTCGACGAAGACGAAAAGGCCGCCAGCACCACCCGCAAAAGAAAGGGCAAGAAATGAGCCACCACGCCCCAACTCGCGCACAGCACCAGGCTGACCACCGCGCAGCTCCCGCCGGCAGATGGTGTATACTCGCCCTCCTCTCGGTCGTGGCCCTCACCGCCTGCGGCGAGAAGGGCACGGACGACCTGAAGGCCTACGTGCAATCGGTTGAACAGCGGCAGAAGAGCGACATTCCACCGCTTCCCAAACTGCTGGAATATGAAACGTTCACCTACGATGACCGATCTCTGCGCGACCCCTTCGAGCCACCGGAGAAGGCCGATGAAAAGACCCGGAATCCCAACACGGGACTTCAGCCCGACCTGAACCGGGAGCGCGAGGTGCTGGAGCAGTATTCCCTGGGCAGTCTGCGCATGGTGGGTTCCATCGAGAAGAACGGGCGGCGCTGGGCGCTGATCATCGCCCCCGATGGCACCCTGCACCGCAGCACCACCGGCCAGCACATCGGCCAGGACAACGGCGAGATCATCCGCATCACCGAGTCCGAAGTGGAACTGAAGGAAATCGTGCCGGACGGGCTCGGCGGCTGGATAGAGAGACGCACGACCCTCACCGTCAGCGAATGATGCCAGCGAGGACACTGAAGATGGGCATTATCAACTGCATGAAAAAAATCGGTACAACAAGCAACATGTCTCACAAGACGCGGGAAAAATGGATGAAAAAACTACTTACTGGCATCGCCCTGGCTGGCCTGACCGTTTTTGCCCAAGCACAAGCCCTTGCCGAAAACACCCTGGACTTCATTGACTTCAAGAAGCTCGACGACAACCGCGTCGAGATACGCCTGGCCCTGTCCGGCGAGGTGCCACAAACCAAGGACTTCACCAGTGAAAACCCCGCGCGCATCTCGGTGGACCTGCCGGGGGTGAGCAACAACCTGCCCTGGAACCTGCCGCTGCCCATCGAGACCGGCGCCGCCAAGGATGTCAAGGCCGTACAGGCCAGTGGACGCACCCGCGTGACGATCAACGTCGACAAACTGGTCGACTACGACATCCGCCAGCAAGGCAAGAATCTCTACATCACACTGGCCGCAAACGCGAGTCGGGACACGGCCAAGGCCGCCTCCCCGGCGCCTGTCGCCAGGCCTGCACCCGCCGCCGTTGAAAGGGCACCGAAAGAGCCGCCGCCAAGCGGCAATCTGGCCAGACTGAAGAACATCGCCTTTACCTCCCTGCCCGGCGACAGCATGCAGGTACGCCTGTCGTTCGACGGCCCTGCCGCCAAGCCAGGCAGCTTCACCATCGATCATCCGGCGCGGGTGGTGCTTGATTTCCCGCAGACCACCAGCAGCCTGAAGTGGAAGAACAAGAACGTCGGCACCGGCCTCATCAAGAGCGTCACCGCCGTCGAGGCCGGTAATCGTACCCGAGTGGTTCTCAACCTCGTGCAGCTTGCCCCCTTCGAGAGCGAGGTGGCAGGCAACGACGTTATCCTGACCATCGCCGGCAGCCGCACCGCTGCAAGCACCACTACTGCAAAGGCGCCCGCGACGAAGACAGGCCCCGCCACCAGCCTGCATCACATCAAGAAAATCGATTTCCGTCGTGGCCCCAAGGGCGAGGGACGCATCATCGTCAGCCTCTCCGACCCGAACATCCCGGTCAGCACCGGTGAAAGCGGTCGCCAGGTGTTCGTCGAGTTCGCCGACACCAGCCTGGCCAAGAATCTGCGGCAGCGCCTCGACGTCATCGACTTCGCCACCCCGGTACAGTACATCGACGCCAGCCAGATCGATGGCCGCGCACGCCTGTCCATCACGGCATCGGGCGACTATGAATACCTGGCCTATCATGCCGGCGACACCTACACCATCGAGGTCAAGGAAACCCCCAGGGAAAAGGTCGCCGCCAAGAAGAAGGATGAGTTTGGCTACACCGGCGAAAAGCTGTCACTCAACTTCCAGGACATCGAAGTACGCGCGGTGCTGCAACTCATTGCCGACTTCACCGGCCTCAACATGGTCACCAGCGACTCCGTGCAGGGCAGCCTGACCCTGCGCCTGAAGAACGTGCCCTGGGACCAGGCGCTGGATATCATCCTCAAGACCAAGGGCCTGGCCATGCGCAAGACCGGCAACGTGATCCTCGTCGCCCCCAGCCAGGAGATCGCTGCCCAGGAACGCCTCGAGTTGGAGGCGCAGAAGCAGGTTGAAGAGCTGGCACCGCTGAAAACCAACATCATCCAGATCAATTACGCCAAGGCGGCGGAGATCGCCGAACTGCTGAAGAGCAAAGGCGGCATGCTCTCCGAGCGCGGTGACGTATCCATCGACAAACGCACCAACACGCTGCTGGTTTCCGACACCGCCGAACGCCTGGAAGCCATTCAGAAGCTGGTCTCCACCCTGGACATCCCGGTGCGCCAGGTACTGATCGAGTCCCGCATCGTCATCGCTTCTGATGATTTCGCCAAGAACCTGGGGGTACGCTTTGGCGTCACCGACGTCAGCGAGCAGGGTGACAACCTGTTGTTTACCTCCGGCAGCGCCAATGCCACCGACGTCATGGCGGCCTCAGCCATGTCGAACCTGGCGAGCACGCCGAACAACCCTTACCCCATCGACATCCCCACCGGAACGGCGGGCATCGACCAGCGCATGAACGTCAACTTCCCCATCACGGCGGGCAATGCGGGGCGGATCGCCTTCTCCCTGCTCGGATCCAACACCCTGCTGGATCTGGAGCTGTCGGCCCTGCAACAGGAAGGCCGTGGCGAGGTGATCTCCAACCCGCGCGTGATCACCGCCAACCGCCAGGAGGCCGTGATCGAACAGGGCACGGAGATCCCCTACCAACGGGCCGCCTCCAGCGGCGCCACCGCGATATCCTTCAAGAAGGCCGTGCTGAGCCTGCGCGCCACACCGCAAATCACCCCGGACGACCGCATCATCCTCGACCTCAAGGTCACCAAGGACAGCGTGGGACAGATCTTCGCCGGCGTGCCCAGCATCGATACCAAGCAGGTGGAAACCCAGGTATTGATGGACAATGGCGAAACCGTGGTGCTTGGTGGCGTCTACGAGACCACCAACAAGGAACAACGCGACGGCGTGCCCCTGCTGGCCGACCTGCCCTTCGTTGGCGTCCTGTTCCGCACCACGCTGGAGCAGAATACCAAGAAGGAACTGCTCATCTTCGTCACGCCGAAGATCGTCAAGGAAGAGTTTTCGACCGAGTGACATAACGCGGGCGCCGACAGCCGGCGCGCACCCATGAGGGCGGCACAGCGATGTGCCGCCTTTTTTGTTGCCCCCTCCACACCCCCGGACACAAATCAGGCCGGCCGTGCGCCACTCCCCCAATCCCTATATAATCAGCTGCTGATCAGCGCATCGAATACGACATGCCCGGAAACATCTTTTTCGTCGGCCCCATGGGGGCCGGAAAGACCACCATTGGCAGGCAGCTGGCACGCAGCCTCGGGCGGTCGTTCTATGACAGCGACAAAGAGATCGAAGCCCGCACCGGCGCCGACATCCCGTTGATCTTCGAGCTGGAAGGCGAGGCCGGCTTCCGCAGCCGCGAAAAGGCCATGATCGAAGAGCTGACCCGGCAACCGGGCATTGTCCTCGCCACTGGCGGCGGCGCGGTGCTGGACCCGGACAACCGCAAGCACCTCAGCGGGCGCGGTTTTGTCATCTATCTCAGCGCCCCCATCGAGCAACTGTTCCAGCGCACCTCGCGCGACAGCCGCCGCCCCCTGCTGCAGACGGACAACCCACGCCAGAAACTGGAAGAGATCCTCGCCATGCGCGACCCGCTGTACCGCGAGATCGCCGACCTGGTGCTGGTCACCGACAACAAGCCGGTGCGCAACGTCGTCAACTCGCTGCTGAAACAACTCAAGGAACTCGACATTTGAGCGACCTCACCGCCCACCCGCAAACCCTCGACGTCGACCTCGGCGAGCGCAGCTACCCCATCCACATCGGCGCCGGCCTGCTCGACCGCCCCGAGCTGCTGACCCCGCACATCCCGGGCAGGCAGGTGCTGGTGGTGAGCAACGAGACCGTCGCCCCGCTGTACCTGGAGCGTCTGCTGAAGTCCCTGGACGGCTTCCAGGTGGAGACGGCCATCCTGCCCGACGGCGAGC
>DRQN01000070.1 GCA_011371455.1 Gammaproteobacteria bacterium
ATGTTCACCGTCGGCGTGCCCAGCGAGGGGGCTTCGTAGAGGCCGCTGGAGGAGTTGCCCACTACCGCGTCGGCCAGGGCCACCAGGCTGTAATAGCGCTGCTGGCCCAGGGAGCGGTGCAGGCAGGCGTTGTCGTGGGCATCGGCGAATGCCGTGATGCGGGCATTGAGGGTATCGCCGCCGGGGTCGCTGTTGGCGCCGGTGAAGATCAGCCCGGTGTCGGGGCCGAGGTGATCCAGGGCGTCGAGCAGGGCGTCGAGCTGGTCCAGCGGATCGTCGTCGTCCAGGGTGGCGGGATGGAAGGTGATGGCCAGGTTGCGCGGGCGCAACGGGAAATCCAGCGATTGCGCCAGCGCCTCCCGCGACAGCCGCGGCGTGGCCAGGAGCTGGTCGATGCCGGGGCTGCCGCTGAGATGCACCCTGGCCTCGCCCATCTGCCGCAGCCGCCGCGCGGCCTCGGCGTGGGTGGCGAAGTGCAGGTGGGCCATCTTGCTGATGGCGTGGCGGATGGCGTCGTCGAAGGCGCCCTCGGTGATGTCGCCGCCGGCGATGTGGGCCACCGGCACGCGGGCGATGAGGGCGGCCTGCACCGCGGCGAGGATCTCGAAACGGTCGCCCAGCACCAACAGCAGGTCGGGGGCGAGGTCTCGCAGGACGTCGGCGAAGGCCGCCACGCCGCGCCCCAGGGCGCGGGTCACGGCGCGCGCGTCGCCGCCGCGCTGCGCCAGGTCGATGCGGGCGTCGACGGCAAAGCCCTGGGCCTCGATGGCGTCCACGGTGTGGCCGTGGGCCGGTGACAGGTGGCTGCCGGTGACGGCCAGTTGCAGCGTCAGCGTTTTGCTGTCGCGGATGCCGTCCAGTACCGGGCGCAGCAGGCCCCAGTCGGCGCGCGAGCCGGTGACGGCGCAGATGCGGCGTGTGCGGGCGCTATTCATGGTTGGACAGTGTGGGTTGGGGTTCACTGTGTTCATCCCGGCCTACAGTTGCAAAAAGCCAACCGCCAGGCGCAAAGTATCGCAAAGGGTATGCTTTGCCCTTGGCGGTCAAGCTTTTGGTTTGCGCCTTGGTCATGGCACCTTCTTCTCCCAAGTTTGTGGGCTGGGCATAAGGAGCGAAGCGGCGTGTCCAACGTTTCCATGCATCCCGTTGGGCAGACAGATGCTGCGTGCAAGCGGTGCTATGTGCAAAGGGCGTCCGCAAATACACGCCAATAAACGCGAATGAGACAAATAAGACAATTGATATTTGCGTTTATCGGCGTTCATTTGCGGATTGAATCTCCCAAGGCCGCCGAGCTGGGCAGGCAGACGCCGCGCGCGAACAGTGCTTCGGTACATGGCAGGTCCATGCGCGGGGCATGCCGATACATGGGCTGCCGGTGCAGGGGCGTCCAGAAGGGACGCAGCTGGATGCCTTCGGCGTGGGCCGCCGCCAGCAGCCGATCGCGCTGTCCGGCGTCCGGCAACAGCAGCAGGTTGAGCCAGTGATTGCTGCGGCAGTCCGCCGGCTCCAACTGGAAATGGATGTCATCGATGGCGGCGAAGGCGGCGGCGTAGCGCTGCGCCAGGCGGCGTTTCCGCGCCAGCCGTTCGGGCAGGCGTTCGAGCTGGGCGCAGCCGAGGGCGGCGTTGAGGTTGGGCAGGCGGTAGTTGTAGCCCACGGCATCGTGTTCGAAGGCCCAGGGGTGGGGCTGCTTGGCGGTGGTGGTGAGGTGCCGGGCGCGTTGCGCGAGTTCGCTGTCTGCGGTGAGTATCGCGCCGCCACCGCCGCTGGTGATGATCTTGTTGCCGTTGAAGCTGAGGGCGGCGAGCCGTCCCCAGCTGCCGGTGTGGCGGCCGCCGCGCCACGAGCCGAGGGATTCGGCGGCGTCTTCGATGAGGGTGAGCCGGTAGCGCTCGGCGACGGCTGCCAGTTCGTCCATGCGCGCCGGGTGGCCGAGCACGTGCACCACCATCAGGGCGCGAAGGGGGCGGCCAGTGTGTTTATTGAAACAGCCGCCGCCGCGCAGCTCGGCGATGTCGCTCAGGTAATCGGCCAGGCGTTGCGGATCGACGCCCAGGGTCTCTGCTTCGCAATCGACGAAATGTGGCGTGGCGCCGAGCTGGGCCACCGGGTTGGCGCTGCCGATGAAGGTCAGGGCGGGTAGCAATACCTCGTCGCCGGGCCGCACACCGGCGAGGATCAGGCAGGTGTGCAGGGCGGCCGTGCCGTTGACGGTGGCGACGGCGTGGGGGATGCCGGTGACCTCGGCGAGGGCTTGCTCGAAGCGATCGACGTATTGACCCACGGAGGAGACCCAGCCGCTGTCGAGGCAGTCGGCGACCAGGGCCTTTTCGGTGTCGCCAAATTCGGGTTCGTGCAGGCCGATGGGGCGCCGTTCGGGCAACAGATCGCGCAGGGTGTCGAGGATAGCGTCGCTCGGCTTCATGTTAGGGCGGTGTTTGGGTGGATGTTTTCGAGGGCGAAAATCTCAACGCAAAGGCGCAAAGACGCAAAGGAAAAGACTGGAAAAGAGTTTCTTGTCGTCCTGATGTGTGGGTGATCGTTTCGCTTGTCGCACGAATGGCTGTTCAGCTCGGGGACGATTCCCGGATATTTTCTTTGCGACCTTTGCGTCTTTGCGCCTTTGCGTTGAAATCCCTTGAGCATGATCATCCGCAAGCCTCAAATGTTATAGATGCCATGTTTGTAGCGCGCCAGGTTGGCCGGGTCGGTGAACCATTCGGCGGTTTCGGCCAGGGCGCGTTTGAAGCCTTCGCGGCCACCGTATTCGGGGCGCCAGCCGAGCAGCTCGCGGGCCTTGCTGTTGTCGGCCCACAGGCGTTCCACTTCGCTGTTGTCCGGGCGCAGGCGTTGTTGGTCGGTTTCGATCTCCACTTCGGCATTCATGGCCTCGGCAATGAGCTGCACCGTGTCGCCGATGCTGATCTCGTCATTGCTGCCCAGGTTCACTTCCTCGCCCAGCACGGCGTCCGACTCGGCCATGGCGATGAAGCCTTTCACCGTGTCCTTTATATAGTTGAAATCGCGCG
>DRQN01000071.1 GCA_011371455.1 Gammaproteobacteria bacterium
AGGGGCTCAGGCCGTCCCGCCACTGGCCGCGGCCTTCGCCGACTCCGACGTCACCGCCGGCGTCGACCTCCCCAGCACGCTGTCCCTGAGCCTTTTCCACCAGCTCAACGACGCCTGGGCAGTGCTGGCAGACTTCACCCGTACCGGATGGAGCAGTTACGACAAACTGGAAATCGAGTTCGACAATGTCTACAAGTCGCCATCAGTGGAAGAAAACGACTGGAAGAACAACAACCGTTATTCGGTCGGCGTCAGCTTCACTCCCGGCAGTCAATGGACTTACCGCGCCGGCGTGGCCTATGACGAAACCGCTGTCCGCAATGCGGAGCTGCGTTCGGCGCGCATCCCGGGCAATGACCGTACCTGGATAGCGCTGGGACTGGGTTACAAGGTGTCGAACCGCCTTGCCGTCGACATTGGCTATGCGCACCTGTTCGTCAAGGACGCCGACATTGATCGCACAGGGGCAACAGGGGACCTGCTGAAAGGCTCTTACGAAAGCTCCGTGGATATCCTCAGCGGCCAGGTTGTCTGGTCACTCTGATATCATGCCAGGTAGTAAACCTGCACAAGAAAAAAGGGGGTAGCTCTGACGAGCCCCCCCCCTTTTTTCATCACCGGGAAATGCCTGTTGAAGTATTCGGTTAACGGCAATCTTCAAACAAACAAGGTGATATCCGATTCGCCGGCAAACTCAAAAAAGGTCGCCGCACCACCATACTCAATACCGTCGATAAAATCGCTGGTGCTGAAATCGAACAGGTCCACCGTCATCTGACAGGCGACCAGCCTGACCTCTGCCTCTATGCACAGCTCGCGCAGCTCTTCGAGGCCGGCCACGCCTTTGGACTTCATCTTCTGCTTCATCATCATGGTCATCATGGACTGCATGCCCGGCAACGCCTGCACCATTACCGGCATCGGCATCGGCATCGGCATGCCGGGGTTACCCAGCGAGGTGACCTTGAGATCCATTTTTTTGCGCAATAGTTGCAAACCATAGAAGGTGCAGAAGATTTCCACTTCATAGCCCAAGGCCGCCGCGGTGGAGCCCAGGATCAAGGGCGGATAGGCCCAGTCCAGCGTGCCCTTGGTTGCAATGATCGCCAACTTTTTCTCAGACATAATATCCCCCTCCGGGTCAGGCCGGACCGGTTCCGATCAGTTTTTCTTCATCAGGAAGTGAAACTTGCCGCCTTCCTCGCGGGACTCCACCAGCTCATTGCCGGTCTGCTTGGCAAAGGCCTCAAAGTCCTTCACGGAACCAGGATCGGTGGCGATGATGTGCAGGACCTGACCTGTATCGAGGGCGGCCAGTGCCTTCTTGGCACGCAGAATCGGCAGCGGACAGTTGAGGCCGGATGCATCCAGTTCTTGATCAAAATCTGCCATTTCAAATCTCCTTCGATTGTTGTTGCGCCAGGTATCTGTCGTATTCAGGGCAGAGCTGCGAGACCCGTCATCTCTCACGATACGTGCCCGGATCCGACAGGGCCCAGCGGCGGTTGTGGAACCTTTATTAGAATTCAATTGTCAACTTATATTCCAAAGCCGGTGAAAATGCAACTCGAACGCCCTTTGCAGTGAACAAAATCACAACCCGGCAATCTTAGAGGGGGTATCGGGTCGCAGATGAAAAACCTACAGTCTGCCGAGCGCGATGCACCGGGCATATTTATTGATCGATTATCCGATATTCATATCCATTCTTCTGATTAAGCACCCGATGCCAAGGAACACTCGCCATCAAACAGGATTCACACTACACTCGATCCCCTCAAGCGCGAGCATCCCGTTTATCTCAGCCGATGCAACTTCGACCCATCTTTCTGTTTCTCCTCGCCCTTATCGCCGGCTTCGCCCTCCCCTTCCACGCAGCCGGGGCCGCCGAAACCTCCCCCCTCAACCTGCCTGACATTGGCGATGCCGGCGGCAACCTGATCACCCCCGAGCAGGAACGATTGATCGGCCGCGAATTCATGCGCAGCGTTCGCCAGTCACTGGACATCCTTGACGATCCCGCCGTTACCGCCTATCTGCAAAACCTCGGTGAACGGCTGATCTCACAGGTCGACGGGTACGAACAAAAGGTCACTTTCTTTCTCGTCAATGACCCGTCGATCAACGCCTTTGCCGGCCCCGGTGGCTATATCGGCGTGCACACCGGACTGATTCTCTCCGCCCGCACCGAAGGTGAACTGGTCTCGGTGCTGGCCCACGAGTTGTCGCACGTGGTGCAGCGCCACCTGGTGCGCGCCTTCGAGGCCGGCCAGCGGGTGGAGGCCGCCACCATTGCCGCGATGATTGCCGCCATTCTTATCGGCAGCCAGAATTCGCAAGCCGGTCAGGCCGTGTTGACCGGCGCCATGGCCGGCTCCGCCCAGCAGCAACTCAGCTACTCGCGCCTGCACGAACAGGAGGCAGACCGGGTGGGCATCACCATGATGGCGCGGGCGGGCTTCGACCCCCGCCAGATGGTCAACTTCTTCGAGACCCTGCAGTCCGCCAACCGTTACGCGGGTCTGCGCGCACTGGAACTCCTGCAGACCCATCCACTGACCCTGTCGCGCATCGCCGACGCGCGCAACCGCGCGGAACAGATCAGCGGCGGCAGCAGCGGGGACGACCTGGCCTTTCAGCTCATCAAGGCGCGCGTAAAGGTGCTCAGCGGCGACAGCATTTACCTGCAACGGCAAAAATCAGAGGATGAAATACCAGTGGCCGCGCGCCAGTACCGGCAGGTACTGAACTGGCTGGCGAAAAAACGATACGCGCCGGCGAGGGACGCCATACGGCAACTGCTGAAAGAGGACGGCCACCGCGTGCTGTATCACCTCGCCGCCGCCGAGATCGAGCTGGCCGCAGGCCGGCCGCAGGCCGCGCGCAAGGTGCTGACCACCGCCCTCACCCTGTTCCCCAACAACCTGGCATTGACGGAGCTGTTGGCGGAAACCCTGCTCAAGGAAGGCAACGCCACCGAGGCCAGCGCACTGCTGGAACAGCAGCTGCGCTACCGCCCCGAGCGCAGACTGTATGCCCTCCACGCCCGGGCCGCCGAGGCCGCCCGCCGCCATGCCGACGCCTATCAATCACTGGCCGAACTGAACTACATGGATGGCAACACGCTACGGGCCATCAACTACCTGCAACAGGCCATCGAGCAAGACAGCAAGAGCCAATATGAACAGCTGGCCATGCAGGCCAGGCTCACGGCCTGGAAGAAGGAAGTCCAGAGCACGCAGGCCGAGAATGATGGAAGAAAACATTAGCAAAAACACCAGCGAAAAGCTGTTTTTTGCATTCACCCATTATTCCAACACTTTTTTCAACCGGCCTGTTGTGCTGTCCGTCAATTCTGGTATAAGAGTCCTTGGCGTTCAGAATTCTCTCAATGGACCGACGCGGTGTGGGCGTTTCCTAAAAAAGGAATAAAACCGGCTCGCAATCGTCATATAACAATTAAATACCCGTCGAAAAATAACTTATATTCTCTTAAAGAAGGAGGAAGCAGCGATGCGGAAACCCGCGAGTAGTACACTGGCAGCAGCTGGCGCCCTGGCCATAATGCTTGGCAGCCTTGCCATTGCCCCCCAGGCCGCGCTTGCCGAAGGCGCCTCGGTAGTAGAGGAAGGCAAGGCCATTGCCTTCAATCGCAAGAAGGGCAACTGCCTGGCCTGCCACAAGATGAAGGGCGGCACGCTGGAAGGCAACATCGGCCCGGCCCTGGTCAACATGGCCGAGCGCTACCCCGACAAGAAAGACCTGCGCGACCAGATCTGGGACGCGACCAGAGTCAACCCCAACACCATCATGCCCCCCTATGGAAAATACAGAATCCTGACCGAAGAAGAACTCGATAAGGTAGTAGAGTTCATCTACACACGTTAATCGACGGGTCAACTACTTAAAGATAAAAGCCAGAAGGAGATACCCCTATCATGAAACGCAGAAGCTTCCTCAAGGGCACCGTCACCAGCAGCATGCTGGGTGTTGCCGCCAGCGCAGGTTTACTGACCCCGCAAAGCGTGCTGGCCGCATGGCCCAAAGCCGCCTTCGATGCAAAAACCGTCGACGGCGGCATGGAGGCGGCCCTTGGCTCCTCCAGTGCCAGCGAAAGCGGCGACATCAAGATCAAGGCCCCGGACATCGCGGAAAACGGCGCAGTGGTGCCCATCACCATCTCCACCAATATGCCCGATGTCGATGCCATCGCCGTGTTCATCGAGAAGAATCCCGTACCCATCGCCTGCAGCTACGATCTGGGCGCCACCACCAAGGGTTTCATTTCCTGTCGGGTCAAAATGGGCAAGACCTCGGACCTCATTGCCGTGGTCAGGTCCGGCGGCAAGCTGTACAGCGCCAAGAAAATGGTCAAGGTCACCATCGGCGGCTGCGGCGGTTAAGGCCCACCCATAACACCCGACAAGTCAATAGTTTGAGGACAAGATAATGGCCAAGAAAAAAATCCGCATCCGCGCCAAGCTGAAAGGCGACGTGACCGAAGTCAAGGCTCTGATGAGCCACCCGATGGAAACCGGTTTGCGTAAGAACAAGAAGACCGGCGAAAAGATCCCGGCACACTTCATCAAGGAAGTCACCTGTGAGCACAAGGGCAACCAGGTCATCGTTGCCAACTGGGGCGTCGCTATTTCCAAAAACCCCTATCTGGCATTCAGGTTTACCGGCGCCGCCAAGGGCGACACCATCAAAGTTAGCTGGAATGACAACAAAGGCGAAAGCGCATCCGCTGAGGCCACGATCAAATAACACAGACTGCCAACAATAACAGGCTAACAAAACGCTGCCGCCCACGGGCGGGCGTCGCCGATTATGGATGGAGGAGCTCTAATGAAAAAACTGCTTTTGATTACAGCGGCTGTAGGCGTCCTGGGCGCTGGCCCGCTGGTCAGCCAGGCAAGTCCGGAGGAAGATCTCAAGGCATTCCAGGCCTATTTCCAGGAGCGTTTCCCCAATGTGCCCTTCGAGGAATTTGCCAATGGCGTCTACGCCATCGACAAGGCCTCGCGTGAGCAGTGGGAAGCGATCGAGGAATTCCCGCCCTACGAAATCGCCATCGAGGAAGGCGAGGAAATGTTCAACACGCCCTTCAAGAATGGCAAGACCTACGCCAGCTGTTTCCGCAATGGCGGCATCGGCGTCAAGGGTGACTACCCCTACTACGATATCGAAAAGGGCCGCGTGGAAACCCTGGCATCGGCGATCAACGAATGCCGCACCAAGAATGGCGAAAAGCCCCTCAAGTACAAGAAAGGGCCGCTCGCCTCACTGGTCGCCTATATGGCCTACACCACGCGGGGACAAATCGTCGACATCAAGATACCGTTTGATCAGCGCGCCCGCGACGCCTACGAGGAAGGCAAGCATTTCTACTATGCCCGCCGGGGTCAGCTGAACATGTCCTGCGCACATTGCCATATCGACAATGCCGGCAACAGGATCCGCGCCGATCTGCTGTCACCGGCGCTGGGGCATCCCACCCACTTCCCGGTCTATCGTTCGAAGTGGGGCAGTCTCGGCACCCTTCACCGCCGCTTTGCCGGCTGCAACAAGCAGGTGCGCGCCCTGCCCTTCAAGGCGCAGAGCACGCAATACCGTAATCTCGAGTACTTCATGACCTACATGAGCAACGGGCTTCCCTGGAATGGCCCCGGCGCCCGCAAGTAAGGTGTGCGCGTAGTACCGTAATGCAGGAAGAAAAGGGCCCGGTGAGTTTTCTCTCCGGGCCTTTCTCTTCAGGGTATTTCCCGGCACCACAAACACCGTCATATATCTATTCAGAGTAATGTGAACAAGCAGATTCACATGCAAGACTTCCTTTTCGCATGAGCACAAAAAACCAGCCGACAGACGGCCGAGGCCGCTCGAAAAACCCACAATAATCAGCCACAGGCAGTCATTGGCAAGACAATGCAGGCCTGCCAAAACCATCCGTAACAGGAGGAACGCATCATATGAATATCTCCCGCCGTGAATTTCTTCAGATGCTCGCCGTGGCCAGCGCCGCCGGCGTTGCGCTGCCTGGCCAGGCCGCCAGCAAGGCAAGCATCGACCCTCACCAGATGTATGAACTGCCCGCCTTTGGCAATGTTTCATTCTTGCACTTCACGGATTGCCACGCCCAGTTGATGCCCATCTGGTTCCGTGAACCCAATATCAACATCGGCGTCGGCAGCATGAAAGGGCACCCGCCACACCTGGTCGGCAAGAACTTCCTCAGGTACTTCGGCATCGAACCCGGCTCTCCCGAGGCCTATGCCTTCACCCATCTCGACTTCGTCGAAGCGGCGAAGAAATACGGCAAGGTCGGCGGTTTCTCGCACCTGGCCACCCTGGTCAAGCACCTGCGGGCCCAGCGCCCCAACTCCCTGCTGCTCGATGGCGGTGACACCTGGCAGGGCTCCGCCACCTCCCTGTGGACCAATGCCCAGGACATGGTCGACGCCACCAAGCTGCTCGGCGTGGACGTGATGACTGGCCACTGGGAATTCACCTTCGGCGCCGAACGCGTCACCGAGATCCTCGAAAACGACCTCGAAGGCCACATCGATTTCGTCGCCCAGAACGTCATCGACAACCAGTGGGAAGAGGACGTCTTCAAGCCCTATGTGATCAAGGAGATGAACGGCATCCCCACCGCCATCATCGGCCAGGCCTTCCCCTACACACCGATCGCCAATCCGCGCTGGATGATCCCCGACTGGAGCTTCGGCATCCGCGAGGACAAGATGCAGGACACCGTCGACGCCGCACGCGAAGCCGGCGCGCAGGTGGTCATCGTACTGTCGCACAACGGCATGGACGTCGATCTGAAGCTGGCCAGCCGCGTGAGCGGCATCGACGCCATCATGGGTGGTCATACCCACGACGCCGTACCCAGGCCGGTAGAAGTGAAGAACGCCGGCGGCGTCACGCTGGTGATCAACTCCGGCTCCAACGGCAAGTTCCTCAGCGTGCTCGACTTCGACGTGAAGAACGGCAAGGTGCGCGACTACCGCTACCGCCTGCTGCCCGTCTTCTCCAACTACATCGAGGCCGACCCGCAGATGGCCAGGCTGATCAGCGATGTGCGCAAGCCCTATCTCAGCAAGCTCAATGAAGAGCTGGGCGTCGCCGACGAACTGCTCTATCGCCGCGGCAACTTCAACGGCACCTTCGACCAGCTGATTCTCGACGCCATGCTCGACGTGCAGGAAGCCGACATCGCCTTTTCCCCCGGCTTCCGTTGGGGCGTGAGCGTGCTGCCGGGCGAACCCATCACCTTCGAGCACGTGATGACGCAGACCGCCATCACCTACCCCACCGCCACCCTCAGCGAAGTCAGCGGCGAACAGATCAAGGTGATCCTCGAAGACGTGGCCGACAACCTGTTCAATGAAGACCCCTACTACCAGCAGGGCGGCGACATGGTGCGCGTAGGCGGACTGAAATACGCCATCGACCCCACCAAGAAGATCGGCCACCGCATCACCGATATGGAACTCAACGGCAAGCCACTGAGCGCCAGCAAGAAATACCGCCTGGCCGGCTGGGCCAGTATCGAGAAGCGCGAGGGCACGCCCATCTGGGAAGTGGTCTCCCGCTACATCCGGGACCAGGATACGGTACGCGTCAAGGCGCTCAACGTGCCCCGCATCAAGGGCCCGGACAACAACCCCGGCCTGGCCGAGGCCTGAACCGGCAAGCTGCCCGCGACACAATATACTCCGAAAAGACCCCGGCGATATCCGGGGTCTTTTTTGTGCTGCAACAGCGCGGAAAAGATTTTCCGCCGAGGACGCCAAGACGCAAAGGGAAATACGACACATGTAACCCTCAGCAAGTCTTGCACACCTGGTGAGGGAAGTCCCTTCGCGGCCGCCCCCCGCACAACAAAGTCTGGCCTGAATCAGTGGATCCGCCGCAGCAACCAAAATCCGCTGCCCAGTGCGAGGGCCAGGGGCAGCATTGCCGTCAGCGCCGGATAGATGCCCGCCACCAGGCCGAGGTAGCCAAACATCTGGTTCAGCAGATGGAAGCCGATGCCCACCAGGGTGCCCACCAGAATGCGATGGCCGATACTCACCGAGCGCAGCGGGCCAAATACGAAAGGAATCGCCAGAAACACCATCGCCCCGGTCACCAGCGGGGCGACGATCTTGCCCCACAGGGCCTGCTCGTAGACCGCCGCATCGAGGCCGTTCTCGCGCAGATAGCTGACATAGTCGTACAACCCCTCGATGGACAGGGTGTTGGGCTTGACCGTCACCACGCTGAGCAGGTCCGGGCTGAGGCGCGTGTGCCAGGGCTCACTCTTCAGACGCTGGGCGCTGACGCCGTCGAAGCTCACCTCGCTGCTGGTGATGTTTTCCAACAGCCAGTGGCCGTCCTGGTAGACCGCCGATTTGGCGTACAGCATGCGCGTCAATTGCTGCTCGCCGTCGAAGGTGTAGATGGTCACATCGCCCAGACGCTTGCCCGGCAGGAATTTGCGCACATTGACGAAACTGTCGCCGTCGCGGGCCCAGAAGCCGCTGCGGCCGCCGAGGTCCAGTTTGTCGGACTTGGCCACCGAGCGCAGCGTCTGCGCCCGCTCCTCCGCCAGCGGCGCAATACCCTCGCCGATCAGCAGCGAGACGACGACGATCAGCAGTCCCGCCTTCATCACCGACCAGACGATGCGCCCCAGCGACACCCCGGCGGCGCGCATCACCGTCAGCTCGCTGTTGCTGGCGAGCACGCCGAGGCCGATGGTGCAGCCGATCAGGGCCGCCACCGGGAACAGCTGATAGGCCAGCTTGGGCGCCGTAAGCAGGGTGTACTGCACCGCCTGCCAGGCGCCGTAATTGCCCTTGCCGATATCGCCCACCTCATCCATGAAGGCGAAGAAGGTGAACAGGGTCAGCAACACCGTCAGCGCAATGAAGGTGCTCCACAGCACGCTGCGGCCGATGTAGCGGTCGAGGATCTGCATTTTCAATCAGCCACCCTCTGCAGCTGCACCCGCCCGCGCAGGCGGTCGAGCAGCCAGCGCACGCCGACCTGGCGCACCGTCAGCCAGCCCAGCAGCGCCAACAGCACCGCGTGCACCCACCACAGCCCCAGCTCCGGCGGCACCACCCCGCGCACGATCCAGTTCTTCGCCACGCCCAGCGTGTTGTAATAGATGATGAACAGCAGGATGGCCACGAACAGCTTGCCGAAGCGGCCCTGACGCGGCGAGGTGCGGCTCAGCAGCGCCCCCAGCCAGGCCAGCAGCAGGGTGGCGATGGGCATGGCCAGGCGCCACTGCAGCTCGGCAATCTCGCCCAGGCGCGTCGAGTCCCACAGGCGCTCCGTGGGCAGCGCCCACAGGCGGCGTTCCATCTTCTTTACCTCGCCCTCATCCAGGCGCACGGCGTGTTTGTCAAAGCGATAGATACGGAAACCCACCTCGCCGGGCTGGCCCTCGTAGCGATAGCCGTCGAGCAACGCCAGGTACAGCACCCCCGTTTCCGGGTCACGGTAGCGGTAACCGCTGCGCGCGGAAAACAGCGTCAGCTTATCCTGGCGGCGGTCGGAGACGAACACGTCCTGCAGCTCGCTACGATCCTCCGACAACGATTCCACATAGAACACCCGGTTGGCGCCGCCCACCTCACTGAAGCGCCCCGCCGTCACCGCCGCAAAGGCATTGGTCGCCGCGGTCTGCTCCTGCAGCCTGGTGGACGCCTCGTGCGCCCAGGGCGAGGTCCACAACGATAGCACGCTGACCAGCGCCGCCAGCAGCAGACCGATGCCCAGCACCGTGCGCAACACCCGCCCCATGCCCACCCCGCCGGCCGCCAGCGCCGTCATCTCGTTGTCCTTGTACAGGCGCCCGAAGGCCAGCAACACCGCCAGATACAGCGCAAAGGGAAACATCATGCTCAGCGCGGTGACGGTGCGCAGCATCAGCATGTCGAGCACGATGGCGGCGGAAATCTTGCCCGCCAGGGCATCGGACAGATAGACGGCAAAGAAACGGCCAAGGAAGATCAACAGCAACACCAGCAGCACGGCCA
>DRQN01000072.1 GCA_011371455.1 Gammaproteobacteria bacterium
GTATTTGAAACGTTCGGGAAACGCCATCCCCTCCCGTGTGTAGTTCTGGCTGAAGGGGGGATTGGTGAGCACGTAGTCGAAGCGCATCAGCTCGCCGCCCTCCACGTGCTGGGGGCTGGCCAGGGTGTCTTCGTTGCGGACGTCGGCCTCGGGGATGCCGTGGAGGATCATGTTCATCTTGCAGATGGACCAGACGTTGCCGGCGTTCTCCTGGCCGAACAGGGCGAGGTTGCGCGGGTTGCCGCCGTATTCCTCCACATAGTGGCGCGACTGGATGAGCATGCCGCCGGAGCCGCAGCAGGGGTCGTAGACGCGTTTGCCTTCCTGGGGCTTGAGCAGGCGCACCATCAACTTGACCACGTCGCGTGGGGTGTAGAATTCGCCGCCCTTCTTGCCGGCGGAGTCGGCGAACTCGGCGATGAGGTATTCGTAGGCGGCGCCGAGCAGGTCGGGGAACTCGAAGTCCTCGTTGAGCAGGCGGTGCTGGTTGAAATGCAGGATCAGCTCGCGCAGCTTCTTGTCCGGCAGCCTGGTCTGGCCGACCCTGCGGTTGAAGTCGATGTGGCCGAGCACGCCATCCAGCGAGGGGTTCTCGGTTTCCAGCGCGCCCAGGGCCTTGTTGAGGCCTTCGCCCACGTCGCGCTGCAGCTCGTCGCGGATCCAGGCCCAGCGGGCATTGGGTGGCACGTAGAAGGAGCCGGAATAGCGCGAGGGCTTCTCGGCACGCTGCTCGGCCTCTTCCCGGGTGCGGCCTTTGGCCAGGTTCTCGTCGATGATCTGCTGGCGGCGCGCCTCGAAGACGTCGGAGCAGCGCTTGAGGAAGAGCATGCCGAAGATGTATTCCTTGAACTCGGAAGCGTCCATCTTGCCGCGCAGGATGTCGGCGGCGGCGAAGAGATGGCGTTCGAGCTGGGGCAGGGTCAGTTTGGACATCGGTATCTGTTCTCGTTGTTGGGTTGCCCTGAATCCGTGGATTCGCGCCTCAGCATAGCAGAGGTGCCGACGGCGGCTGAAAAAGGCGCGCAAATAGGGTAAAGTGCGCGATTCGCTTTTAACGCCCATGGCCGCGCCGGCCGTGGCGCCATGTCAATGAGAGGCTAGAACCATGGCTGATTTCAAGATTGCTCCCTCGATTCTGTCGGCGGATTTCGCTCGTCTCGGCGAGGAGGTCGACAACGTCCTCAAGTCCGGCGCCGACATCGTTCACTTCGATGTCATGGACAACCACTACGTGCCCAACCTGACCATCGGCCCGCTGGTCTGCGAGGCCCTGCGCAAGCACGGTGTCACCGCGCCCATCGACGTGCACCTGATGGTCAAGCCGGTGGACCGCATCATCCCCGACTTCGCCAAGGCCGGCGCCACCTACATCACCTTCCACCCCGAGGCCTCCGAGCACATAGACCGCACCCTGCAGCTGATCAAGGCCGAGGGCTGCAAGTCCGGCCTGGTGTTCAATCCCGCCACGCCGCTGGACTACCTCAAGTACGAACTGGAGAACGTGGACATGGTGCTGCTGATGTCCGTCAACCCCGGCTTCGGCGGCCAGAGCTTCATCCCCAGCGCCCTGGACAAGCTGCGCGAGGCGCGCAGACTCATCGACGCCTCCGGCCGCGACATCCGCCTGGAGATCGACGGCGGCGTGAAGGTGGACAACATCCGCGAGATCGCCGAGGCCGGTGCCGACACCTTCGTCGCCGGTTCCGCCGTGTTCGGCGCCGCCAATGCCGACGATCCCAACACCTACGACTCCGTGATCAAGGCCTTCCGCGAGGAGCTGGCCAAGGTCGGGAAATAACCATCCAACGCAAAGACGCAAAGGGCGCAAAGTTTTTTGACTTGATTTTCCTTTGCGCCCTTCGCGTCTTTGCGTTGAAAGCCTTTATGAAACTGCAAAAACCCAAGATGATCCTCATCGACGTGGACGGCACCCTGGTGGACTCGGTGCCCGACCTGGCCTACTGCGTCGACGAGATGATGAAGCGGCTCGGCATGCCCGAACGTGGCGAGGCCGCGGTGCGCAACTGGGTCGGCAATGGCGTCGAGCGCCTGGTGCGCCGCGCCCTCGTCAACCGGCTCGACGGCGAGCCCGACGAGGCCCTGTTCGAGAAGGCCTATCCCGTCTTCCTCGATCTCTACGCCGAGAACACCTCCAGGCGTAGCGTGCTCTACCCCGGCGTGCGCGAGGGCCTGGACTACCTCGAGTCGCAGGGCTACCGCCTGGGCTGCGTGACCAACAAGGCCGCCCGGTTCACCCTCCCGCTACTCAAGGACCTGGGCGTGCACGACGACTTCGAGAGCATCGTCTGCGGCGACACCCTGCCGAAGAAGAAGCCGGATCCGCTGCCGCTACTGCATTCCGCCGAGAAGCTGGGCGTGAAGCCCGAGGAGTCGCTGATGCTGGGCGACTCGGTGAGCGACGTGAAGGCCGCGCGCGCCGCCGGCTTCCAGATTGTCTGTATGAGCTACGGTTACAACCACGGCGTGGATATCCGCGAATCCAATCCGGATGCGGTGATCGATTCCATGGCCGAGTTGAAAGGGCTGTTGTAGTCGCCGTCCTGACAATGGGATAGAGTGCAAACATGATTCACACCACGACAATCGCATGGCGAAGGGGACGATGGCGCGGCTGAAGCCGATACCACTGACCTCCCTTTGTCTTACCGATGTGCAGGTGATGAACATGAATGCCGAACAATTCGCCGAGCTGGCCCGCCAGGGCTACAACCGCATCCCGCTGATGCGCGAGGTGCTGGCCGATCTCGACACCCCCCTGAGCACCTACCTCAAGCTGGCCGACGGGCCCTATTCCTACCTGTTCGAGTCCGTGCAGGGCGGCGAGAAGTGGGGCCGCTATTCCATCATCGGCCTGCCCGCACGGCTGGTGGTGCGCGTCAGTGGTCATCGCGTGACCCTGGAAGAGTGCGGCGATCCGCTGGAGTCATTGGAAGTCGACGACCCGCTGACCTGGATCGAGGATTTTCAGTCCCGCTACCGTGTCGCCGAGGTTGAAGGCATGCCGCGCTTCAACGGTGGCCTGGTGGGCTACTTCGGCTACGACACCGTGCGCTACATCGAACCGCGCCTGGCCGAATGCCCCAATCCCGACGAACTGGGCACCCCGGACATCCTGCTGATGGTCTCCGACGAGGTGGTGGTGTTCGACAACCTCAGCGGCAAGCTGTATCTCATCGTCCACGCCGACCCGGCCAGCGATGACGCCTACGCCCATGCCCAAAAGCGCCTCGATGCCCTGAGCGAACAGCTGCGCCGGGCAGCGCCCTGTCCGGAGCCCTCCATTTCCAGTGAGGTGGTCGAGGAGGATTTCGTCTCCGACTTTACCGAAGAGGGCTTCAAGGCGGCAGTGGAGAAGGCGCGCGAATACATCATCGACGGCGACGTGATGCAGGTGGTGCTGTCGCAGCGCCTGTCGATTCCCTTCAGCGCCCGCCCGCTGGATCTGTACCGTGCCCTGCGCAGCCTCAATCCCTCGCCGTACATGTTCTACCTGAACCTGCACGACTTCCACATCGCCGGCTCCTCGCCGGAGATCCTCACCCGCCTGGAAGACGGCAAGGTCACCGTGCGGCCCATCGCCGGTACCCGCCGCCGCGGCCACAGCGAGGAAGAGGACCGTGCCCTGGAGGCCGAGCTGCTGGCCGATCCCAAGGAGCTGGCCGAGCACCTCATGCTCATCGACCTGGGGCGCAACGACGTCGGCCGCGTCAGCGAGATCGGCAGCGTCGAACTCACCGAGAAGATGCAGGTGGAGCGCTATTCCCACGTCATGCACATCGTCTCCAACGTCGAGGGCCGGCTCAGGCCGGGGCTCACCGCCATGGACGTGCTGCGCGCCACCTTCCCCGCCGGCACAGTGTCCGGCGCGCCCAAGATCCGCGCCATGGAGATCATCGACGAGCTTGAGCCGGTCAAGCGCGGCGTCTATGCCGGCGCCGTCGGCTACCTGGCCTGGAACGGCAACATGGACACCGCCATCGCCATCCGCACCGCGGTGATCAAGTCCGGCAAGCTTTATATTCAGGCCGGCGCCGGCGTGGTCTACGACTCCCAGCCGCGCCTGGAGTGGAAGGAAACCATGAACAAGGGCCGCGCCGTGTTCCGCGCCGTGGCCATGGCCGAGGCCGGGCTGGATGGAACTGCGAAGAGCCACAGATAAGCCCGGGATGGAAACACGGAGATCACAGAGCCACGGAGGCACAGAGGCTGGAAATGAAAGACAGCAGCCTGAGCGGGAACGTCATTGGGGCTGCCATTGAGGTGCATAGAATTATTGGGCCGGGACTGCTGGAATCGGCCTGCCAGGAATGCCTGGTTCATGAGCTGAGGCTGCGCGGGCTTTCGGTGGAATGCGAAGTGCCGATATGCGTTGATTACCAGGGGCTGGTTCTGGGCCATGCCTACCGGGCGGATTTACTGGTCGAGGGTCGATTGATCGTGGAACTGAAAACCGTTGAGCAGATCAATCCCGTGCACAAGGCACAATTGCTGACCTATTTGCGTTTGTTGAAAAAGCCATTGGGCTTACTGATCAATTTCAATACGGCGGTGCTGAAGGATGGTGCCTGCCGGGTGGTGAACAATGTATAGGACTCCGTGTCTCTGCGACTCCGTGATCTCCGTGTTATTCCACGAGGGGCCAGATCAATGCTGGTAATGATCGACAATTACGACTCCTTCACCTACAACCTGGTGCAGTATTTCGGCGAGCTGGGTGCCGAGGTGCAGGTATTTCGCAACGACCAGATTACGTTAGACGAGCTGGACACCCTGAAACCCGAGCGCATCGTGATTTCGCCGGGGCCCTGCACGCCCAACGAGGCGGGCATCTCGCTGGCGGCCATCGACTATTTCGCCGGCAAGGTGCCGCTGCTGGGCGTGTGCCTCGGCCACCAGAGCATCGGTCAGGCCTTTGGTGGGAAGATCGTGCACGCCAGGCAAATCATGCACGGCAAGACCTCCATGATCCATCACAAGGACGTCGGCGTGTTCAAGGGGCTGGACAACCCCGTCGAGGCCACGCGCTATCATTCACTGGTGATCGAGAAGGAAAGCCTGCCGGACTGCCTGGAAATCACCGCCTGGACCGAGACACCCGAGGGCGAATTCGACGAGATCATGGGCGTACGCCACAAGACCCTGGCGGTGGAAGGGGTGCAATTCCACCCCGAGTCCATCCTCACCCGCCAGGGCCACGATATGCTGAAGAATTTTCTCGAATATTGACTGCGGTATTGTTTGCCACAGAGGCACGGAGTTCACAGAGAAAGCAAAATATTTCTCGCTGAGTGCGCCAAGACGCGAAGAAAATAAATAAAAATCTTTTTTGGCGCCTTTGTGATCTTTGTGAGAAACAGAATTTCTCCGTGTGCTCCGTGCCTCTGTGGCAAAAACGATTTTTGAATTTCAGGGGAGAATGCCATGGAAATGCCACAAGCCATCCGCGCGGTGACCGAGCGCCGCGACCTTTCGCGCGAGGAGATGCGCGCGGTAATGAACGCCATCATGACCGGCGCCGCCACGCCGGCGCAGATCG
Source organism: Gammaproteobacteria bacterium (assembly GCA_011371455.1). Classification (GTDB taxonomy): domain Bacteria; phylum Pseudomonadota; class Gammaproteobacteria; order SZUA-152; family SZUA-152; genus DRQN01. The sequence continues at coordinate 5,558 of DRQN01000072.1, forward strand.
GCGGTTTCCTCGTCGGCCTGCGCATGAAGGGCGAGACCATCGACGAGATCACCGCCGCCGCCGAGGTGATGCGCGAACTGGCGACGAAAGTGGACGTGCAGGGTGAGCACGTGGTCGACATCGTCGGCACCGGCGGCGATGGCACCAGCACCTTCAACATCTCCACCGCCAGCTGTTTCGTGGTCGCCGCCGCCGGCGGCAAGGTGGCCAAGCACGGCAACCGCTCCGTCTCCAGCAAGTCCGGCAGCGCCGACGTGCTGGAGGCCGCCGGTGTCAATCTCGACCTCACGCCCGAACAGGTGGCGCAGTGCGTCGAGCGGGTGGGGGTGGGCTTCATGTTCGCGCCCAGGCACCACGGCGCCATGAAGCACGCCATCGGCCCGCGCAAGGAGATGGGCGTGCGCACCATCTTCAACGTGCTGGGCCCGCTGACCAATCCTGCCGGGGCGCCCAATCAGGTGCTGGGCGTGTTCGCCCGCGAACTGGTGGAGCCGCTGGCGCGGGTGCAGGCCAACCTGGGCAGTGAACACGTGTTGGTGGTGCACTCGGAAGACGGCATGGACGAGATCAGCATCGGCGCGCCCACCCATGTGGCCGAGCTGAAGGGCGGCGAGGTGACGACCTACACCATTGCCCCGGAGGACTTCGGCATCCAGCGCGGCAACGTGGCCTCACTGAAAGTGGAGGACGCCGCGCAGTCGCTGGCATTGATTGAGTCGCTGCTGGAGAACCAGCCCGGCCCGGCGCGCGACATCGTGCAGCTCAACGCCGGCGCCGCCCTGTATGCCTGCGGCCTGGCCGGCTCCCTGGCCGAGGGCGTCGCCAGGGCCGGCGAGGTCATCGCCAGCGGTGAGACGCGCGGGAAACTGGACGAACTGGCGGCGGCGTCCAACAGTTTCGATTAGGCCGTTAAAAACATTTTCACCACAGAGGCACGGAGTACACGGAGAAAGAAAAAACAATCACTGCTGTCCAATTAACTTCGGAATCCCGGCGCAGGCCGGAATGACGGAAATGGGGCAGCAGTGAAAAACAGGATTTTCTCTGTGTACTCCGTGCCTCTGTGGTGAATGTCCCTTTCATTCCCATAGGCAAGTAAATGACCGACACCCCCGACATCCTGAAGAAGATCATCGCCCGCAAGCGCGAGGAGATCGCCGCGGGCCTGCGCTCCGTGAGCCTGGCGGAGATGGCCGGGCGCGCGAAATCGGCAGAGCCTTGCCGCGGCTTCGTGCAGGCCATGCGCGCGCGCATCGATGCCGGCGGGGCGGCGGTGATCGCCGAGATCAAGAAGGCCTCGCCCAGCAAGGGGGTGATCCGCGAGGATTTCCGTCCGGCGGAGATCGCCGCCAGCTACGAGCGCGGCGGCGCGGCCTGCCTGTCGGTGCTCACCGACCGGGACTTCTTCCAGGGCGGCAACGAATACCTGCAACAGGCGCGCGCCGCCTGCGCCCTGCCGGTGATCCGCAAGGACTTCATCATCGACGACTACCAGGTGTACGAGGCCCGCGCCATCGGTGCCGACTGCATCCTGCTCATCGCCGCCTGCCTGGATGACGCGCAGATGGCCGGCCTCGCCGAGCGCGCCACGGCGCTGGGCATGGACGTGCTGGTGGAGGTGCACGATGCCGGGGAACTGCGGCGCGTGCTGCCCCTGGGCCTGCCGCTGGTGGGCATCAACAACCGCAACCTGCGCAGCTTCGAAGTCAGCCTGCAGACTACCCTGGACCTGTTGCCACAGATCCCAGACGATCGCATCGTGGTTACGGAGAGCGCCATCCACACGGCCGACGACGTGAGCCTGATGCGCGAGCACGGCGTCGATGCCTTTCTCGTCGGCGAGGCCTTCATGCGCGCCGACGACCCCGGTGCCCGGCTGGCCGAGCTGTTCCAGACGTAGGGCCTACAGCTCCAGCTTCAGGGCCGTCACCGGCCGTTTCTCCAATGTCCACTGGTGCATGGAGCCGTCGTAGAGTCTGACGTTTTTGTTGCCCAGCAATTCACTGAACACGAACCAGCTGCCCGAGGCGAGGTGGCCGCTGTTGCAGTAGGTGATGATGGCCTTGCCGGTGTCTATTTTCAGTTCGCCGGCCAGGGTGCCAAGGGTCTTTGCCGGGGTAAAGCTGGCGGGGGCCGCTGGCCGGGTCAACATTTCGTTGGGGAAGGGCTTTGCGCCGGGGATGTGCCCCTTGGCGTAGACATAGGATTTCTTGTAAGTGCCCAGGTATTGCGCCAGGGAGCGCGTGTCCACCAACTGGGCGCTGCCGTTCTTCACCGCTTCGGCGACCTCGTCGCTGGTCGCCAGCAGTTCCTTGCGTTCGGCGGTGATCTTCCAGTTGCCTTGCGGGGGGCGTTTGCCATCCGTGCTGACGGCCCGCCCATCCATCAGCCAGCCGGCCATGCCGCCATCGAGGATGGCCAGCTTTTCCTGGCCGTAGTATTTCAACTGCCAGTAAAGGCGCGTGGCCATGGTCATGTCGCCGTTACTCTCGCCCTTGCTGACGATGACCACGGTGCTGTCCTCGTTCAGCCCCACCAGCTGCATGAAATATTCGAAGTCCTTTTTCTCCGGCAGCATATGCGTTACCCGCTGGCCGTCGATCAGGCGTGCGCGCCGCACATGTTTGTAACTGGCGAGGAGCGCGCCCGGAATGTGTCCACCGACGCGGGCCAGTTGTTGCCGACCGCTCTTCATGTCCCGCGTGAACATGGGCGCGGTGGTGAAGCTTTTGATGTCGCTTCGCACGTCGATGACGGTCACGCTGGCAAGGTTTTCTTCCAGCCAGTCGCCACTGACCAGCGGGCCGGGCAGTTGCACGGCCGACGTGATTCCGCTGGCCAGCAACAAGGCCGCCAGTGCGCATAATCTTGCTATTGTGTTCATGTGTGAGTCTCCCGTTTCGATCAACTTGTGACCATGTCTGCAGGAACATGTTCCGTGTAGTCGTCTTGTTTCCCGGCTATTTTCTGGTGTTGTGTTCGTCAGGCGATATGCCGCCCCTGGCGGCTTGTGCCACGGCGGTCCGGATGATCAGGTAGCCCGAGGCTACGGACATGACGATGGCCCCCAGCATGCTGCCATAGATGATGCCTGCGATGGCCGGCTGCCAGCCGGCCTTCAGCTGGTTGGTGTGCGTATTCCAGGTATCGTAGAAATAGCAGTAGGCGGTCTCGGAAACGCTGAACTGTGCATCGAGCAACCAGACCAGGCCAGTCAGCAATACGCCGACGGAAAGCACGGTGCCCAGGGTGATATAGGCCGCCCGGTTCATGCGCTGGCGGTAGCTGGCGATTTCGAACAACAGGTAGAAACCCACGGCGAGGCATACCGAGATGGCCGAGGTGGATACCCGGATGAAGGGGCGTCCATCACTGATACTGAAGATGATCGGGCACAGCCAGACGCCGATCAATGCCCCAAAGATAATGCCAAACAACAAACCGGAAGGATAGGGGTGAGACAGCGCCCTGACGGCGGGCCTGTGCTGCGTCAGACGGAGCATGAATCCGTGCCAGCGCGGGAACAGCAGGCCGACGACGGTACCGAGTGCCATGCCGACCAGCATATAGCCGGGAATCAGGCTGAAGGGGTTGGGGGTGGTCCAGATGATCAACTCGTCCGGCACCGGTGGATGGATGCCGCACATTTCGTTCACCCAACGCTCACTGATCTCTACCCGGTTTGGTGCGGGCCAGTCGTATGCCCAGTAGATGAGGAGAAAGATCAGGCCGGTCAGCGCGCCACCGATCGGACCGGACCGGTGCCATTTCAGCCAGAGGCCATTGCTTATGCTGTCGGCAGGCGCAGGGGTGCGCATGGCGAAGAGGATCAGGGTCAGCGCGATGGCAAAAACGATGAAGAAGAAAGGCGCCATCCCGGCGGGGGTGGCGAAAATCGGTGCCCGCCGATCCAGCAACAACAGGAAGAACAGTGTAGCGGCTACCAGTCCGACGAGGATATAGGGAAAAAAGTCGCGTTTTCTGTTTTGCGACGAATCCATGTCGATGGCTTCCCGGGGGTCTGGAGGGCCTGTTGGCTGTGGCGTCGATCGGCTCTAGAGAAACCGGTCAAGCCAGAGCCGGGCCAGAACCGTTTTCCAGACCCGGTTCCAAATCGCGGGCCAAAGCGCCTCCCGGAGGTGCCGTTGCGCCGTTGCGCGCGTTCTGCCGATCTCCGGATCGACCAGGTCGCCCAGCAAGCCCTCGAACAGGCGCTGGCTGCCCAGCCACTGGCACACGAGCATAAGCCGGGCCAGATCGACTCCCGGCAGGGAGGGTGGCGTCGTTCCAAGTTTGAAATGATCCAGGTTTGTAATGCGGTTGCGCACCAGGCCATAGAGGATGGCCGCCGCCGCCGTCAGCAGCAGTCCGGCAAGGGACGTCTCGATCCCGTTGAAGATCATGCCGCCAAGGGCGAACAACAGTACGCCTCGATCCAGGGTTTCCAAAGCCTGTTCGAGGCGCGGGCTGGTCATGTCCATTTCATGACCCCACCAGAAAACCGGGAATCTGGGCGACGGCCTCTTCCAGCCCTGCCAGGGCCTGCTCCCCCAAGGGCGTCAGCCGGTACATCCGCCGGGGGATATAGAAGTCGCCTTCCTTGATATGGGGTGGTGGCGAGGTTTCAAGCTCGGACAAGACCAGGCCTTTTTTCTCCATCCGCTCCAGGGTGACGTAGATCGTGCCCTTTTTCAGTTGCAGTTTGCCAGTCGACGAACGGCGCACCAGTTCGAGTCCAAACAAAGGGTCGGGCGAACTTTGCCGCAGCAAGTGGGCGATGATGGCCTCGTTCAGGCTGAGTTTGGGTGTGGCTGTCTTTTTCATCGGAAATTTCCTCCCCCCTTTCTCAGGTGGGCTGCAACAAGTTTAACTGAATCCGAGGCTTCAAGGGGAGCGGAAGAATTTCCCTCGACAAGTAACGGGATGGTTGATTCATGATATCTTGCATTGTAAGGTATAAATAGAAATATGCGAATACCACAGGATATAGACTCAAGGGAGATGCGTGATGGGCGTGCAATATTTACTCAAGGTGGCTGTTTTTCTCGTGGCCGGCTCGCTGGCAGCCTGCGGTGGCAGTGGTGGTGGTGATGACGGCGGCGGCGACAATCAAAAGCCGCCGGTGGTCAACAGCTTCCAGGCGGCGCCGAATGCCGCGGATATCGACACGCCGGTGACCTTCAGTTGGGATGTCAGTGATGCAAATGGTGACACGCTGACCTGTACCCTGGACGTCGATGGTGACGGCACCGCCGATCACACCATTTCCGACTGCGCCAATACCACATCGCAGGCACATACTTACACGGCCGCGGGCAGTTATTCCGCTACGTTGAGCGTAAGCGACGGAAACGGCGGTGAAGCAGACCGTACGGTGGCTGTCACCGTTACTGCGGCCAATACACCGCCGGTTTTCGGTAGTGACTTCAGCGCTACGCCCAACCCGGCCACCGCGGGCAGTCCGGTGACCTTCAATTGGGCCGTCAGCGATGCCGATGGCGATACGTTGACCTGTAGCCTGGATGTCGATGGTGACAGTACCGCCGATTACACCATTCCCGATTGCGCCAATACCGGTTCGCAGGCGCATACCTATGCCACAGCGGGTGCGTACGCCGCCAGGCTGATCATCGATGATGACGAGGGTGGAGTGGTTGAGCAGACCGTGTCCGTGACCGTCGATCCCGCGGCTTCCAACACGGCGCCGGTGTTCGACACCAGCCTGGGTGTGACGCCGAATCCCGTGGAAGAAGGTAGCCCGGCGACCTTCACCTGGGCCGTCAACGATGCCGATGGCGATCCCCTGACCTGCACCCTGGATGCCGATGGCGACGGCAGCACCGATTACACCATCGCCGATTGCGCCAGCAACGGTTCACAGGCCCATACCTATGTCGCGGCGGGCAGTTACAGCGCCACGCTTACCGTCAGCGACGGCAAGGGCGGCAGCGTGGCGCAAAGCCTGGCGGTAACCGTCTCCGCTGCCAACACGGCGCCAGTGTTTGATACCAGCTTGGGTGTGACACCGAACCCCGTGGAAGAAGGCAGCCCGGCAACCTTCACCTGGGCCGTCGGCGATGCCGATGGCGATACGCTGACCTGCGAACTCGACATCGATGCAGACGGCTCCATTGAGTACACCATCAACGATTGTGCCAACAATGCCTCGCAGATGCATACCTACGGACAGGCGGGAACCTATCAGGCCCGCCTCAGTGTGTCGGACGGGATTGCCCCGGCAGTGCAAAGCACGACGGATGTCACCGTATCGGCGCCGCCTGTCATCAATGAATTCACCGTGTCGCCGAATCCGGCCTACGCAACCGTGGCAACCACCTTTTACTGGCAGGTCAGCGACGCCGATGGCGACACGCTAACCTGCGAACTCGATGTCGATGCCGATGGCACGAATGACTACACCATCAATGATTGCGCCAACACGGCATCGCAAGGCCATACCTATGCCACAAGCGGTAATTACACTGCCCGCTTGACAGTCAGTGACGGAGTCAGCGCGGTGCAAGCCACACTGTCATCACTGGAAATAGTGTCTCCCCTGTTGGTTGATATCTCTGTCAATGGGCCGGCCGTTGCCGGTGGAAGGGTCCCGTATACGATCACCGTGAGCAATGTGTCGGCGCAGCCGATGGATGATGTTTCGGTGGTGTTTACGGTACCGCCGGAGCTGCGTTTCAACTACATGGGCGATGCTGAGCCGGATGCGTCCTGCAGCAATGTCTGGTGTGTCGATGGTCTGGAAGCCACATGGGCACTGGACACCCTGGCCGCCGGCGAAAGCCGCACCATCACCATCAACGCCCCGGTGGTGGCGGACGTACTGGCGGGCAGCCTGATCACCGCACCGGTGCGGGTCAC
>DRQN01000073.1 GCA_011371455.1 Gammaproteobacteria bacterium
ATGCTCAGCGCGGTGACGGTGCGCAGCATCAGCATGTCGAGCACGATGGCGGCGGAAATCTTGCCCGCCAGGGCATCGGACAGATAGACGGCAAAGAAACGGCCAAGGAAGATCAACAGCAACACCAGCAGCACGGCCAGCATGGCCTGCACCACCTCTTTTGCCAGATAGCGATCGATAATCAAGAAATTCAGCCTGGAATCATGATGAAGGGCCCACACTTTGTGGCCAACGCGGAAGTTCGAGTAGACTAGGGAAGCTAACCGTATAACAAAATCCCCCGCAACAGAACCGCGCGAAACCCGGCAGATTCAAAACAGGAAGACCTATGGAATTCAGCATCAAGAGTGGCTCCCCCGAAAAACAACGCTCCGCCTGTGTCGTCGTCGGCGTCTTCGAACCACGCCGCCTCAGCCCCGCCGCCGAGGCCCTGGACAAGGCCAGCGACGGCTTTCTCTCCACCGTGCTACGCCGCGGCGACATGGAAGGCAAGCTCGGCAGGACCCTGCTGATCCACAACCCCCAGGGCGCCATGGCCGACCGCATGCTACTGGTCGGCTGCGGCCGCGAACGCGACATCAACGACAAGCAATACCGCGAAATCATCGGCAGCGCCGTGACCCGCCTCGACGAAACCGGCACCATGGAGGCCACCTGCTACCTCACCGAGATCAACGTCAAGGGCCGCGACCTGCACTGGAAGGTTCGCCAGACGGTGGAATGCAGCCGCGAAATCCTCTACCGCGCCGACAGCCTGAAGACCAAGAAGGACGACATCCGCCGCCCGTTGCGCAAGCTGATCCTCACCGTGCCGCGCCGCAGCGACCTGGGCATTGGCGAGCGCGCCGTGCGTGAAGGCGAGGCCATCGCCGAGGGCGTATCGCTGGCCAAGGATCTGGGCAACCTGCCCGGCAACATCTGCACCCCGGCCTACCTGGCCAAGCAGGCCGCCAGTCAGGGCAAGAAATACGACAAACTGAAAGTGGACATCCTGCGCCAGGCGCAACTGGAAAAACTCGGCATGGGTTCCTTTCTGTCCGTGGCCAAGGGCTCGCGCGAGGCGCCGCACCTCATCGTTGCCGAATACAAGGGCGGCACCAGCAAACAAAAGCCGGTGGTGCTGGTGGGCAAGGGCATCACCTTCGACGCCGGCGGCATCTCCATCAAGCCCGCGGCGGCCATGGACGAAATGAAATACGACATGTGCGGCGCCGCCACCGTGCTCGGCGCCCTCACCGCCTGCTGCGAACTGGGTTTGCCCATCAACCTGGTGGCGGTCATCCCCACCTGTGAAAACCTCCCCGACGGCGCCGCCAACAAGCCCGGCGACATCGTCACCAGCATGTCCGGGCAGACCATCGAAGTGCTCAACACCGACGCCGAAGGCCGCCTCATCCTCTGTGACGCCCTGACCTACGTCGAACGCTTCTCGCCCGACGCCGTAATCGACGTCGCCACCCTCACCGGCGCCTGCGTCATCGCCCTCGGCCGCCATGCCAGCGGCGTGCTGGGCAACCACCCCCCCCTGGTGCACGACCTGCTCAACGCCGGCAAGAGCAGTGGCGACCGCGCCTGGGAACTGCCCCTGTGGGACGAATACCAGGACCAGCTGAAGAGCAACTTCGCCGACATCCCCAACATCGGCGGCCGCGAGGGCGGCACCATCACCGCCGCCTGCTTCCTCTCGCGCTTCACCAAGAAATATCACTGGGCGCACATGGACATCGCCGGCACCGCCTGGGTCTCCGGCGAAAAGAAGGGCGCCACCGGCCGCCCCGTGCCCCTGCTGACCCAGTACCTCATCGACCGCTGCGAAAGCAAGGAAAAGACCAAGGGAAAAGGCGCCAAAAGCAGGAAATAACTGCCCATGACCAGGGTCGACTTTTACATCCTCGCCACCGGCTCGCGCGAACACACCGCCTGCAAGCTGGCGGAAAAGGCCTGGCGCCTGGGCCACCGCATCTACATCCACACCGCCAGCCCCGCCCAGGCCCGGCACATGGACGAACTGCTGTGGGTATTCCGCGAGGGCAGCTTCCTGCCCCACGAGCAATACCAGGCCGGTCGGGACTGCGACTCACCGATCCTCATCGGCAGCGACGAGGCGCCAGACACCGACAGCGACGTGCTCATCAACCTGGCCAACGACGTACCGCTGTTCTTCAGCCGCTTCCTGCGCGTCGCCGAAGTCGTCGGCGCCGATAACGACGCCCGCCGCAGCGGCCGCGAACGCTTCCGCTTCTACCGCGACCGCGGCTACCCCCTCGACAATCACGAATTGAAGGGATAATGTAAGCTGCTGGCCGTACCCGGCCCGCCGCCCCATCGCGGGGAACATCACCCAACCAGAGACCAACGAAGAGAACTCCTATGAAATCCACCATGCTCGCCCTCACCCTCAGCCTGTCCGCCCTGATCGCCACAGGCGCCATGGCCGCCGCCACCAAGACCGTCGAAGCCGTCAACAAGGAATTTGCCAGCCTCAAAGGCCAGCAAGTCACCGTCACCGGCAAGGTCGTCAAGGTCAACAACGGCATCATGCGTCGCAACTTCATCCACATCCAGGACGGCACCGGCGGCCAGAACAGCAACAACCTCATCGTCACCAGCAAGCAAACCGCCAAGGTCGGCGACCAGGTCACCATCACCGGCACCGTGGTGCTGGATACCGACTTCGGCATGGGCTACATGTATCCCCTGCTGGTCGAGCAAGCCACGATTCAGGTCCACTGAGCAAACGACCAGAAGTAAAAAAGGCCGGCCGGATTATTTCCGGTCGGCCTTTTTTATACGCTGCTATTCACAACCCTCGCGCGGCTCGGGGAGAGCAAAGCGATACCCGGCATTCAATGCCAGGGCAACGGTTGAGAATGCACACCTCCTCCTAACTAGCGGGCTCACGCCACCTTGCCGGGGTGGATACGCCTGCGGTTGTAACCCACCAAACCAAGCAAGCCGAGACCCATTATCAGAATGGTCGAAGGCTCGGGAACAGAGACCGTGCGATTCAGTTCGATTCTCAACGTATCCCAGTAGATATCTGCGGTCATAACGCCATTCATCCCGCCGCTGTATAGCAGGTCCACCTCGGCCAGCATCTCGTTGACATCAAAGTTTGTAATGGGTCCCACATCGCCAAAGTCATAGCTGACGGTCCCGCCGGAATACGGGTCTACAGACCACGTCAACGCCCCAGCGGTACCATTGAAAGGCGGCAGCGCAGGAATCAGATAGGGATCTGAGGTAAAACTGGTATCTGGCAGATCAAAATCCGAAACAGTATCCCCGTTGAAGTCCGCCCAGAAACCATCCAGGGTGAAGCTTATCGTGTACTCCCCCGGCACGAAAAGGCCGAGATTCTCATCGACACTCCCGGAAGTAGCGGCAAAGCTGAATACAGGGGGGGCGTTGACATCCGGCCCCAGGCCATAGGTGATTTCAGCAGTGCCCACAACATCAGTGGCCTCATAATAAATGGATGTCGCCATAGCCGGGCCGCCAAGACACAGGAGTGCAGCGCAGGCCGTCGTCGTAATGATTTTTTTCATTTCCCCATCCCGTTCAACGTCACAGATTAAAACACCGCCCTTAAAATTACCTGGCGGCATACGCAACACCCCCCAGCAAGTAAGGTGCCAACCTCGATAAATACCTGTATTGCAAAGCCATATATCCCTGCCAATCGGCCGACGTTGCGAGTGTGTAAAAAAAGCCGACAGCCCATAAATCTCATTTGGTGACTACATTCTTGAAGCCCCTGCCAGTCATGGCCAGACCCTGGTCTATCCGGTGCTTGCCGCTATCGCAGGCCAAGAGAATGCACGGGTTAACAGCCCAGGGATACGCCATGCCTTCAATGATGCGGCTGTTGAGTCCTTCCCCGGGGCCGCGATTCGTGTCCCCAACCCCTTAGCTGAACGAGGAAAGGCCGGCCAGCCTCATCCCAGCCGGCTTTGTGCATTGCCTCTTATAACTCCAACAAGCTATCCAGCCGCTCCAGGTCATTGACCACCTGCCAGCTGCCGCCACCCTCCTGAACCCGTTGCTCCCAGGCGTCCAACCGGTGCAGGTAGTCGCGTGGATCGACGTTGTCCGAGCGCAGTTTTGTGACGTTCAGCGCAATCACTTTGATGTCCACCAGGGGGATCAGAAAGTCTCGCACATGGCCCTTTTCCAGGTCCTCTTCCAGGTCGGAGAAGATCAGCGCGTAGCGTTCATCGGCACCGGTCTCGGTGAGGTATTCCCCGGCCTGCAGAATGCCACCACTGATGTCGGTGTGAGGGCTGCCCTTTGCGGTTTCGATGAAGGCATCGATCTTGCGCTTGAAGGCGCGCTTCTGTTCATTCACCGTGCTCGGCCGGCTGTCGAAGGTGACCTTGGCGACGATGTCCTTTTCACTGAAGCTGCCGCTGTCGATGCGCGCCACGGCGATGGAGTCGCCACTGTTCAGGCTCATCAGCAGATAGTTGATGATCTTTTGCGCCTTGGCCAGTTCCTCGGTGTAGGTGCCCGAGGTGTCCAACAGCATGTAGACGGCCTTGGATTTCGGCTGGTGTTCCCGTTCATTGCAACCCGTCAGCAAAAGGGCTGCCATCACCATCGGTATCAAGATGACGTTTTTCATTGTCGGCTCCTTTATTTTGTCGAAGATTTCGTGGGCAGGGCGTTTACCGGCAGCTCGTCTTCATAGCCTTCATTCAATGAGGGCTCCCGGCTTTTACCCAGGCTGGAGACCATCTGTTCGATACGCAGCGGCAGCATGATGACGAGGTCATAGAGACTCACCAGCACCTTGCCTATCTGGTAACTGACATTGCCCAGCAGCCACAGCACGAAGGCGATGCTGCGCAGCAGCCCGGCCATGGCAATGCCCATGACGGTGCGCGAGGAATGGATGAAGGACTCCAGGGGGATGGCGACGAAGGCCAGCGTGAAGGGCAGAATGAAGCCCATCACCATTTGCCCGATGGAGGGAATCCAGCGGAACTGCGCCTCGACCACGCCCGAGCCAGCCAGCGACTGGGCGATCGCCTCGCGATCCATCGCCAGCAGGTCACGCATGTAGGCCAGTGATGCCTCGATGGAGGCGAGAATGAACAGGATGCTGAAGGTGATCACGATCATGCGCTTGCGCATCGCGTCGTCCATGCTGCCGATGATGGGAAACAGCCGCGTGATGCGCAGCGACTCCAGCAGGAACAGGCCCATGGCGACTTCCACCATGATGATCACCATGGCCGCCACGTCGGCGGTGCGCACCGGGCCGAGCTGGCTGGTGCCGCCGACCATCTCCGACATGGGCAGGGCGATCAACTGGAAGTTGATGACGCCGCCAAGGATCGCAATCACCAGCACCAGCCCGGAAATAAAGAACTGGGTCAG
>DRQN01000074.1 GCA_011371455.1 Gammaproteobacteria bacterium
GGCCATGAAGGTGTTGGCCACCGGAATCTGCAGACGCTCGGCGAAGGCCGCCAGGTTCTCCCAGGCGCCGGCGCGCACCACGCCATTGCCGGCCAGGATGATGGGTTCGCGGGCGGCGGAGATCAGCTCCGCGGCGCGCGTCACACGCTCTGCCGGCGGCTCCGGCATGGAGGAATGCTTCACCGCCAGGGGCACGTCGTCCAGCGTCATCTTGGCGATGTTTTCCGGGAATTCGATGAAGCAGGCGCCGGTCTTTTCCGTCTGCGCCACCTTGAAGGCCTTGCGCGTCACCTCAGGGATGATGTCCGGGGCGAGCAGGCGCGAGGAATACTTGGTGAAACTGCGGAACAGCTCCTCCAGGTCCAGCACCTGATGGGATTCCTTGTGCAGGCGGTGGGTGTCGGCCTGGCCGGCGATGGCCACCAGCGGGGCGTGGTCCATGTTGGCATCGGCAACGCCGGTGATGAGATTGGTGGCGCCGGGGCCGAGGGTGGCCATGCACACCCCGGCGCGACCGGTGAGGCGGCCGTAGACGTCGGCCATGAAGGCCGCGCCCTGCTCGTGACGGGTGCTGATGAACTGGATACGCGACGACAGCAGCGCATCCATCATGTCGAGGTTTTCCTCGCCGGGAATGCCGAAGATGTACTCGACGCCCTCGTTTTCCAGACAACGAACGAACAGCTCGGCGGCCTTCATGGCGCCGAGCTGCCCGATAGCCGGGTCTGCCCGCTCAGGGGCATGGATTATTTGCTTTCCTGCTGCACCAGGTAGTCGACCACCTGGAACACGCGGGCACTGCCGCCGGCCTCCTGGATGCCGGTACGGTACTTGCCGTTGACGATGATGGTGGGCACGCCACGGGCACCGTAGCGGTAGCCCATGTCACGCGCGCGGCGCAGCTTGGTCTCCACCGCGAAGGAACGGAACACGCGCTTGAAGTCTTTCTCCGCCACGCCGTGCTGCTTGAACAGGGCCATGATCTCGGCCTCGGTGTCCATACGGCGCTTCTGCTCGTGAATGGCCTCGAACATGGGCTCATGCACCTTGTCCACTACACCGAGGATCTCGGCCGTGTAGTAGGCGCGTGCACCGATCTCCCATTCGGGCCGGAACACGCCGGGCATGAGCACGAACTTCACGTTGGCGGGCTTTTTCTTCAGCCAACGATTGACATAGGGCTCCAGGCGGTAACAGTGCGGGCAGCCGTACCAGAACAGCGCTACCACTTCCACCTGGCCCGGCGCGGCGGTGGTCGGCTGCGGCGGCGTCACGCGCTCATAGTCCACGCCTTCCTGATAGCGGGCGGCAAAGCTGTTGGAAACCGATGCCCCCAGCAGGGCCAGGCTGGCAAACAGGATGGCGATTTTATGGGTCGAAATCTTCATCGAAAAACCTCGGATTTTGTTCTTGATGGGTTCTTGGTTGACGATCTCGGCGCGCGTCGTGTGGACGCGCACCGGGCGTGGCGCTGTTTCGGCGAGCCTATCCAAATCACTACCCGAACGCAAACCGCACAAGCACTGATTCTCGCCGCCGGTTGCATGGTTTATCCTATAAGCCTGAATCCGTGGGCTTATGACGGCGAATGACGCAACTCATTGATTCACCTCGCTATATGAAAATTCCTGGCGATAGCCCCGCTATCCCCTCGATTGTTCATTACGCGATGCGAATCAAGCAGCTGTATACTTCACCCGCCCTAAATCCACGGATTCAGGCTATAGGCAGGCATCGCAGGCGCCTGAGCTTAGGCCACCTGTGCGGCGCAAAGGTTCCCGCCGGCGCACCACCGGCACCGACACCATTTCACAAGGAGCACGACCCTCATGGTCTCCGAAAAGATCGATCTGGCCCAGTTTCTCAACCAGCAATACCTGTGCGAGTCCCTGACCATCAAAGAAGTCACCACCCTCATCGACTACACCGAACTGGTGATCTTCGACAAGGGCGACATCATCGCCGACATCGGCGACGTGGGCGAAGCCTTGTATTTCGTCATCAAGGGCGAGGCGGCGCTGTTCGTCGGAGAACGGACCGAAAGCCAGGTGGGCCTGATTCACGCCGGCGAACTGATGGGTGAGATGTCCTTCTTCGACCGCAAGCCGCGCTCCGTGCGAGCCCGCGCCATGCAGGACGATACCCAGCTACTGAAGCTGTCGCGCGCCATGTACAAGCGCCTGCGCGTGGAGCACCCCTACATCACCGTGAACCTGCTGGAACACGCCATCGTCAGCCTCGACCACCTGTTCCGCCAGGCCAGCAACGACCTTTCCAGCCTGTCCAGCTACTTCAACATGCCAGGCCGCAAATAGCCGCCCGCCCCCGCCAGCAAATAAAAAAGCCACCGCGGCGAACACGGTGGCTTTTTTCATGGTGCGGCCTGGGGAAAACTCCCCCGGGCCATCGGGCCGTCTACTTGTCCAGCCTCGACAGATACTCGGCGACGGCGGCGATGTCCTTGTCGGACATCTTCGCGGCCACGCCCTGCATCATGCCGTTGACATCGTTGGTGCGCGCCTCGGTGCGGAAATCATGCAGCGCCTTGCTGATATAGCCCGCCTTCTGCCCGGCCAGGCGCGGAAAGCCCGCCGGATCGTTGCCCACCGCATTCGGACCGTGACAACCGGCGCAGGAGGGCACGTTGGTGTAGCGGTTGCCACCCACGTACAGCTTGCGCCCCTTGCTGTTGAGTTCGCCTTCCTCTGCCTTGGCCTTCTGGCTGCTGAAATAGGCCACGATATCGGCAATGTCTTCCTCGGACAGGCCCTCTACCATGCCGCCCATGGTGTCATCCTTGCGCGCGCCGGACTGAAAGTCGCGCATCTGTTTCGTCAGATAGCTGGGAACCTGCCCGGCCAGGCTCGGCCATTCAGGGTTGAAGCTGTTGCCATCTTCCCCATGACAGCCCTGACACATGGCGGACTTCTCCTTGCCGGCGACAGGATCACCGGCGGCATTGGCGTTGGCACTGAAACCCAGCAGCATACAGAGCGCGAGATGCGACCCTTTCATAACATTGCTCTCCTAAATTGAAAGATTAAGAATGAATGATTGAAACCAGAAAAAACCGTGAATGATGCCAAACCGGCCCAGAGATCGCGAGGCGCAACAGCCCGCCTCGGCGCGGTCACCTCAGCCTCATGAATCCCGACTGGCTGCTCTCAAAGAACGCCGCAACGTCTTCCATGTCCTGATCTGACATTTTCGCCGCTATACCGTTCATGATGGGGTCTTTACGCGTGCCGCTGCGAAAGGCCTTGAGCTGCTTCACCAGGTATTTGGCATGCTGACCCGCCAGTATCGGGTAGGTCGGGTTGGAGCTTACGCCCCCCTTGCCGTGGCAAACCTGGCAGGCGCGGGCCTTGTCCTTGCCGGCCGCTGCACTGCCGGCAGCCTGGGCCGAAGCCACGGCCAGCAAGGCCAGCAAAAAAAGAAAAACCTGCACCTGCCATCGTATTACGCTTACTTTCGTCATTCCCGTTATTCACGCCTGATGCGGCCCTGTTGCAACATCCACTCCCTGCCTGACGGCCTGTCGGCAGGCCGCAGCAATAACCCCAGCCAGCGAGCGGGCCGGAATCCGTGGACGATGGCAAAGACCGTTTCGGCCCCCCTCCTCGACGACCACCTGAATTCGATAGGCCCTTAGGTTATTGCAGCTTTTGGCAAATTGCCACTTTATAATGATGTTCCCCTGCCCATCTCGCCTACCGAGCCCACTCATGCCACAGAGCCGCCCGAAAAAGAAGTCCCCCTACCCCCAGGCCAGTTTCCTCACCAGCGCCGCGCAGCTCACCCAGCTGCCGCCCGATGAGGGCTTCGAGGTGGCCTTTGCCGGGCGCTCCAATGCCGGCAAATCCAGCGCCTTGAACCGCATCACGCGGCAAAAGTCCCTGGCCCGCACCAGCAAGACACCGGGGCGCACCCAGCTGATCAACTTCTTTTCCCTGGACGGGGAACGCCGCCTGGTCGACCTGCCGGGCTATGGCTATGCCAAGGTCGCCGAGGCTGTCAAGCGGCGCTGGCAGGAGACCATGGAAAACTATCTCGCCAGCCGTCAGTCGCTGCAGGGACTGATTCTGCTGATGGACGTACGTCACCCCCTGCGCGATGTCGACCGGCAGCTGCTCGACTGGTGCTGGCACGTCGGCATGCCGGTACACGTGTTATTGACCAAGGCCGACAAGCTCAAGCGTGGCCCGGCCCAGGCCATCCTGATGAAGGTGCGTGACGAACTGGCCCGCCAGGCGCCGCCCGGCAGCACCAGCGTGCAGCTGTTCTCCGCCCTCAAGGGCAGCGGCATCGATGGCGTGCAGGAGCGGCTCGATCACTGGCTGCGCCTGGCAGCCGACAACGACGAAGAGAAATAGACGAAAGCCGGGGAGCCGATCGAAACAAACCGGGGCAAAAAAAACCCCGGTGACCTTCATTGGGAGGGGGCAGGCACCGGGGTCAATACCCGGCATTGGGGGCGCCGGGACTTGAATACCCGCTAGGGAGGAGGAGCGGGGAGGAGCGCTCAGCGCTCACTCACCTACTATGACGGCCGGTGCCAGAAAAAGTTTCGCACCTTGTTAAAAGTTTTTTATAACCGGCCGTGGCGACACGCCTTTTTAGTGCGCCTCGTCCCAGTTCATGCCCACCCCGGACTCCACCACCAGCGGCACGCGCAGCTCGGCCACCCCGGTCATGCAGGCCTCGATGCGCTCGCGCGCCGCCGCCACCTGGTCCTCGTGCACCTCGAACACCAGCTCGTCGTGCACCTGCATGATCAGCCGCACGTCCAGCTCCCCCTCGCCGATCCAGCGGTGGGTCTCGATCATGGCCAGCTTGATGATGTCCGCCGCGGTGCCCTGCATGGGGGCGTTGATGGCGGTGCGCTCGGCATACTGGCGGCGCTGGCCGTTGCGGTGGTTGATCTCCGGCAGATACAGGCGGCGGCCGAACACCGTCTCCACGTAGCCCAGCTCGCGGGCGCTCTCGCGGGTGCGGTCCATGAAGGCCTTCACCCCCGGGTAGCGCTGGAAGTAGAGATCCACGTACTCCTGCGCCGCCTGGCGCGGGATGCCCAGCTGGCGCGCCAGGCCGAAGGCGGACATGCCGTAGATGAGGCCGAAGTTGATAGCCTTGGCGCTGCGCCGCTGCTCGTGGGTGACCTCTTCCAGGGGCACGCCGAAGACCTCGGCGGCGGTGGCGCGGTGGATGTCCTCGCCCGCGGCGAAGGCGCGCAGCAGGCCCTCGTCGCCGGACAGGTGGGCCATGATGCGCAGCTCGATCTGCGAGTAGTCGGCGGCGAGGATGCGGTGGCCCTCGGGGGCGACGAAGGCCTGGCGGATGCGCCGCCCCTCCGCGGTGCGCACCGGGATGTTCTGCAGGTTGGGGTCGGAGGAGGACAGCCGCCCGGTGCTGGCCACCGCCTGGTGGTAGGAGGTGTGCACGCGGCCGGTATCGGGGTCGATGCGCCGGGGCAGCTTGTCGGTGTAGGTGGACTTGAGCTTGGACAGGCTGCGGTAGTCGAGGATCAGGCGCGGCAGGGGGTAGTCCAGGGCCAGCTCGGCCAGCACCTCCTCGGCGGTGGAGGGCGCCCCCTTGGGGGTCTTCTTCAGCACCGGCAGGCCCAGCTTGTCGAACAGGATGGCCTGAATCTGCTTGGGCGAGCCGAGGTTGAAGGGCTCGCCGGCCACCTCGAAGGCCTCCTGCTCGATCTCCGCCATGCGCGCCGCCAGCTCCTCGCTCTGCCGCGCCAGCATGCCGGCGTCCACCAGCACCCCCGTGCGCTCCATGTCCGAGAGCACCGGGATCAGCGGCATCTCGATGTCGCGGAACAGGGCCTTGAGCCTCGGCTCGGTCTCCAGTTTCGGCCACAGCACCTGGTGCAGGCGCAGGGTGATGTCGGCGTCCTCGGCGGCGTAGGGGCCGGCGTCGGCGATGGGCACCTGCTCGAAGCTCACCTCCTTGGCGCCCTTGCCGGCCACGTCCGCGTAGCTGGTGGTCTTGCGGTTGAGGTACTTGAGCGCCAGCGAGTCCATGTCGTGGCGCGAGGCGGTGCTGTCCAGCACGTAGGATTCGAGCATGGTGTCGAAGGCCATGCCGCGCAGTTCGATGCCGTGGTTGAGCAACACGTTGCGGTCGTACTTGAGGTTCTGCCCCAGCAGGGGGGTGTCGGCGGACGCCAGCAGCGGGCGCAGCCGCTCCAGCACCCAGTCGCGGTCCAGCTGCTCGCCGCCCATGGGGTCCTCGTGGGCCAGCGGCACGTAGGCCGCCTCGCCCGCCTCGACGGCGAAGGACACGCCCACCACCCGCGCCTGCATGTAGTCGAGGCTGGTGGTCTCGGTGTCGAAGGCGAACAGCCCGGCGGACCGCAGGCGCTCCAGCCAGGCCTCGAAGGCGGCGCGGTCCTGCACGATCTGGTAGTCGCAATCGCCGTGGCCAGCGTCGCCGCCGTCGCTCGCCTCGCCGCCTGCCTCGCCGGCGAGCAGTTCCGACAGCCAGGACTTGAACTCCAGCTCGCCCACCAGGGCCTTGAGCCGTTCGTGGTCCGGCTCGCGCAGGCGCAGGGTCTCGGGGCCGCCGGGCAGGGGCACGTCGCGCCGGATGGTGGCCAGCTGGCGCGACAGGGGCAGCTGCGCCAGCGAGGCGCGCAGGTTCTCGCCCACCTTGCCCTTGATCTCGTCGGCATGGGCCATGATCCCGTCCAGGCTGCCGTATTGCTTCAGCCACTTCACCGCGGTCTTGGGACCCACCTTGGGCACCCCGGGGATGTTGTCCGAGGTGTCGCCCACCAGGGCCAGGTAGTCGACGACCAGCGCGGGCGGGATGCCGAACTTCGCCTCCACGCCGGCCACGTCCATGGTGGTGCCGTCCATGGTGTTGACCAGGGTGACGTGCTCGTCCACCAGCTGCGCCATGTCCTTGTCGCCGGTGGAGATCACCGTGTCCATGCCGGCCTCGGTGGCCTGGCGGGCCAGGGTGCCGATGACGTCGTCCGCCTCCACCCCGTCGATCACCAGCATCGGCAGGCCCATGGCCTCCACCAGATGGTGCAGCAGCTCCACCTGGCCCCGCAGCTCCTCGGGCATGGGCGGGCGGTTGGCCTTGTAGGCGGCGTAGAGGTCATCGCGGAAGGTCTTGCCCTTGGCGTCGAACACCACCGCCATCCGCTCCGGGTGGTAGTCCTTGATCAGCCGCCGCAGCATGTTGGCGACGCCGTAGATGGCCCCCGTGTGCTGGCCCTTGGAGTTGCTCAGCGAGGGCAGGGCGTGGAAGGCGCGGTACAGGTAGGACGAGCCATCGACGAGGATCAGGCGGGGTCTGTTGGTCATGGTGTGAGCTTGGACGAGTTGGAATAGGATGGGTTAGACTGGATCACATGCCTGACGATTATCCCATGTTTGGACGCGGAACACGCGATTCTTCCCCTCCCCTTCGCGCCCGCTGGCGCGCCAGCCTGTTTTTCTGCCTCGGTCTGCTGGCCTTCGGCGCCCAGGCCGGCGAAGCGGAGAACACCGAAGATGAAGACGGCGCCGAAAACGGCATCGTCATTCAGTCTCCCGGCCAGGAAACCATCAACGAATACCGCATCAACGGCAAGCTGTACATGATTCGCATCACCCCCCAGAAGGGCGCCCCCTACTACCTGGTCGATGCCGATGGTGACGGCGACCTGGAGACGCGCACCAACGAGTTGGCCCCCGATTTCCTCATTCCCTCCTGGGTCATTTTGAGCTGGTGATATCACCAAACACAGAAGAACTGAATGCAAGCTGAACTTGACAGCACCTTCTTCCCAATGGCATAAAGCCGCCTTGGGTTTTGCTGTACGCGACTTTGGCGCTCAGGAATCCCAAGGATGACCGGCACGACGAAGGCCGCGCATCAAACACGACTCCAAATACACAAAACAGGGGAGGGGGAAAGCAGAGTCCAGGCTCGCAGTTCCATTCCTGCCTACATCAAATATCCGAGGGGAATACCTATGAATGCAAAATGGTTAATTGCGCCTATCGCTGCTGCTGCGCTGTTCGTGTCTGGTCAGGCCTCCGCCGACCTGGATCTGGCCAAGAAGAGCGGCTGCCTGGCTTGCCACAGCGTTGAAAAGAAGATCGTTGGCCCGTCCTGGAAGGACGTCGCCGCCAAGTACAAGGGTGAGGCTGACGCCCGTGATCTGCTGATAAGCAGGGTCAAGAAAGGCGGCAAGGGCGTCTGGGGTCCGGCGCCGATGCCTCCTTACTCACCGCGCGTCACCGATGCCAACATCGAGAAGCTGGTGGATTTCATCCTGGCCCTCTAAGCCCGGCATCACCTGATGGCAACAAAAAAGGCCGACATCGCGTGTCGGCCTTTTTTGTTGCCATCGTGTTTGCCACTTCCACGACCTACCTGCATCGCAAATTCACCCGGCAGGGCCTCCAAGGAGTCGTATCAGGCCCTTCGGGAAGCAATTTATGCACAGTCGCAAAAATCCCCCACAAAACCTGACACTTCTGCCGAAAAAATGTCACGCACTACCTATTGACAACGCTAACTTATTGTAAAGTATGAGTTTGTTCCGGCGTTTAAATTTTGACCAATCCAACACAATGCCAGCACCCACAAGCCCTGCGGGCCTTTCCCCCATTTTATGCACAAAGTTATCCACAGATTTTGTGGATAAGCACACATCTGCCATATTGTCCAAGCAGTTAGCGCCGAGATGCTAGAATCAATGTGAACTTTGCAGCCTAACTACCCTGCCATCACGAGCCGAATCAGAGGCCGGACATGCCAGACTGGACGACCATCGACCGACACATCAGCGAAGCCACGGGACAGGTCTTCACCACGCACGAAGCCCACGCCGAGGGTGGGGGCTGCATCAATTCGGCCTACACCCTCAGTGATGGCAAACAACGCTTCTTCGTCAAGCTCAACCAGGCCGCCCGCCTCGACATGTTCGCCGCCGAGGCCGAGGGGCTGAACGACATCCTGCGCAGCCACAGCATCCATGCCCCGGCGCCGGTGTGCCATGGCATTGCCGTGGACGAGGCCTATCTGGTGCTCGAATACCTGCCGCTGAGTGGCCGTGGCAGCGCTGAGCGGCTGGGCCGTGAACTGGCGCAGATGCACCGCTGCCAACACCAGCGCTTCGGCTGGCGGCGCGACAACACCATCGGCGCCACCCCGCAGATCAACACGGAAGAAACCGACTGGGTGCACTTCTGGCAACAACACCGCCTCGGCCCCCAGCTGCGGCTGGCGGCCGACAAGGGCGGCCATCTCGGCCCCCAGGCCGAACGACTGCTGGCCCATGTCGCCGATTTTTTCAGCGACTACCGGCCCGGCCCCAGCCTGCTGCACGGCGATCTCTGGTCCGGTAACTATGCCTTCAGCGAAGGCGGCCGGCCGGTGATCTTCGACCCGGCCGTCTATTACGGAGACCGCGAGACCGACCTCGCCATGACCGAGCTGTTCGGCGGCTTTCCGTCCGCATTCTATGCCGCTTACCAAGAGGCCTGGCCACTGGATCCCGGCTACGCCAGCCGCAAGACCCTCTACAACCTCTACCACGTCCTCAACCATTTCAACCTGTTCGGCGGCAGCTATCTCGCCCAGGCGCAGCGCATGATTGCGCAATTACTGAGTGAAGTGCGCTGACATCCGCCAGTGAGGGCATTAGAATGCAGGGAACCCTTGATCCGAGCCGCACAAAGCCATGCCCACCATCCTCGTCCACGCCGCCGAGCTGAGCACCGAGCAACGCACCGCCCTGAATGAACGTCTGGGCGGCGAGCTGCAGGACTGCGGCGGTCACTTCCGCATCCAGCACGACGCAGTACTGGATCACGCCGCCCTGGAGGCCCTGCGCGCCGGGCTGCATCTGGACATCAACACCCTGCCCGCCGACTTCGACCCGGCCGGCGTCGGCCTGCTGATCACGGACATGGACTCCACCCTGATCAGCATCGAGTGCGTGGACGAAATCGCCGATTTCGTCGGCGTCAAGCCACAGGTGGCCGCCATCACCGAGGCCGCCATGCGCGGCGAAATCGACTTCGAGGCCTCCCTGCGCCAGCGCGTCGCACTCCTGGAAGGGCTGAACACCTCGGCCCTGCAACAGGTCTACGACGAGCGCCTGCGCCTCAATCCGGGCGCGGAAACCCTCATCCGCGGCCTCAAGGCGCGCGGCATCAAGCTGGCCCTGGTGTCCGGCGGCTTTACCTTTTTCACCGACCGCCTGAAGGCGCGCCTGGGGCTGGACTTCACCCTCGCCAACGTCCTCGCCGAAAAAGACGGCAAGCTGCTGGGCTCGGTGGAAGGCGCCATCGTCGGCGCCGAGGCCAAGGCCAGCTACCTCACCGCCCTGTGCCATGAACTGGGCATCCACCCCTCGCAGGTAGTGGCCATGGGCGACGGCGCCAACGACCTGAAAATGCTCGCCGCGGCCGGTCTCGGCGTGGCCTATCACGCCAAGCCCGCGGTGCGTACCCGGGCCGATGCCGCCCTCCACCACCGCGGCCTGGATGCCGTCCTGGACATGCTGTGGACCGGGGAGCCACACTGATGCGCCACTGGCGTATCAGCGCAACACTGGCCGGCCTCGGCCTGCTGGCCAGCGCCGGCACCGCCCAGGCGCAGCCCTTTGGCGTCTTCGACGTGCGCGCCGCCGGCATGGGCGGCGTCGGCGTCGCCACTGGCGCCCGCTACGCCACCTTCAACAACCCGGCCCTGTTGACCACCGCCGAGGAACGTCACGAGTGGTTCCTGATGGCCCCCGGCGTGGGCCGCCAGCGCGGCGACCCCGACGAATTGAAGGACAATCTGGCCGCCTTCCAGCAGGCCGCCGAGACCCTGGACGCCAGTCCCACCAACGCCAACCGGGACACGGTACAGGCGCGCCTCGATGCCATGGATGGCGCCATTTACCGCGAAGGCGGCAACAGCGCCATTCTGCTCGCCATCCCCAGCCGCCTGCTCAGCGGCGCGGCCTATATCCACATCTATGACTGGGCCAATGCCCGCGCCAGCATCGCCGGCGACGACCTGAGCGATCCCGGCAACCCCCAGTACGCCTCCCGCATCGAGCATCGTGGCGCACGCGTGCTGGAAAACGGCGTCACCGCCGCCAAGTCGCTCGATGGCGCCGGCTGGCGCCGTCAGCTGGCGGTCGGCTTCAACGTCAAGTTTCTCTTCGTCGAGGGCTATGGCTACAGCGAGGACATCCGCACCGCCGACACCGGCATCGACCGCAGCCAGTACAGCAGCAGTTCGATCTTCAATCTGGATGTCGGCGTGCTGAAGGAATTCGGTGTCTGGAAGATGGGCCTGATGGCCAAGAACCTGCTTTCCGGCAGCTTCGAATATGGCGCGACGGGGGACTATTTCGACATCGCCCCGCAGCTGCGTGCCGGTTTGGCCTACCAGAGCCGGCGCACAGTGCTGGAACTGGACCTCGACCTGATGCGCAATCAGGCCGCCGGTTTCGACGCCGCCACCCAAATGCTCGCCCTGGGCGCGGAATACAAACCCTGGCGCTGGCTCGCCCTGCGCAGCGGCTATCAGCAGAACCTGACCGGTACCCAGGTCGGCACCGCCTCGCTGGGCATGGGACTGGCGGTGGGGTTTCTCTCCTTCGACATCGCCGGCTCCTACAGCGAGGAGCAGACCGGCGCCCACGCACAGCTCGGCTTTCAATTCTGAAGACTGATGAACCTGCGTCCGTGAGTTCGTGACGGATTCAGGATGAAAACCCCGCTGCGGGGATTGCTGCGCCGGGCGGGCGGCAATCAGAAGGACAGTTCGAGCCCCATGTTGAGCATCGCGCCGCGGGGCACGCTGGTGCCGTCGATGGTGACCTCGTTCAGCGCCATGGCCAAGTCGATGTTGAAGGCCTTGAACAGGGTGGCGCCGAGGGTGACATAGTTCATCTTCTCCCCGGCCAGATTACCGCGATAGCCGATCCGCCCCCCCGGAATCCACCAGCTGTCGGTCAGGTAGGCCGCGCTCAGGGTCGCCCACTGATAGTCGTCACCGAAGGGGTCGGGGACCGCGTTGGCATCCAGCCCGGCGTTGAGAACCCAATGGCGATCACTGGAGAACAGGGCCGCCTCCAACTTGAGCTGGGCCTCCATGGTGTAGACATAATTCCGGGCAAGCTGGTCGGCGATGGGCCCGGGCGAATAGCCCGTGACATCCAGGCCGGGGAAGGTGAACCTGGGCGCGTTGAGGTTCATCACGGTGGCGCCCAGGCGATAGTTTTCGCTGACCCACAAGACCCCCAAATCGAGGCCGAAACTACTGTCGTAATTGAACGTGGCGTCGCGGATGTCCTGGAACAGCTGCTCGGCATCGGTCAAATCGCCCAGCCGCGTCGCCGACTGCGCCAGCCCCACCTTGTAGTACTTGGCGCGCAGGCCGCCGAACAGCCCGCCCTGCTCATGCTTCATCAGCTGGCGGCTGTAACCAAGGGCCAGCTCACCGATGCCGGCGGCGCGGGTCTGCAGCAGGGTGTTGTTGTCGACCTTTACCGTCTGTGTGTTGAGATCCAGGGTCACTTCACCCAGGTCGATGGGGCTGACACCGTCCCAGGTCTGCAGCTGGGTCACGACGGTGGAGTAGTCGATATCGATGTTGTCGTGGATCCCGTTGGCCTTGGAAGTCACCGAGGCGCTGGCATCGAACACCAGGGCACCGCCGAGGAGGTCGCTACCCACCACCACCGGCATCAGCGGCAGATTCATGGAACCGAAGGCCTTTCCATAGCCATCGGCGGCCACCGTGGCGAGCACACCGTTGAGATCCCCCACCGGCACATCGATGGCGTTCTGGATCGCGGCGGCATCGGTGGCGGCATCGCCCGTCAGGGTCGGCAGGGTGACCGCCAGGCCGCTGGAATAGGCCTTGGCCTTCTCGTCGATGACGTTGAAGATGTTGTCCACCTGGCCATATTCGATGCCGATACCGATATTGCCGATGATGCCGAACTGTACATGCGCGCCATCGCGCTCCAGCTGCACCGCGCTGGCGGCGGGGTTGGTGATGTCCGACATGATGGACTGGCTGTTGCTGACATCGCCGGAGGTCAGATTGGCTCCCGGCGGGTGGTAGACCGGCGCAGCGTGAGCGACTGCCGTGGCAGCGGCCATCACCAGGATATAGAGCAGGCGTTTCATGTAAATCTCCCTTGAGTGAACGGGTACCCAAACCACCCAGGCCATCGACCCCGGCGGGTCACAACTTTAGGGGCACTATCGATTCGTTGAGAACACTCTCTAATGTGTCATGGCGACAACCGGCCTGCCCGATTGAGCGCGGGGCCTCAGCGCAGGGGCGCAAGCTGGCCGGTGTCGCGGTAGCGGCGGTAGTCGGCGAGGATCAGGGCGTGGTCGAAGGCCAGCGCCGCGGGCAGCTCGCCGGGCAGGAAGCAGCGTACCCTGGCGGCATCATCGGCGGCGTGCGGCTCGCCGCTGGCCTCGGCCACGTAGACCGGGCTGATGGTGTGGCCGCGCGGGTCACGGGCCGGGTCCGAGTAACAGCCCAGCAATACCTTGAGCCGTACGTCGAGAGAGACTTCCTCGCGCGCCTCGCGACGCGCTGCCTGCTCCAGGCGCTCGCCGACATCGACGAAACCGCCCGGCAACGCCCAGCCAAGGGGTGGGTTTTTACGCTCGATGAGCAGGATGGGGCGGCCGGGGCGGTCGCTCATCTCGATAATGATGTCCACCGCGACCAGAGGCGTGACGGGGCGTGGCATGTTAGGCGAGGATCACGGAAGCTAGGCCGAGGAAGGACAGAAAACCCACCACGTCGGTGACGGTGGTGAGCACCACGCCGCCGGCCAGGGCCGGGTCCACGCCCAGGCGCTCCAGGGCCAGCGGGATGAAGGCACCGGCCATGGCCGCCACGACCAGGTTGATGAGGA
>DRQN01000075.1 GCA_011371455.1 Gammaproteobacteria bacterium
TGACCTGGCGCCGATCGTGCTGGTGATCGGCTTTTTCCAGTTAGTGGTGTTGCAGCAGCCGATTCCCAACATGGGCGAGATCTTCGTCGGCACGCTGCTGGTGGTGGTGGGCCTGACCCTGTTCGTGCGCGGGCTGGAGATGGGGTTGTTTCCCATCGGCGAGTCCCTGGCCTACGATTTTGCCCGCAAGGGCAGCCTGTTCTGGCTGCTGACCTTTAGTTTTCTGCTCGGCTTTGGCACCACGGTGGCGGAGCCGGCGCTGATCGCGGTGGCCGGGGAGGCCGCGGAAGTGGCGGCCAGCGGCGGTGTCATCGCCGCCACCGATGAGGCCCGCGACAGCTATGCCCTGGGCCTGCGCCTGACGGTAGCGGTGTCGGTGGGGCTGGCGATCCTCATCGGCGTGCTGCGCATCCTGCGTGGCTGGCCGGTCCAGTACCTGATCATCGGTGGCTACCTGGGCGTGGTGATGATGACGGCCTTCGCGCCGGACACCATCATCGGTATCGCCTATGATTCCGGCGGCGTCACCACCTCCACCATCACCGTGCCGCTGGTCACCGCGCTGGGCGTGGGGCTGGCGGCGAGTATCCGCGGACGCAATCCGATGGTCGACGGCTTCGGCCTCATCGCCTTCGCCTCGCTGACGCCGATGATCTTCGTCATGGGTTACGGGATGCTGATCTGATGGGCCTGCTGCTGGATATCCTCGAAACCCTGGTGCTGACGCTGCGCGACGTGCTGCCCATCGCGGCCATCATCTTCGGCATGCAGTTTCTGGTGATCCGCCGCCCGGTGCCCAATCTGCGCCGGGTGCTGCTGGGCTTCCTGTTCGTGCTGCTGGGGCTGGCGTTGTTTCTGGTGGGGCTGGAGAAGGCGCTGTTTCCGCTCGGCAAGATCATGGCCCAGCAGCTTACCGATCCCGCCTTTCTGGCCGCCTCGCTGGACAGCGTCGGCGAGCTGCTGCAATGGCATCACTATAAATGGGTGTACCTGTTCGCCTTCGCCATCGGCTTTGCCACCACCCTCGCCGAGCCCTCGCTGCTGGCGGTGGCCATCAAGGCCAACGAGGTCTCCGGCGGCGCCATCGGTGTGGTCGGGCTGCGCGTGGCGGTGGCGCTGGGGGTGGCGGTGGGCATCGCACTGGGGGCGTATCGCATCGTTACCGGCCTGCCGTTGGAGAATTTCATCATCGTCGGCTACGTGGTGGTGATGGCGCAGACCCTGTTCGCGCCGAAGATGATTATTGCCCTGGCCTATGATTCCGGCGGCGTGACCACCTCCACGGTGACGGTGCCCCTGGTTACCGCCCTGGGCCTGGGGCTGGCCAGCACGGTGCCGGGTCGCAGCGCGCTGCTGGATGGCTTTGGTCTGATCGCCTTCGCCAGCCTGTTTCCCATCATGGCCGTGCTGGGCTATGCACAATTGAGCCAGTGGAAGGCGCGGCGGCAGCAGGTGGCGCAACAGTCGCGGGAAAATGAGTAGGGGGTTGGATTCCAGTCAGGTGGGCACGTTTTGTGTGCCCACGCGGTATTGTCAGAGCATGGGATAATGCGTGGGCACAAAAGACGTGCCCACCCTACTAGACTTTGCGAGAAAGATCTTTTTTCACGGAGCCAAGCAGATTTATCGAACAGGCTGCCAGAACCAAAGGAGGTTGGCATGCATTTCAAACTGATTATTGCCCTGGTCGATGACAACAAGACCGACAAGACGCTGAAGGCGGCGCGCGATGCCGGCGCCACCGGGGCGACGGTGATCAATCACGCCCGCGGCGAGGGCCTGGAGGCCAGCAAGACCTTCTTCGGCCTGTCGCTGGAGACACCGCGCGATATGCTGATGTTTCTGGTGGAGGAGCACCTGAGCCGCACCATTCTGGAAACCATTGCCACGGTGGCGGAGCTGGACAGCTGCCCCGGCACCGGCATCGCCTTTCAGATCGATGTGGAAGACGCCGTGGGCGTCGCCCACCAGGTGCAAAAGCTGACCTCGGTGGTGAAGGAGGAACTATGATCGAACGTGAAATCGTCCGCGTCCGCGACGTGATGAAACCGCAGGTCGATATCGTCGATGGCATGACCACGGTGAGCGAGGCCCTGCGCACCATGAAGCGCGTGGAGACCAAGTGCCTGATCGTCGACAAGCGTCACGAAAACGACGAGTACGGCATGGTGCTGATCGCCGACATCGCCAAGCAGGTGCTGGCCAAGGACCGCGCGCCGGATCGCGTCAATGTCTACGAGATCATGAGCAAGCCGGTACTGACCGTGGACCCGCAGATGGACATCCGCTACTGCGCGCGGCTGTTCGAGCGCTTTGGCCTGTCGCGCGCGCCGGTGGTGGATCATGACCGGCTGGTGGGCATCATCAGCTACACCGACATGGTGCTGCGCGGGCTGTGCAAGCATATCGACTGAGCGCTGTGTTGCCCTTGTCCGCCGTGCGCTTCAGTTTTCATCGCCGCCGTCGATAGGTCTGTGGAGTAAAACCGGACCCCGACACCACCGATGAACACCCTGCGCCGCGCGTTGTGCGCCCTCGTTCTGCTGCTGATCGCCCTGCCGGGCGGGGCTGCCACCGATCCTGATCGGGAGCTGATCGATGCCGCCCGCGAGGGGCGCATGGAGGCGGTGCGTTCCCTGCTGGCCGAGGGCGCCGACGTCAATGCCGGCAATCCCAACGGCAAGACGGCGCTGATGGCGGCGGCCTTCTACGGCAATACGCGCATCGTGCGTCTGCTGCTGTCCGAAGGCGCGGACGTCAACGCCAGGGACAAGAGCGAATCCACCGCCCTGATGGCGGCCATCTTCAGCGGCAACATCGGCATCGTCAAGGACCTGATCGCCGAGGGTGCCGACGTCAACGCCAAGAACAAGGCCGGGCTGACGCCCTGGAAGCGCGCCACGGCCATGGGGCGCAAGGAAATCGTCAAGCTGCTGGAAGCGGCGGGTGCCGAGGGCGAAGACAGCGGCGGCAAGAAAAAGAAGAAAAAGAAGAAGAAAAAGAAGTAGCACCGGCTTACACTGCTCCCTGCCGATCCTTTCCTGGTTAGAGAAAATTCACCGATAACAGATGTCGATCATCGAATGGAGTCTTGCCGCGGGTCTTGTCCTCCTGTGGCTGCTATGGATGTTCCTGCGCCGCTGCGAGGCCCTCAGTCCGGCGGACTGGGGCGGCCCCTGGCGCAACCGCCTGGTGGGGCTGACGGTGCTGTTCTGCCGCCGCTTCCACCGCCTGCCGCCGGACCTGCTGCCGCTGTCCGCCGAGGGGCCGGTGGTGGTGGCCAGCAACCACGTCTCCGGGCTGGACCCCCTGCTGCTGGTCGCCGCCAGCCCGCGCCCGCTGCGCTTTCTCATCGCCCGCGAGGAATACGAGCGCTTCGGCCTGACCTGGCTTTTTCGTCTCGCCGGCTGCATTCCCGTCGATCGTTCCGGCCGTCCCGAGCGCGCCCTGCGCGAGGCCCTGCGCGTGCTGTCCAATGGCGAGGTGATCGCGGTCTTTCCCCACGGCAAGATCCATCTCGACAGCGACCCGCCGCGCAAGCTCAAGGGCGGCGCGGTGCGCCTGGCGCAACGAGTCGGTTGCCCGATCCAGCCGCTGCGCGTGGAAGGGGTGCGGGGTGAGGGCCACATCCTGCTGGCGGTATTGATGCGCAGCCGGGCGTGGATTCGGGTCTTTCCGCCGCTGGACTGCCGGGCGCTCCCGGAGCAGGATTGCCTGCAACAGTTGACGCAGATCCTTCAGGGGGAGATCGGCCCGGAGTCTGTAATCGGTTGAATTGAAAGGGCTAATTTTCAAGACGGCTTGCAGGATGTCGCCGCCGTGGCTAATATTTGACCCACAGGTCAATACCGGCAGCAGTCACGAGGGGAGCGATGGAACTGGAACTTGTACCGGAAGATGACGACAAGGGTTCGGCCAAAAAGGCCGAAGAGCGGGCGGCCGAGGAGGCCCCTGCCTACACCGGTCCCGAGCGCCGCA
>DRQN01000076.1 GCA_011371455.1 Gammaproteobacteria bacterium
CGTTGCCCAGGGTATTGCCATTGGCGTCGGTCTCGACAAGGGCGGTGAGCTGGCCGCCGGGGCTGTAGTCGTAGCGCAGGGTCTTGTGACGGGCCATGGCAGACAAAGGAGGTTGGTGATGTTGATATTGAAGCGGAATCAATGGAAGAAGGGGGTTGTGGGTGCGGTGGCCGGTGTGGTGATGTTGGGTGCCGGGGGGGTGAGTGCTGGAGCGGTGTGGATTAGCGGGGTGAAGGTTGTTCAGACGCTCAGTGATGCGGGGGCTTATGGCGACTGCATGGCTCACATGAGCAAGCCGATCAGCGACTATATCAGCGGTTGTCCCGGTAATGGCTGGGTGACCTTCAGCTGTGACGGCACCTACAACAGCAAGGACGCCGGGCAGCGCAAGTTCGAATCGGCGCAATTGGCCCTGGCGCTGGGCTACCGGGTCAGTCTCCTTGTGGATAACACCAAGAAACACAATGGGTATTGTTACGCGCGACGCATAGATATCTACAAGTAGCGGCCATGCTGGGTATCCATGCAAATTGCCTGGACGATAGCACAGCCTTTTGCGCCGTCTCTCTTCGTTATCCTGCCAGCATCCGGCCAGGACACTGAGGGTTGATCTCCGGCGTAATGCGCTTTGGTTGTTTGGTTCCGGCTTGTGCATCCTGCCGTTGTCTGCCGGGGTGCATGGGGTGTTTGGAGAAATGCCGGCTTTTCAGGCTTGGGGACGGGATATGAAAAACGGAATGGAACGCCGGTTTTGCGGCCGTGAATCCGGGCGGGTCGCGCGGAGGGCGGCATTTTTATTGACGCTCACGGTACTCTGCCTGGGGTTGCCGGTCACTTCGGTGTTGGCCGCCGCCGTCGATACCGCCCGTGTGCAGGGCGTCGCCTGGCTGCTGCAGGCGCAGAACCGGGATGGCAGCTGGGGTGTGGCGGCGGGTGAGGATGGCGCGACGGTCGCCACCACCGCCGAGGCCCTGGCGGCCCTGCGCCATGCCGGCGTCGGCCACGGGGTGGTCTATTCGCGCGGGCTTTCCTGGCTGGCCAATGCCCGCGCCGGCAGCGTCGATGCCCTGGCGCGCAAGCTCATTGCCCTGGAGGCGGCGGGCATGGATGCCGCGGCGGCCGGCCTGCCTGACGACCTGTTGGCGTTGCGCAATGCAGGAAAGGGCTGGGGCAGTTTCGGCGATTATCAGAGCGGGGCGCTGGATACGGCGCTGGCGCTGGAGGCGCTGCGTGTTTCCGGTATCGCTTACCCGGACTCGGGCACTTCACTGGACGTCCTTCGTGAGTTGCAATTGCCTGGTGACGCTGGCTGGACATTCGGCGCCAAGAGTTCGTCCTCGCCGGGATATATCTTTCCCACCAGTTTTGCCCTGGTGGCGCTCAGCCACTCTGCCGGCAGCGCGGCCAATATCCGCCGCGGCGTCAACTGGCTGCTGAGCCGGCAGCAGGCCGATGATTCTTTTCTCGATACGGACGGCATCGCCGCGGGGGCCGTTCAGCAAACGGCGCTGGCCTTGATCGCCCTGCAGGCCGCGGCGGCGGCCAATATCAGCGAGGCGCTGAATGCCGCAACCCGGATGGCGGCGGCGCGTGATTTCCTGGCGGCCCGACAGGCTGCCGATGGTGGCTGGAATGGCGATGCCCTGCAAACGGCGCTGGCCCTGCGCGCCTTGCCGGCGATGACGCTGCCGGACGGTGACGGGGACGGCATTCCCGATGCGGCCGAGCCTTTGCTGGGCACCGATGCCGCCATTGCCGATGGCTGGCTGCTGGTTCAGGATGATCCCGATGGCCTGCGGGGTTCGTCGTTTGTACGGGAGGCGCTGGTCAATCGCAATTTTGCCTTTACGCCCACTGCCAGTGGTGGCCAGGCGCCGTATGCCTGGGGGCTGGCGGGCGGGCAGTTGCCGCCGGGTATCGGGCTCGATGCGGCGACGGGCCGCTTGAGTGGCAGGCCCGCCGTGGCGGGGGTCTTTGCGCTCAGTCTTGTCATTACCGATGCGGCCGTGAACAGCGTGATCGTGCCGGGGCGGATCCGGGTGCTGGCGGTGAACGAGACCGGCGTGGATACGGATGGCGACGGCATGCCCAGCGTGTGGGAGTTGCAGCAGGGCTTTGATCCTGTCTCGGCGGGCGACGCCAGCGGGGATGCCGATGGCGATGGCCTGAGCAATCTGCGCGAATACCAGAACGGCACCGATCCGCGTTCTTCTTCCGCGGACAGTGATGGCGACGGCATGCCTGACGGGTTTGAAATAGTGCACGGCCTGAATCGCCTCGACGCCGCCGATGCCGCTCTGGACAAGGACGGCGATGGTGTGGCCAATCTGGCGGAATACCAGCAAGGCCGGAACCCGAGTGTGAATGAGGCGGCGGTGTTTGCGGTGGTGTTGATGGGCGATGGCATGGGCGACACGGATAACGATGGTCTGCCGGACAGCTTTGAAAACGCCCATGGCCTGGATTTGAACGTGGACGATGCCGATGGGGACGCCGATGGCGATGGCCTGAGCAATATCGATGAATACCGCCGCGGCACGCGCCCGGACAGGGCGGATACGGATGGCGATGGCCTGCCCGATGGCTTTGAGGCGCGTCACGGGTTCAATCCCCACGATCCGGCCGATGCGGGGCGGGATGCCGATGGCGACGGTTTGAGCAATCTTCAGGAGTTGCAGTGGGGCAGTGATCCCCGCAAGACGGACAGCGATGCCGATAACGTGGCGGATGGCGCCGAGGTGAGTGCAGGCAGGAATCCGGCGGTCAACGAGGCGGCGGTGATCCGGCTGCTCTCCGGCGACAAGGTGAACCCATGAACAGAGTGCGACCAATTATTGCCGCCTTGTTTGTCGGCTGGGTGTCGGGGGCCGGGTCGTGGTATGTCATCACCAAGGCCCCGGATGCTGCCGGGGAGCGGGGGCAGCATGATGCGCTGTCCGCCGGGCCGGATTCGCCCGCCGGTGAGGCCGGGGAGGAGCGGCTGGCCGTTTTTCCGCCGCCTGCCGAGACGGGGAATTCGCGCGATGTTTCCGTCCGGGCGGTCTTGCCACCGGTGGTCGATGACATGCCGGTGGACATGCCCATGCTGCCGGTGGCGGCCGGGAATCCGGCGGATGATGGCGTTGTGCAGGATACCGGTGAATTCATCGATGCCGATGATCCGGAGGCCTATGTTGCCTATTTGAATGCCCGCTCCGATGGCGACACGGTGCAGGATACCGGTGAATTTCTCGATGTCGGGAATCCATTGGCATACGTGGGCGATGACTCTTCGCCCCGGCTGCCCCAGGATACCGGTGAGTTCATCGATGTCGATGACCCGCAGGCCTATGCGGCCTATTGGGACAGGCAGAGCGATGGCGTGGTGCACGATACGGGAGAGTTCGTCGCGGTCGATGCCTGGCAGGCGCCGTAGGTTTCCGGGAGGCTCCTTGCAGGGGTGCGCTGCCTTCCATGATAGCCATAGCCCCGTAAATAGCCCCGTATCATTTTCACCCCCGGGGCAGGCCGCGCCCGCGATGAATGATGGCGCGACTGAAAGCCGCAGATGTTGTTCTCCTTTCCCCTTGATTTTCAAATATTCATCACTATTATTAGCGCTCACTCGATGCGAGTGCTAATCGCATCCCCCTTTGGCGGGCCGGTGAGCGGCCCGTGGACAACTCTTTTGTAGTAACACCTGTAAATCTGAGGAGATAGTAAATGAACATTCGTCCTTTGCATGATCGCGTGCTGGTTCGCCGCATGGAGGAGGAGACCACCACCGCGGGTGGTATCGTCCTGCCGGGCTCCGCCGCCGAGAAGCCCAACCAGGGCGAGGTGTTGGCCGTGGGCAATGGCAAGATCCTGGAAGATGGCAGTGTTCGCCCCATGGACGTGAAGGTTGGTGACAAGGTTCTGTTCGGTCAGTACGGCGGTACCCCTGTCAAGGTCGACGGCGAAGAGCTGCTGATGATGCGTGAAGAAGACATCCAGGCCGTTATCGAAGGCTGATCGCGCTCCCGCAACTGATTGATCTGTAATACATAATTTAGAGCAAGAGGATTTCTGACATGTCTGCAAAAGAAGTGAAATTCAGTGACGACGCCCGCCATCGCATGGTTGCCGGCGTCAATATTCTGGCCAATGCCGTCAAGGTGACCCTGGGCCCCAAGGGCCGTAACGTGGTGCTGGACAAGGCCTTTGGCGCCCCCACCATCACCAAGGACGGCGTTTCCGTGGCCAAGGAAATCGAGCTGGAAGACAAGTTCGAGAACATGGGCGCACAGATGGTGAAGGAAGTCTCCTCGCAGACCTCCGACACCGCGGGTGACGGCACCACCACCGCCACCGTGCTGGCCCAGTCCATTCTCGCCGAGGGTATGAAGGCCGTGGCCGCCGGCATGAACCCGATGGATCTGAAGCGCGGCATCGACAAGGCCGTGATCGCCGCCGTCGAGGCGCTGAAGGGCCTGTCCAAGCCTTGCAACGACAACAAGGCCATCGCCCAGGTGGGCACCATCTCCGCCAATTCCGACGAGTCCATCGGCAACATCATCGCCGAGGCCATGGGCAAGGTCGGCAAGGAAGGCGTCATCACCGTTGAAGAGGGCTCCGGCCTGGAGAATGAGCTGGACGTGGTCGAGGGTATGCAGTTCGACCGTGGCTACCTGTCTCCCTACTTCATCAACAACCAGGAAAGCATGAGCGTGGAGTTGGAAAACCCGCTGATCCTGGTGTTCGACAAGAAAATCTCCAACATCCGTGACCTGCTGCCGATCCTCGAGGGCGTGGCCAAGGCCGGCAAGCCGTTGCTGATCATCGCCGAAGACGTCGAGGGCGAGGCCCTGGCGACCCTGGTGGTCAACAACATGCGCGGTATCGTCAAGGTCGCCGCCGTCAAGGCACCGGGCTTCGGCGATCGTCGCAAGGCGATGCTGGAAGACCTGGCCATCCTTACCGGTGGCACCGTGATCTCCGAAGAGGTCGGCCTGTCCCTGGAGAAGGCCACCATCGACGATCTGGGCTCCGCCAAGCGCGTGTCCATCACCAAGGAAAACACCACCATTATCGACGGCGCCGGCAATGCCAAGGACATCGAGGCCCGCGTTGCCCAGATCCGCACGCAGCTCGAGGAAACCTCCTCCGAGTACGATCGCGAGAAGCTGCAGGAGCGCGTCGCCAAGCTGGCCGGCGGTGTGGCCGTGATCAAGGTTGGCGCCGCCACCGAGGTCGAGATGAAAGAGAAGAAGGCGCGCGTCGAAGACGCCCTGCACGCCACCCGCGCCGCGGTGCAGGAAGGCGTGGTGCCTGGCGGTGGTGTCGCCCTGGTTCGCGCCCTGCAGTCACTGGGTGAGGTCAAGGGCAGCAACCACGACCAGGATGTCGGCATCGACATCGCCAAGCGCGCCATGGAAGAGCCCCTGCGCCAGATCGTTTCCAATGCCGGCGGCGAGCCCTCCGTGGTGCTGAACGAAGTGGCCAAGGGCACGGGTAATCACGGCTTCAACGCCGCGACCGGCGAATACGGCGACATGGTGAAGATGGGCATTCTGGATCCCACCAAGGTCACCCGCACCGCGTTGCAGAACGCCGCTTCCGTGGCGGGCCTGATGATCACCACCGAGGCGATGGTTGCCGAAGTGCCGGCCGAGCCTGCCGCTGCCGCCGCGGGTGGTGGCATGCCTGACATGGGCGGCATGGGTGGCATGGGCGGCATGATGTAAGCAGCCCTTTGCCCCGGCTGTGATCAGCCGAGTGTAATAGACCCCGCCGGGTGACCGGCGGGGTCTTTTTGTAGCGCCTGTCAAAACTGATCAATCTCCGCTGTCGTGATAGCCTGATGGCCGGGCCGGAAAAACACATGACCAATGGAGGCGTGGAATGGTTGCATACAAGAGGATTCTGGCGACCCTCGATCAGGGGCATGATGGTGAGCTGGTGTGCCAGCGGGCCGCCGAGCTGGCGGAAAGATATTCCGCCCAACTGCTATTGTTGCACGTGGTGGAGTATGTACCCATCGATCTCGGCAGCGAGCTGATGCTGCCGCAGCCGATGGAGATCGAGGAGTCTCTGGTGGCGCGGGCAAAGGATTATCTGGCCGACAAGGTGAAAGCGCTGCATGGCATCGACGTCGCTTCGCACGTTGAAGTGGGGGTGACAAAG
Source organism: Gammaproteobacteria bacterium (assembly GCA_011371455.1). GTDB lineage: Bacteria > Pseudomonadota > Gammaproteobacteria > SZUA-152 > SZUA-152 > DRQN01. The sequence goes on from DRQN01000076.1 coordinate 6,145, forward strand.
CTGGAGATCATCCGTTATGCGGATGACAACGATGTGGATCTGATCGTCATCGGTCGTCATAGCCGGCACGGCATCTTCAGATTGCTGGGCTCCACCGCCAATGCAATTTTGCACAGCGCACACTGTGATGTCCTGGCCGTGAACATCGCGGAGTAGCATCTGCTCCCGGGGGAGGCCTGCGGGCAATCCTGTGAGCACCTCCAGGGCTGCCCGGCGCAAGGTTGTCGAGTCTTTGGTCTGTCGTATAGAAATCGACAATCGATTCTACTTGATTGCTACGATATCAACGGCTTGGTGCCTTTTCTCTTACCGGTGCATGGCCTCGTGCAAGAGGTGTCCGAAAGTGCCTATTTTTGCTGCGCAGTAGTACGGGGGACGGCCCGGCGCGGCCTGGACATTTCCGCAGGCCGCCCTTCTTCGCAGTAAAAAATGCTTTGAAATAAGGGGTTTGGGCGAATCGGGCGGGCCTGTGGCCACTTGCTTTGGTGCCGGTCGATTAGTTGATCTTTTTTATCAAATATACGTTGACACTCGCATTCGGATTGTTCTAGCATCGGTAGCCATAGATATTATCGATATCTAGAAATACCAAGCCAATAAAAATAATCAAATACTAATATAGCTGGCGCTTCAATGTCGGTGCATGCCGGCGGGGGAGCGCGGTCAGACGACAACAATAACCATCCACGTCTGTCCGCTGAGTCTGGCCAAAAAATAATATTGAGTGAGAGGGGGTATGCCGCGTTAGCGGTCATCCCAAATATCGCGGCATTGCCCGCGAATCCTGAACATTTCCGAGTTGTACCTAATGGACGCTTTGTTGGTGTTTTTCCAGCAAGGTGGTGGCGTTTCTGTTTTCGGGTTTTTTCACCCGTGGGGCGGAAATAATCAATATGCACAGAGGGTTGATATGGCTGTGAATAAGCGAATTCCTGCTCGTAATCGCCGCGGACGCGTGGGGCTGGCCTGGGCGCTGGGCCTTGTTGCCTGTTTTTTACTGGTCGTGCCTGTGGCCATGGCCGCGAAATACGATGTGGTTGCGCCGGGTGGAAGTCACGATGGCGAGGACGTAAAGCAGCCCATCGAGTTTCCGCACGACATTCATGTCAAGGATAACGATATCAACTGCATGTACTGCCACAGCTACGCCCGGCGCAGCAATGTGGCGGGCATCCCTCCAACCAGCAAGTGCATGGGCTGCCACAAGATGGTGGCGACGGACAAGCCGCGCATCAAGCAGCTGACCGAATATTGGGAAAACAAGGAATCACCGCCGTGGAAGAAGGTGAATGATTTGCCGGACTTCGTGTATTTCACCCATGAAATACATTTAAAGACGTTGTTGTTCGATCGTGAGATCCCGGTGGAAGACGTCAAAGAGGTCTGTGCCCTCTGTCACGGGGACGTGGAAAACATGACCGTGGCGAAGAAGGTCAAACCGCTGAACATGGGCTGGTGTGTCGGTTGTCACATCGAGAATAAAGAGCTGGGCGCGCCGGGCGATTGCTGGAAATGCCACAAGTAGCGGCCGCGGGTCGATAGAGTGAGTAAGCTTATGTCTGTAAAAATGAACCGTAGAAGTTTCATGAAAATGATGGGCTGGGGTGGAGCCGGCACCCTGCTGGCGGGTTGCGACATGCCCAGCACGGTAACCCTGGAGGAGGGGCGGGAAGAAGTCATTTCCTATCTGTCGCCGGAGGAATATGTGATCCCCGGGGTTGGCGTCTGGTATGCCTCGACGTGCACCCAGTGTGCCGCCGGCTGCGGCATTCATGGCCGCGTGCGTGAAGGGCGCGTGCTGAAGCTGGAGGGCAACCCCGCCTCGCCGGTCAACAGGGGCAAGCTGTGCCTGATGGGGCAGGCCGGCGTGCAGAATCATTACAACCCCGATCGCGTCACCACGCCGTTGTTGCGCAGTGGTGGCAGCTTGTCGCCGGTGTCCTGGGAAAAGGCCGAACAGGTGCTGGCCGAAAAGCTGGGTGGCGTGACGAGTGGCCGTTTTGCCTGGTTTACCGGCAGCATGAGTGGTCACCAGTTATCGTTGGTCTCCAGTCATCTCGATGCCATGGGTTCGGACAAGCACTTCGTGCACGAAGTGGTCAACAACAGTGTCGCACAGGCGGTATATGCCGATATGTTTGGTGATGCGTCACCGCGCCTGCGTATCGACAAGGCAAGAATGGTGCTGTCGTTTGGCGCCGATTTCATGGGAACCAGTGAATCGCCGCTGCTTTATTCCGGCGACTACACCCGCTTCCGCACCGGCGACACCCGCGGCCTGCTGGTGCAGGTGGAGCCAAAGATGTCGCTGACCGGTGGCAGCGCGGATCTGTGGATGCCCATCAGGCCGGGCACCGAGGGCGTGCTGGCGTTGGGTATCGCCAACCTTCTGCTCAACAAACTGAAGATGAGCGACGCCGGCATCCCTGCGGATGTGCGCGCCATGATCAATGACTACGACGTGACCTCGGTGGCGCGTATTACCGGCGTCGCGGGCCATCGCATCCAGCGCGTTGCCGCCCTGTTGCAGGAACGTTCGCCGAGCCTGGTGTTGGCGGGCGCGGCTGTCGAGGGACATACTCATGGTTATGCCTCGACTGCCGCGGTGATGATGATCAACCATATCCTTGGCAACGTTGGCAGGACCATCGAGCCTGGTGCCCGGATGCCCTTCCCGCAGCTGGCGGCGAAGCGTGGCGGCACGTCGGACCTCGTTGCCTTCGCCGAGGCCGCCAGGGGGCAACAGCTGGATGCAGTGATCTTTCACGCCAGTAACCCTGTCTATACCGCACCTGCCTCGCTGGGGCTCGAAGAGGGCCTGGCCAATATCGCCTTCAAGGTAGCCATAGCCCAATTCCCGGACGAGACCGCCATGGCGGCCGATCTGGTGCTGCCGGCAGCATCCTATCTGGAGGACTGGGGCACCCAGGCGCCGGCCTTCCTTGGTGGTGGGGCCGCGCTGCAGATGCAGCAGCCATTGATGGAAAAGCTGCATGCCGAGACACGGGGATTCGGTGACATCGTGCTGACCCTGCTCAAACAGCGTAGGGACGCCGGTTTCGAGGCGTTCGAGGACTACTATGGCTATTTGCGCAATGCCTTTGCCGCGCTACCGGCTTCCGTGAAGGACGGTACGGCCAGCGATGAGGCCTTCTGGAACGGCGCCTTGCAGACTGGCGTGGTGATGCTGCCTGTGGATGTCGCGCCCTTGAAATCCACGGTGGTCGCCTTCGATCCCCCCAGGGGTGGCAATGACGCCGCCGATGGCCTGACCCTGATTCCCTCGCCGCGCATGGGCCTGTGGGATGGCCGTCACGCCAATCTGCCCTGGCTGCAGGAGGCGCCGGATCAGATCAGCAAGGTGGTATGGGACAGCTGGGCGGAGATTCACCCGGAAACCGCGCAGAAAAATGGCATCTCCCAGGGCGATCTAATCAGTGTTAGTTCCGCTCATGGCGAGATCAGGACGCGCGCTGTTCTGCTCAAGAGCATGCATCGCGATGCCGTGGCGGTGCCGCTGGGCCAGGGGCATGAAGCCTATGGCCGCTACGCGAAAGGCGTTGGCGTCAATCCGCTGAAGATCATCGATCCGGCCCGGGACGAAAAAACCGGAGAACTGGCCATGTACGCCACCCGGGTCAGCATCAAACGCATTGCCGGGCCGGAACAGTTTGGACTGGTCAAGGCAGGCGGCAGCGACACACAGGCCGGCCGCAGACTGGTAGTGACGGTGCCGGCTGAGCAGCTCAGACGTACGGAGGGGGCGTAATCATGTCACTTGACAATATCCTTAATCATTGGTCCGACTACCGCAAGGCTGCCGAGGACGGTGGCTTCTACGATCCCGAGGGCAATCATCCCTACGAACATCGCTGGACCATGTCCATTGATCTGGATCTCTGTAACGGTTGCAACGCATGTTCCACCGCCTGCTATGCCGAGAACAATCTGGCCTTTGTCGGCAAGGAGCGTTTCGAGAAGGGCCATGCCATGAACTGGATGCGCATCGAACGTTACTGGGATGACCAGGAAAAGGATTACCCTGAAAGAGGCGCCAGCTTCCTGCCCATGATGTGCCAGCAGTGCGGTTCGGCCACCTGTGAGCCGGTGTGCCCGGTAGCGGCCACCTACCATACCCCGGACGGTCTCAATGCGCAGGTCTACAATCGCTGCATCGGTTCCCGTTACTGCTCCAACAACTGCCCGTACCGTGTGCGTTATTTCAATTTTTATTCCTATTACGACGATGCCTGGCCCGAGCCCATGCAGCAGCAGCTCAATCCGGACATTACGGTGCGTGATAAAGGCGTGATGGAAAAATGCACCTTCTGCGTGCAGCGCATTCGCAGCGCCAAGGAAAAAGCGAAGATGGAAAACCGTGAAGTGCGTGACGGTGATGTGGTGCCGGCCTGCGCCCAGGCCTGCCCCACCTCGGCCATCGTCTTCGGCGATACCCTGGATGAGAACAGCGCCATCAGCAAGCTGTGGAAGAAGCATCAGGTCAGGCGCAATGTGACGAAACAGCACAAGGAAAATCCGGAGCTGCGCGGTTACCGGATTTTCGAGGAACTCAACGTGGACCCCTCCGTGATGTATCTGGAGCGAGTGCGTGAAGAGGTCTAACCACTCATCGAGTCGCGAATGTGACGCACAACGTATGGTGAAACGACAATGATGGTGAATGAAAAAGACATCAACGAACAGATTGCCTGGGCGAAGATCAATACCGACGTCCTGCGCAGTATGGAGAATCCGCGCAAGAGTTACTGGGTGGCGGTGGCGGTGTGCCTGGCCATGGTCGCCACTGCAGTGCTGGCCGAGTACATCCAGTATACCGTTGGCATGGGGGTCGCCAATCTGAATAACCCGCATATGTGGGATATGTACATTGCAACCTTCGTGTTCTGGATTGGCATGAGTCACTCCGGCACGCTGTTGTCGGCGATCCTGCATTTGCTGCACGCCGATTGGCGCAAACCGATTTATCGCTTCGCCGAGGCGATGACGACCTTCTCGCTGTTGACCGCCGGCCTGTTTCCCATTATCCACCTTGGGCGCGTATGGAACATGTACTGGGTACTGCCCTATGTCAGTGACCGTGGCATCTGGCCCAATTTCCGTTCGCCGCTGGTGTGGGATGCCTTCGCCATCACTACTTATCTTTCTGCCTCCATGCTGTTTCTCTTCATCGGCATGATTCCGGATCTGGCCATTTGCCGCGACAATACCACCGGCTGGCGCAAGAAACTGTACACGGCGCTGTCGCTGGGCTGGGAAGGCAATGACCGCCAGTGGCGCAATTTCCGCAAGGTCTATCTGTTGATGGCCTGCTTCCTGATTCCGCTGGCGGTATCGGTGCATTCCATCGTCTCGGCTGACTTTGCCATGTCCATCATGCCGGGCTGGCACATCACCAGCTTCCCGCCCTATTTCGTGGCAGGCGCCTTGTACTCGGGCTGCGCAGCGATCATCACGCTATTCATCATGCTGCGTTATTTTTTCCGTTTTGAGGAATACATGACCTTGCCGATCATGGAGAAGACCGCCAAGCTGACCTTTGCCATCGCCATGGTGTGGACCTACCTGAACCTGATCGAATTCGCCTCGGTGTGGTACGGACATGACATGTATAACAAGGAATTGCTGATCGCCAAGGCCACTGGGCCCTACGCCCCGATCTTCTGGGGTATGCTGTTTTGCGGCTCGGTAGTGCCTTTTGCCCTCGCGTTTCGCAAGTTGCGCCGGCATATGCCGACCATGTTCGTGGTCTCCATTTTACTCAACGTGGGCATGTTCTTTGAACGCTGGATGATCGTTGCCCCGACCCTGTCGTTGTCGCACGAGCCGTGGCAGTGGGACGTGATGTGGGGCAGCATTGTCGAGTGGGCGCTGGTGTTCGGCAGCTTCGGCTGGTTCGGTCTGTTGTTTCTGGTGTTTGTCAAGGTGTTTCCGTCGGTCTCCATGTACGAAGTCAAGGAAATGGTCTTCCATCGCAACATGACCGCCGGTGAGCGGGATGTGCTGCGCATGACCGACCATGCCAAGCCTGTCAAACAAACCCCCGGCGTGGAGGGCGCATAAATGAGTAAACGACGCATACTTGCCTTGTTTGGTGATTTCGCCGAGGCCCATGACGCGATTGCCGATATTCGTCGCAATGAGGTGCCTGGCGTGACGGTGGATGACATCACCATGAAATCGCCCATCGAGCATCCCGAGGTGGAAGAAGTGCTGGGCGATCGCCCGGTACACATCCAGAAATTCACCCTGTTGGGCGCCGTTTTTGGCCTGGTGTTCGGCTTCCTGTTTCTCGCCAGCGCCCAGGCCACCTTCCTGGTGCAGCCGCAGGGTGGCAAGGCGGTGATTCCGTTGCCGGCGAACTTCGTGCTGGTGTACGAAATGATCATCTTCTTTGCCGTCTGGATGACCTTTTTGTCATTCCTGTTTCTGTCCGGGTTGTTCAAGAAGCGCAGCCGCCTCTACAGTGAAAAGGTCAGCCTTGACCAGGTCGGCCTGATGCTGGAAATCGACGAAGACATTGCCGAGCCGCTGCGGGATCTGTTCAAGAAGCACAAGGTGCTGGAGATTCGAGAAGAGGTCATGCAATGAGAAAAACCAGTGTAGTCGTTGCCGCCCTGATGGTGCCGAGTGTCGTCATGGCCTGGCCGTGGTCGACGGATATGATGAATCAGCCCAGCATCAAGCCGCAGGAGGGCGTGATGACGCCCTTCCCGAGCCGCTCGGTGCCTGTGACGGGTGTTCCCACCCAGGCGGCGAATCGTGAAGAGACGCGCGACATGATCAATCCGGTTGCCGCTTCCGCGGCATCTATCCAGCAGGGGCGTAACCTGTACCAGATCTATTGCTCGGTCTGTCATGGCCGGGTGGGCAAGGCGGATTCGCCGATCAGTTCCAAGGTTGGCGCCATCGATCTGACCGATGCCTATGTGCAGAATGACCTTTCCGAAGGTTGGCTGTGGGGGACGATCACCTTTGGCAGTTATGTGATGCCATCCTATGGCGTGGTGACCGAGCAGGGCGGTTCCAACGACCTGTCGGTCGAAGAGCGCTGGCACGTGGTCAACTATATCAGGCACGCATTGGTGGACGACGCAGCGGCCGCTGCTGTCGCTGCCAAGTAACGCGCGGAACCAACAGCCGGATAACGATAGGGGTAACGGTTCATGGAAAATTTCGGAAGCTGGTCTGTATTGACCACCAATTTTTTGGTTGTTCTTTATTTGGCATTGGCGGGCGTGACTTTTGCCTCCATCCTTCATCTGGCTAACGGTAAGTGGCGCTTCCAGGTGCGCTACTATGCGGTGTCACTGGCGGCGCTGTTCCCGCTGGCCTTTGTGTTATTGCTGGTGCTGCTGGGTGGTGGAGAACACACTTTCCCCTGGCTGGCCCAGGCCCATGACGATGGTGTCCACCTGGGCGGATGGCTGGATTACCCGTTCCTGGTGGTGCGCGAGATCCTCGGCTTTGTCGTCGTCGCCGTGTTGTTCGGCCTGTTCATCAAGTATCAGCATCTGACATCCGTTAGTGACGACCCGGCAGTGCATCGCCGCTTTCGCAATATCGCTCTGCTGATTCCTTTTGCCTATGTACTGTATGGCACCATGGTGGCCTGGGATTTCGAGATGACCCTGTTGCCCGGCTGGCACAGTGCAAGCTTTGGTGTCTACCAGTTTGTCAGCATGTTCCAGGGCTTTCTCGCCTTCTTCGTCTTGATGCTGATCGTGCTCAAGCGGTCCGGCAAGCTGACCAGCGACTACAAACCTTTTGTATTCAACTACATGGCTCAGCTGATCCTGGCTTTCACCATCCTGTGGGCGTATTTCTATTTCACCCAGTATCTGATCATGTGGTACGGCCGCCTGCCGGAGGAGATGGATCGTTTCGACAATATGATGTTCTACGGGCTGGCGCCCATCTGGTGGCTGTTCCTGGTGTTAAAGGCCTTCATACCTTTCCTCACCCTCGCTACCTGGACGCCGAACCGGCATAATCCGGCGGTGATCGGTTTTGTTGCGGTGTGCATCATTGTCGGTACCTGGCTGGAGCGCTACACCTGGATCGCCGGCTCGGTTTCGCCCGAGTATTACCATATTCCCATGAGCTCGATTTTCGATATCGTGGTGACCCTGGTGATCTTCGCGGTGGGTTGGTTCTCGGTGAAGAAGGCGCTCAACCACTATGGATTGACGCGTGCCTGAGATGGCGTAACTGGCAATTGCACGCACAAAAAAGCCCCCTTTTCAGGGGGCTTTTTTGTGCGTGCGCATTCAGCTTTCGCTCAGGTTTGTGTCAGTAGGATGCAAAATGCGTAGTTCTGCGCCATGATTAGCTTATAATAATATTAATGTTTGCTATGCGAAATCCCGAGCATTTTGTTATGCTCCGGTGCCACCCGGTTATTTTTGGGCTAACATGTCGCGCGAATATACCCTGTTACCAAGAAGAGGTAGAGATGAGTTCGGATGAAATCGACTACGGTCGGCGTCGCATGCTTGTGGCTGCGACGACGGCCATGGGGGGAGTCGGTGCAGCTTATGTTGCTACTCCATTTATTCTTTCCATGCATCCTTCGGCCAAGGCCCAGGCTGCCGGCGCGCCTGTCGAGGTGGATGTCAGCAAGCTCGAGCCCGGCCAGCTACTGACCGTGGAGTGGCGCGGAAAACCCGTGTGGATTCTGCGCCGCGATGAGGAGATGCTGAGAAACATGAAGAGTCTGGAGCCGCTTTTGCGTGATCCGCATTCGGACGAACTGACTCAGCAGCCGGCCTATGCGAAGAATGAATACCGCTCCATCAACCCCGAGTACATGGTGATGATCGGTATTTGTACGCATCTGGGGTGTGCGCCGACTTTCCGTCCCGAAGTGGCCCCTGAAGACCTTGGCCCGGACTGGAAAGGCGGCTTTTTCTGCCCCTGTCACGGTTCGAGTTATGACCTTGCCGGCCGCGTCTACGCGGGTATGCCGGCGCCGACGAACCTTGTTGTCCCCCCTTACCACTTCACTCTGAGCACCCGTTTGGTGATCGGTGTCGATCCGGAGGCCGCGTAATGTCCAAGCGTTTATCAGACCGCATGTTGTCCCTGCGCGACTGGGTGGATGCCCGCTTCCCCCTGATGCATTTGTGGGAAGATCATCTGACCAAGTACTATGCGCCGAAAAACCTCAATTTCTGGTACTACTTTGGCTCTCTGGCCATTCTGGTACTGGTCATTCAGGTCGTTACCGGCATCTTCCTGACCATGAACTACAAGCCCACCGCGGAGACGGCCTTTGCCTCCGTGGAATACATCATGCGCGATGTGAACTGGGGCTGGCTGATTCGTTACCTGCATTCCACCGGCGCCTCGTTCTTCTTCATCGTTGTTTACCTGCACATGTTCCGCAGCCTGCTGTATGGCTCTTACCGGGGGCCGCGTGAATTGTTGTGGGTGATCGGCATGGCCCTGTTCGTGGTGCTCATGGCCGAGGCCTTCATGGGCTATCTGTTGCCCTGGGGGCAGATGTCCTTCTGGGGTGCGCAGGTCATTATTTCCCTGTTTGGCGCCATTCCCTACATCGGTGAAGACCTGGCGCTGTGGATTCGCGGTGACTACGTGGTCGCCGACGCGACCCTCAACCGCTTTTTCGCCTTCCATGTGATTGCCGCGCCGCTGGTGCTGATCGGCCTGGTGGTGCTGCACATCGTTGCCCTTCATTCGGTGGGTTCCAATAATCCCGACGGTATCGAGATCAAGGAGAAGAAGGGTCCCGACGGGGTGCCGCTGGACGGTATTCCCTTCCACCCTTACTACACCGTCAAGGACATGGTGGGTGTGGCCGGTTTCCTCATCGTCTTTGCGGCGGTGGTGTTTTACGCCCCGGAAATGGGCGGTTTCTTCCTTGAGAAGGACAATTTCACGCCGGCGGATCCGCTGAAGACCCCCGAGCACATCGCCCCGGTCTGGTATTTCACGCCTTTCTACGCGATTTTGCGCGCGGTGCCGGACAAGTTCATCGGCGTACTCGCCATGGGCGCGGCCATTTTCGTGTTGTTCTTGCTGCCCTGGCTGGATCGCAGTCCGGTGAAGTCCATTCGTCAGCGTGGCACGCTTTTCAAGGTGATCCTGGCCATCTTCGTGGTGAGCTTCATCAGTCTGGCCTATCTGGGCACTGTGCCCGCAACGCCGATCGCGACGCTGTTCTCGCGCATCTTTACCGTGTTGTACTTTGCCTTTTTCCTGCTCATGCCGTTTTATTCCCGGTGGGATAAGACCAAGCCGGCTCCAGAGAGGGTGACATTCAAGTGAGATATCTAATTTTTGTTATTGCATTATTGGGGTTGCCGCAGGCGGGGCTTGCGGCCGGTGGTAGCAATGTGCCGCTCGACAAGGTGGATATCGACCTCAAGGACCGGGAATCACTGCGCAACGGCGCCAAGCTGTTCGTGGACTATTGCCTGAACTGCCATGCCGCGGCGCTGATGCGCTACAGCCGTATCGGCCAGGATCTCGGTATGACGGATGAGGAGGTGACCACCGAGCTGCTGACGGCCGGTGGCAAGATCGGCGATACCATGACCATCGTGATGCAGCCGAAGGAAGCCGCCGAATGGTTCGGTACCGCACCGCCGGATCTGTCCGTGCTGGCGCGCGTGCGTGGTGCGGATTGGCTCTATACCTATCTGCGCGGCTTTTATCGTGATGATTCACGCCCCTGGGGCGTGAATAACTCGGTATTCAAGGACGTGGCCATGCCGCATGCGCTGTGGGAATTGCAGGGCCTGCAGGAGGCCAAGTTTGAGACACATGTCGATGCCGATGGTCATGAACGCGAGACCATTACCGGCTTCACGCTGGTCGAGCCGGGCTCCATGACCCCCGAGGCCTATGATGCCGCCATGCGTGATTTGGTGAATTTCATGGTCTATCTCAGCGAACCCAGCAAGTTGCAGCGCCTGGAGCTGGGCAAGTGGGTACTGGCGTTCCTGTTCGTGTTCTTCATTCTGGCCTATATGCTGAAGAAGGAATTCTGGAAAGATATTCGCTGATTCAGCCATCTTGACTCACCGGCCCCTTCGCGGGCCGGTGAGTGCTTTCTTTGGTTGCCGGCTTCCGGCCGGTATCTCCTTTCTTTTCAATGTGTTATGCCTGTTTCCGTAAGATTTCCCGGATTTCGGGTATAATTCCCCCTTCCATTTGGTTGATTGTTTCCAGTGCCTGGGCGCATGGCCTTTACTTCTGGTTATGCGGCGAGGCGGGTGTAATGTGCAGTGCAGGGAGAAAACAGTAATGGCAGTTGTGGCCAATAGAAAATCGGTGATGTCACTTTTTACCGGCGCATCGGATGTTCACAGTCATCGCGTGCGCATCGTGCTCGCGGAAAAGGGTATCAACTTCGATTCGGTCGATGTCGATTCTGCCAGCCCCCCCGAGGATCTCATGGAGCTGAATCCCTACGGCACCGTGCCTACCCTGGTCGACCGCGACCTGGTGTTGTACGACTCGCAGGTGATCATGGAATACCTGGACGAACGTTTCCCGCACCCGCCCTTGATGCCGGTCGACCCGGTGTCCCGCGCCCAGAGCCGCATGACCCTGCGCCGCATCCAGCGCGACTGGGACAGCCTGCTGGACAAGGTTGTCGGCAGCGGCAAGGAGCGAACCAAGGCCGTCAAGGAATTGCGGGAGAGCATGACCGTGGTCGCCCCCATCTTCGAGCAAAAACCCTATTTCCTCAGCGATGAGCTGTCGTTGCTGGACTGCGCGGTGGCGCCGATCCTGTGGCGCCTGCCCGAGTACGGCATCGAGCTGCCGCCGGCCGCCAAGCCGATGCTGGACTATGCTCAGCGCCTGTTCGAGATGGAATCCTTCCAGGCCAGCCTGAGCGAAAGCGAGCGGGAAATCCGCGAAGGCTGAGCCGGCATTTCTACGGGTATATCTCTATGTCGGAAATGACATCCAGCAGGCCCTATCTCCTGCGCGCCATCTATGAATGGATCGTCGACAACGGTCTGACGCCCTACCTGCTGGTCAATGCCGACTATCCGGATGTGCAGATTCCCGTCGAGCACGTCAACAATGGCAAGATCATTCTCAACGTGGCGCCGGAGGCGGTGCAGTCGCTCGACCTGGGAGCCACGGACGTGAGCTTCAATGCCCGCTTTGGCGGCCGGCCGATGAATCTGTTCTTTCCCGTGGCCGCCGTGCTGGCCATCTATGCGCGCGAAAACGGTCGCGGCATGGTCTTCAGTGACAGCGACGATAACCCTCCGCCCAGCCCGCCGGAACCGCCGAAGGGTGGCAAGGCCGAAAAGGCCAAGCCCGCCCAGCCGACCCTGCGGGTGGTGAAGTAGGGCAGGCCGGCGGCGTGATCGAAGTCGTCCGGGCCGATATCACCTGCCTGGCGGTCGATGCCATCGTCAACGCCGCCAACGAGGCCCTGCTGGGTGGCGGCGGTGTCGATGGTGCCATCCATCGGGCGGCGGGGCCGGAGTTGCTGGCCGCCTGTCGGTCCCTGGGTGGTTGCCCCACCGGCGAGGCGCGGATAACCCCCGGCTTTCGTCTGCCGGCCCGCTGGGTGATCCATACCGTCGGCCCCGTGTGGCATGGCGGCACCCGCCATGAGGCCGAGCGGCTCGCCGCCTGTTACCGAAACAGTTTCGAGCTGGCCCTGCCGCACGGGCTGCGCAGCATCGCCTTCCCCGCCATCAGCACCGGGGTCTATGGCTATCCCAAGCACGAGGCGGCAGCCATCGCTACGGCTGCGATGCGTGAGTACGCACCACGTTTTGCGCGCATTATCGCCTGTTGTCATAGCGCGGAAGACCTACGGATCTATCGTGAATTGCTGGCCGCCGATTGAGATGGCGCTTTGCGCGCGGGCAACAGCAGCGCCAACAATCCACCCAGGGCGCCGTAGAGATGTGCATCCACGATCACCGTGCCACCGGCGCCGGCCTCCGAGCCGGGCAGCGGTCCCGCCAGCTGTTCCCAGCCCAGCTTGAAGGCCAGCGCACCCAGCAGCAGCCAGGCACTGCGATGGCCGGTGCGGATATCGGCGATGGCACCGGCCACCAGCAGGCCGTGCAGAACGCCGGACAGGCCCACATACCAGCTCAGCTGGGGATTGAAGATCAGTAATGCCAGGCCCGTTATCAGGGCGTCGGCGAACAGCAGGATCAGCCAGCTGCGCGTCGACAGGGCGGGGCCGACCAGTAGCCAGATCAGCCACAGCCCGGCCAGATTCATCAGCAGGTGGGAGGGGCCGAGGTGCAGGAGGTGGGCGCTGAGCAGGCGCCACCACTGGCCGTCCTGAATAGCGGTGCGGTCGTAGCGCAGGGCCTCCTGCGCGGCATCGCCGAACAGGCCCAGGCCAATGATGAGCGCCGACAGGATCAGCGGGATCTGCAATCGATGCAACCAGTGTCGGCAGGGTGATGTCATACTTGTCGTTGGATAGGCGGTGGGCCGCGAAACCTGATCGAGTCCGAAGCCTGGACTTTAGGGGGCGTTCTCAATGAATAATACCGTACTGCCGGGCCTCTGTTTTTGTCCAGCAAGGCAGAACGAGCGCGGTGTGGTTGTTCCACATAAGCGAGTGATAACGCCGCTGGGCGAAAACAGAGGCCCGGCCCTCCGGGTTGCGCCTGAAAAAGCGCCATGCTGCGTTGTTCGTCGTTCATTTACAACAAGCAAACATCTCTCCTCACGCCTTGCCTGGCGCTTTTTCAGGCACAACAGTACGGTCTTGTTCATTGAGAACGCCCCCTGGAACATTTGTTATCATTGATCGATCGAATCATGCCGAACTGGAGTCTACACGTGAACCCGAACAGTAAACGCAACCCACAGCCAGCGCGCCGCCAGCGCGGCTTCACCCTCATCGAGGTGATGGTGGTGGTGGTCATTCTCGGCATCCTCGCCGCCATTGTCGTGCCGCGCGTCATGGATCGCCCGGATGCCGCGCGCACCACCAAGGCCAAGCAGGATATCCGTGCCATCGAGAGTTCGCTGAATCTCTACAAGCTGGACAACTTCGTCTATCCCACCACCGACCAGGGCCTGGAGGCGCTGGTCAGCAAGCCCGAGGGTTCACCCGAGCCGCGCAACTGGAAGCCCTACATGGACCGCCTGCCCAAGGATCCCTGGGGCAATGACTACCAGTACCTGTCGCCGGGTGTGCAGGGCGATGTGGATATTTTTTCCCTCGGCGCCGACGGCCAGCCGGGCGGCGAGGGCGTGAATGCCGATATCGGCAACTGGGATCTGCAGTAAGCGGCAGCGCCACGCGCCCGTTTCCCGATCCCGTGCCGGCCGGTTCACCGTGCCCACCACCACTCGCCTGACGCCGCGCCCGCAGCCGTTCACCGGCCCGCCTTCCCGCGGGCCGTTTGTCGCCTGTCGTGGGTTTACCCTGCTGGAACTGCTGGTGGTGATTCTCATCATCGGCATCATCATCGGCTTCGCCAGTCTCTCCGTGGGCCAGCACGCCAGCCGTACCCTGCAGGACGAGGCCAGGCGCATTCACAGCCTGCTGCGCCTGGCCGCGGACGAGTCGGTATTGCAGGGCCGTGAGCTGGCCATGCAGTTCAGCCCCGAGGGTTATCGTTTCATGACCCTCGACGATGCCAACTGGGTGCCCGTGGAGGGGGATCGTCTGCTCCGCGAGCGGGAATTCCCCGCTGAGCTGAGCCTGGATCTGAGCCTGGAAGGCGTGGACGTGGATCTGCTCGACACGGAAAATCCGCCGCGTATCTTTATTCTCTCCAGCGCCGAAATGACCCCCTTCGAACTCATTCTCGGCAACGATGAGGGCGAGACCTATACCTTGCAGGGCGACTTTACCGGCAAGCTGACGCTGGCGCGAACCGGGGAGGCCGACGATGACGACTGGTAACCGCCAGCGCGGCTTCACCCTGCTGGAGGTCATCGTCGCCCTGGCAGTGATCGCCTTCGCCCTGTCGGCGGCGGTCAGCGCCGTGTCCGGCAACACGCGCAACGCCGCCGGCCTGCAGCAGCGCACCTACGCCCACTGGGTGGCCATGAACCAGATGGCCGAGCTGCGCGCCAGCCGCCAGTGGCCGAGCACGCGCACCACCCGCGGCAGCAGCCTGATGGCGCGCCACGAGTGGTACTGGTCGATGCAGGTCTCCACCACTCCGGACAAGAACGTGCGGCGGGTGGATATCACCGTGCGCGTCGAGGAAGACGACGAGTCGCCGCTGGTGACCCTGACCGGCTTCGTGGGGCGGCAATGAACGGACACGGGCCACAGCGCGGATTCACCCTGCTGGAGCTGCTGGTGGCGCTGTCCATCTTCGCCCTGCTGGCGGCCATGGCCTACGGTGGGCTGAACACGGTGATGCGTTCGCAGCAGGCCACCACCCAGCAGGCCGAGCGCCTGGCGCAGTTACAGAAGACCTTTTTCTGGCTGCAGCGCGACATCACCCAGGCCGTCGACCGCCCCGTGCGGGGTGAGTTCGGTGATCCACAGCCGGCCATGGTGGGGCTGACCCTGGGCGAGCGCCGCCTCGAACTGACCCGCAACGGCTGGCGCAACCCCGTCGGCCGCCAGCGCAGCAACCTGCAGCGCGTGGCCTGGGGGTTGCGTGACGACAAGCTGGTGCGCCTGTACTGGAACGTGCTGGACCGCGCCCAGGACAGCAAGCCGCTGGAAACCGAGATGCTGGACGATGTAGAGAAATTGGAATTGCGCTTTCTCGACGACAAGCAGAAGTGGCACGACGTCTGGCCCGCCCTCAATCGCGGCGTGGCGGTCAGTATCAGCCTGCCGCTGGCGGTGGAAGTGACCGTGGAGACCGGCCGTGAGGGCCGCATCCGCCGTGTCTTCGAGGTGGCTGGCGGATGATGGGTGGCAGGCGCGGACAGGCCGGCGTGGCGTTGATCACCGCGCTGCTGATCACCGCCCTGGTGACCGTGGCGGCGGTGGCCATGGCCAGCCGCCAGCAGCTGGATATCCGCCGCACCGGCAACCTGATGGAGGTTGACCAGGCCTGGCAGTATGCCCTCGGCGTCGAGGCCTGGGCGCGCCAGATACTGGCCGCGGATGACGCTTCGCGCGATACCCTGGACTACCTGAAAGACCCCTGGGCGGCCCCGGTGCCGTCCCTGCCGGTGGAGGGTGGTTCGGTGCAGGGCTCGGTGGAAGACCTGCAGGGGCGCTTCAATCTCAACAACCTGCTCAAGGGCGATGGCCAGCCCGACCCGGTGCAGGAGCGGATCCTGCAGAACCTGTTCGACCGGGTGGCGCTCACCGATGCCAAGCTGAACCTGGGTCCCTATCTGGTCGATGCGCTGGTGGACTGGCAGGATGCAGGGCCCGATGTCTACCGCAATGGCGCCGAGGATGGCGAGTACCTGGGCCTGGCGCCACCCTATCGCGCCGCCAACCGGCCGATGGCCAGTCCCAGCGAGCTGCTGACCGTGGCGGGTTTTTCCGCCCGCGCGGTGGCCAAACTGACGCCGCTGGTAGCGACCCTGCCGGCCGCGTCCGGGCCGCTCAAGCTCAATATCAATACGGCGCCGGAGGTGGTGCTGATGAGTCTGGATGCAAAGCTGACGCCATCGATGGCGCAGCAGATCGAGGCCTATCGGAAAAAGACCCCCTTCGACTCGGCGGCGGATTTTGTCCAATACCTCAAGCGTGAGTTCGATGTCACCGTGGACCCGAACCTGGTGGATGTGAAGAGCGAGTATTTTCTCGTCAATGCACTCGCCAGCATCGGTCGTGGCAATGTACAGTTATACAGTTTGCTCAAACGCAGCAACAACGAGATCACCACCCTTCAGCGCAGCATTGGAGTCTATTAGTGCGTAAACAACTGTTTCTGCAACTGCCGGCGGACGGCCCCAGCGAGGCCGGAGACTGGTGCTGGGTGGTGCGTGACGACGAGCGCCCCGGCGGCAGCCTGTTTCGCGGGCCTCTCGCCGACAGTGTGAAACAGGCCATCGGGGCGCGCGTGGTGGTGCTGGTGCCGGGGGTGGACGTCCTGCTGGCCAGCGCCGAACTGCCGGGGCTGAACCGCCAGCGCCTGGCGCGCGCGGTGCCCTTTGCGCTGGAGGAGCAGCTGGCCAGCGACGTGGAAGATCTGCACTTCGCCCTCGGCCAGCGCGACGACCACGGCCGCATCCACAATGCGGTGGTGGCGCGCGAAAAGATCGCCGCCTGGCTGGAGCAGCTGCGCGCCGCCGGCCTGCAGGCGGACGTGATGCTTTCCGAGGTGCTGGCGGTGCCGCGCGAGGCCGCCAACGACGCCGGCCGGCACTGGTCGCTGCTGATCGACGGCGCGCGCTGCCTGCTGCGCAGCGACAGCCAGCAGGGGCTGGCGCTGGATCTGGACAATCTCGCCGTGGTGCTGCGGGCGGCGCTGGACGAGGCGGGCGACGGCCTGCCGGCCCGCCTCGACGTCAAGGTTTGCGGCGACGGCGGCTTCGCCGGCAGCGATCACTACCGGCAACTGGACGAGATCTGTACCGCGGCGGGCATCGAGCTGGTGCTGCAGCCCCAGGACGACGACGGCGCCCTGCTGCTGGCGCGGGGTTTTGATGAAAAGTCGGCCATCAACCTGCTGCAGGGCGACTACAGCCGCCGTGGGCAACTGGAAAAGCTGCTGCGCCCGTGGCGTCCGGCGGCGCTGCTGCTGGGCCTGTGGCTGGTGATTCAACTGGGTGCCATGGGGCTGGAATACCAGCGCCTGGCCGCGCAAAATGAAGCGATGCGTGAACAGATCACTGCCCTCTACCGCGAGGCCTTCCCGCAGGCGCGCAAGGTGGTCAATCCGCGCGTGCAGATGGAGCGCGGCCTGGCCAGGCTGCGCGGCAGTGGCGGCCAGACGGACCTGCTCGGCTTCATCGCCGAGGCCGGCCCCATCCTCAAGGCCACCCCGGGACTGAAATTGCGCAGCCTGCGCTACAAGGAAAACCGCCTCGACATCGACCTGGAGATCGGCACCCTGCAGGCCCTCGACAAGCTCAAGCAGCGCCTCGGTGACGAGGCCGGACTGGCGGTGGAGATCGTTTCCGCCTCCTCGCGTGACGGCAAGGTGGAAAGCCGCATCGCCCTGCAGAGCGGAGGTGAGGCATGAAGGCCTGGTTCGAAAGCCTCGAGCCGCGCGAGCGGCGCATGCTGATCGTCGGTGCGGCGCTGCTCGGCGTGATGCTGTTTTATGTGCTGGTGTGGGAGCCGCTGGAACACGGCGTCGACACCCTGCGCAAGAGCAACGCCGAACAACAGGCCCAGTTGCAGTGGATGCAGCGGGCCGTGGCCGAGGCCAAGCAACTGCGCGGCGCCAGCGGCCGACCGGCGCAGCTGGCCAAGGGTCAGTCACTGCTGGCGGCCATCGACCGCGCCGCGCGCAGCAATCAGCTCGGCGATGCCCTCAAACGGGTACAGCCCGATGGCAGCGGGCGTGCCCGGGTGTGGCTGGAAAATGCCAGCTTTGACCGCCTGGTGCGCTGGATCGACGGCCTGCAACGCCAGCAGGGCGTGCGCGTGGTGAGCAGCGTGTTCGAGGCGCGGGAAGAAAAGGGCCGCGTCGACGCGCGGCTGGTGTTCGAGAGTGGTGGCGGGGCATGAGGCTGGGATTCAACTGGCGCTACGTGCTCATCGGCCTGCTGGCCTATATTGCCTTCCTGTTGGTGCAATTCCCTGCCGACCGCGCCTATGCCTGGTGGAAGGCCGGCCCCGGTGCGCAACAGCCGGTGGTGCTCACCGGCCTCTCCGGCACGGTATGGCAGGGCCGGGCGCAGCGCGCACTGATCGATGGCCAGCGCCTGGATGGCCTGGCGTGGCACCTCAAGCCGTGGACCGTGTTGCTCGGCAAGCTGGCGCTGGATTACGAAGTCCGTCTCAATGACGGCTTCATGCGTGGCGCCGTGGCGGCCGACCCGCAGGGCGCGGTCACCTTCGAGACGCTGGAGGCCAAGCTGCCCCTGGCGCAGCTGTCGCTGCCGGCGATCGCCACCCTGCGGCCCGGCGGGGTGGTCAACCTCAACCTGCGCGAGGTGGACTGGAACGGCGAGGCCCTGCTTTCCGCGCAGGGCCGTGTGGTGTGGAGCAATGCCGGCATCAGCCTGTTGCAGCCCTTGCAGTTCGGCGATCTGGCGTTGACCCTGGAGACCCGTGACGATGGCGTGGTGGGTGAACTCAGCGACGCCGGCGGTCCCCTGCAGGCCGAGGGCCTGCTCACCCTCAAGCCGGATGGCAGTTACCAGTTCACCGGCAGCTTCGCCGCCCGCGAAGGCGCGCGATCCCCCCTCGGCCAGGCCCTGAGCGCCCTGGGCCGCCCCGGCGTGGATGGCAAGATCCAGGTCAGCCGTTCCGGACAGCTGGCGGATCTGGGACTGGTGACTGCCCGACGCTAGCAGGCTCAGGTTCGCGGCCCATTCGCGTAAATGCTAATATTCCCGCCGGATTTCCCCCTTTCGTTACTGTTTACTGGAG
This sequence comes from Gammaproteobacteria bacterium, assembly GCA_011371455.1. Lineage (GTDB taxonomy): Bacteria > Pseudomonadota > Gammaproteobacteria > SZUA-152 > SZUA-152 > DRQN01. The sequence goes on from DRQN01000076.1 coordinate 25,607, forward strand.
TTTGCATGGCTTTTGAAAAGATCACCGTACCCGCCGATGGCGAGAAGATCACCGTCAATGACGATTGCTCGCTGAACGTACCGGCCCGTCCCATCGTGCCCTTCATCGAGGGCGACGGCATCGGCGTGGACGTGACGCCGGCCATGCAGCGGGTGGTGGATGCGGCGGTGGAGAAGGCCTATGGCGGCGACAGGTCCATCGCCTGGATGGAGGTGTTCGCCGGCGAGAAGGCCAACCGTCTGTATGGCGGCGACGTGTGGCTGCCGGAAGAGACCCTGGCGGCAGTGAAGGATTTCGTGGTCTCCATCAAGGGCCCGCTGACCACGCCGGTGGGCGGCGGCATCCGTTCGCTGAACGTGGCCCTGCGCCAGGAGCTGGATCTGTATGTGTGCCTGCGCCCGGTGCGCTACTACGAAGGCACCCCCAGCCCGCTGAAACAGCCGGAGCTGACCGACATGGTGATCTTCCGCGAGAATTCCGAGGATATCTACGCCGGTATCGAATACGCCGAGGGTACGCCGGCGGTGAAGAAGCTCATCGACTTCCTGCAGCGTGAATTGGGCGCCACCAAGATCCGTTTCCCCGAGAGTTCCGGTATTGGCGTCAAGCCGGTATCCCGCGACGGCACCCGCCGCCTGGTGCGCAAGGCCATCCAGTACGCCATCGATAACGACAAGGCCTCGGTGACCCTGGTGCACAAGGGCAACATCATGAAGTTCACCGAGGGCGCCTTCAAGGAATGGGGCTACGAGCTGGCGAAAGAGGAATTCGGCGCGGTGGAGATCGACGGCGGCCCGTGGTGCAGCTTCAAGAACCCGAATACCGGCAAGGAGATCGTGGTCAAGGACGTGATCGCCGACGCCTTCCTGCAGCAGATCCTGCTGCGTCCGGCGGAGTACGACGTGATCGCCACCCTCAACCTCAACGGCGACTACATCTCCGACGCCCTGGCGGCGCAGGTGGGCGGTATCGGCATCGCCCCGGGCGCCAATCTGTCCGACACCGTGGCCATGTTCGAGGCCACCCACGGCACCGCGCCCAAGTACGCCGGCAAGGATCAGGTCAACCCCGGTTCGCTGATCCTCTCCGCCGAAATGATGCTGCGCCACATGGGCTGGGTCGAGGCCGCGGATCTCATCGTCAAGGGTATGTCCGGTGCCATCAAGGCCAAGACCGTGACTTACGATCTGGAGCGCCTGATGAGCGGCGCGACGCTGGTGAGCTGTTCCGGCTTCGGCGAGGCGGTGGTCGATAACATGTAGATTTGATATGGTTTTTCTCCTTCGCGCAGCGTCACCCAGGGCGAACCTTGGTGGCGTTGCGCGGTCTCATCTCTTAAGCAAAAAAGCAGACCCCGTCATGCGCAGGGGCCGCTTCATCGACTAAACTCAAAACGTATGGCTAAGGAAGACGATACCCTTGACGGGGGGCATGACGACGGCCTGGCGGTAGAAGAGGCCCGGCCGCGGTTGAAGAAACCGCCCATGTACAAGGTGATGCTCCTGAACGACGATTTCACGCCCATGGAGTTCGTCGTCCATGTGCTCGAACGTTTTTTCCGCATGGACCGCGCCAGGGCCACCCGCGTGATGCTCAATGTGCATACGCAGGGCAAGGGGCTGTGTGGCGTGTTCGTGCGCGAGATCGCCGAGACCAAGGTGGCGCAGGTCAACGACTATGCGCGCAGCAACGACCACCCCCTGCTGTGTTCGATGGAAGTGGCCTGAGATATGCAAGCGGATTGCCTGTAGACAGTGCAAGTCCACGACCACGACTGCAAAGAGGTGAACCATGTTAAGCCACGAGCTGGAAGTCAGTCTCAACCTCGCTTTCAAGGAAGCGCGGGAGCAGCGGCACGAATTCATGACCGTCGAGCACCTGTTGCTCGCCCTGATCGACAACCCCGCCGGCAGCAGTGCGCTGAGGGCCTGTGGCGCCAATCTTGAAACGCTGCGCGACGAACTCGTCGAATTTTTGGCGGAAAACACGCCCCTGTTGCCCGAGGGCGACGAGCGTGAGATCCAGCCCACGCTGGGTTTCCAGCGTGTGCTGCAGCGTGCCGTATTTCAGGTGCAGTCCTCCGGCAACAAGGAGGTCACCGGCGCCAACGTGCTGGTGGCCATGTTCAGCGAGCAGGAGTCCCAGGCGGTGTATCTCCTCGGCCGGCAGAATATCGCCCGTCTCGATGTGGTGAACTACATCGCCCACGGCATTTCCAAGATCGAAGACGGCGAGTCCGACGCCCTGCCGCCCTCGCAGGACGAGGAGCAGGAAGGCGAGGGCAGCCCCAAGAGCGCCCTGGAGACCTACGCCAGCAACCTCAACCAACTGGCCATGCAGGGCAAGATAGACCCGCTCATCGGCCGCAAGGCGGAGATCGAGCGCACCTTGCAGGTGTTGTGCCGCCGGCGCAAGAACAACCCGTTGTTCGTCGGCGAGGCGGGAGTCGGCAAGACCGCCCTGGCCGAAGGTCTGGCGAAGCAGATCGTCGACGGCGAGGTGCCGGAGATCCTCGCCGGCAGCACCCTCTATTCCCTGGATCTGGGTGCGCTGCTGGCGGGCACCAAGTATCGTGGCGACTTCGAGAAACGCCTCAAGGCGGTGCTGGCGCAGCTGAACAAGGAAAAGGGCGCGATTCTTTTCATCGACGAGATCCACACCATCATCGGTGCCGGCGCGGCCTCGGGCGGCGCCATGGACGCCTCCAATCTGATCAAGCCGGTACTGGCCTCGGGCGAGCTGAAATGCATCGGTTCGACGACGTACCAGGAATATCGCGGCATTTTCGAGAAGGATCGTGCCCTGGCGCGGCGCTTCCAGAAGATCGACCTGCCCGAGCCGACGCTGGAGGAGACGGTGCAGATCCTCACCGGACTCAAGTCCCGCTTCGAGGAACACCACGCGGTACGTTTCACCAAGCAGGCCCTGCGCACCGCCGCCGAGCTGGCCGAGCGCTATATCAGCGAACGCCACCTGCCGGACAAGGCCATCGACGTCATCGACGAGGCCGGCGCCGTGCAGCGGCTGGCCGCGCCCTCCAGGCGCAAGAAGACCATCGGCGTGAAGGACATCGAGGCGGTGGTGGCGAAGATGGCGCGCATCCCGCCCAAACAGGTCAGCGTCTCCGACAAGGAGGGCCTGCGCAATCTGGACCGCAACCTCAAGCTGGTAGTGTATGGGCAGGACGAGGCCATTGGCACCCTGGCCTCGGCCATCAAGATGGCGCGCGCCGGGCTGGGCAATGAAGACCGGCCCATGGGCTCGTTCCTGTTCTCCGGCCCCACCGGCGTGGGCAAGACCGAGGTCACGCGCCAGCTGGCCAAGATCATGGGCATCGAGTTGATCCGCTTCGACATGTCCGAATACATGGAGCGGCACACCGTGTCACGATTGATCGGCGCACCGCCCGGCTATGTCGGTTTCGACCAGGGCGGCCTGCTCACCGAGGAGATCAACAAGCATCCGCATGCGGTGGTGTTGCTGGACGAGATCGAAAAGGCCCACCCGGACGTGTTCAACCTGCTGCTGCAGGTGATGGACCACGGCACCCTCACCGACACCAACGGCCGCAAGGCGGACTTCCGCAACGTGATCCTGGTGATGACCACCAACGCCGGCGCGGAAACCATGAGCCGCCGTTCCATCGGCTTCACCGAGCAGGATCACAGCACGGACGGCATGGAGGTCATCAAGCGCACCTTCACGCCCGAGTTCCGCAACCGCCTGGATGCCATCATCCAGTTCCAGCCGCTGGACAGCGCCACCATCGGCCACGTGGTGGACAAATTCCTCTACGACCTGGAGACCCAGCTGGAGGAAAAGAAGGTGGTGCTGCACGTGGACGAGTCGGCGCGCGCATGGCTGGCCGAGCACGGCTACGACGAGAAGATGGGCGCCCGGCCCATGGCGCGGGTGATCAAGGACCGCATCAAGAAACCGCTGGCCGAGGAGCTGCTGTTTGGCCGTCTGGCCGAGGGCGGCAAGGTCACCATCAGCGAGGAGGATGGCGAACTGGTGTTCGATATCGCCTCCAGCGAAGAGACGGTGGCGGCGGAGGTGCTGTAGGCATCGAGCCTTGCAAGGCCGCGTCGGTTGCGGCGCCTGAAACACAAACGCCCGGCATGTCCGGGCGTTTTGCTGTGTGGCGCCTGCCTTGCCGCTGTGGGGTACTCAGCGGGCGCGGAAGGTGATGCGGCCCTTGCTCAGGTCGTAGGGCGTCAGCTGCACGGTGACCTTGTCGCCGGTGAGGATGCGGATGTAGTGCTTGCGCATCTTGCCGGAGATATGCGCGGTCACGATGTGGCCGTTTTCCAGTTCCACCCGGAACATGGTGTTGGGCAGGGTCTCGATGACCGTGCCTTCCATTTCGATGCTTTCTTCTTTTGCCATTGCTTGATTTGAACCAGTTTGCTGTCGTGGGCGGGGAGGGCCAAGCCTGCTGACGCGCCGCGCCGGGATGAAATTCAGGGCGGCATGATGCCTGAAAACGCGCCAATAAGGAACCTCTGATTAGCTCCATGATTGGCTCTTGGGTGAAAAAGAGCAGGGTTCAAAACGCCCGAATTCAAGGCCGAACCGCCCCGGGTGGAGAGCCATTGGCGTGATTTCCATCAGCGGGTGATGGCGGTTTGCAGGGCAGGGCCCAGGCCGGTGATGCAAGCCGGGCTCGTCGTGGGAACCTTTTGCGGGGAGAAGGCGTTATGGATGGGCGAATACCAGCTAATCTCCAGGCGTGAATACGCATGGGCATTTTTGTTAAGGCAGCTTTAAGGAGGGCTTGAGACAGTTTGTGCTCCGGCCACTGGCGCGAGGCCCATGCGCCAGCGGCTGGACGGGCGGAGGGGGTTCTTTCCCTCCGTCCGGTCAACGATTTCAGGCGCAGATGGCGTGCTTCCAGGGAGTCTGCAGCCAGCCCACGGTGGGATGGGTGGCATCCTGGGAAATCAGCAGCTCCATGCCCAGCAGCTCTGTCACGGCATTGAAGTCGTTGGGGTTTTCCAGCTGCTGTTTCAGGCATTCGAGATGCGCGTAGTTCATGCGCAGCGTATTTGGGCTATAGCCGTGTTCCTTCTCGAATGCCTGGCAGACGTTGTAGATAAAACTCAACATTGGATCGCCCCTGTGCTCAGGGGGCTGTACCGCACGCCCCGGATGAATTGGATTGCTCTTACCCGGTATATCGTCCGATTGGCGCGGGGCAATAGGGTGAACAATAGGGTGAAGATGTAACAGGGAAGGATTTGCTGGCTGTCTCTCGTGGTATTCGGTGCCGGGTGTGTTTCTGCGCCTGATCGTTAGCCTGAATCCGTGGGTTCAGGGCGGATCGATGAGTTGCGTAATCGCCGTCATGAACCCACGGATTTAGGTGTCAGGAAAAGTGTTGATTTGAGGGTTCGGTATTTTTTCACACCGGCCTTGTCGAGGGGGTTGTGAATATACGCGCCCCGAATTTTTACCTGAACCCACGGATTCAGGTTTTACGCATGGAATGACGTTCATCTTGTGAAAACTGTGAGAACCAATAAATTTATTTTCTCCACTCCACGTTTGGCGCTGGCACTGATGGCAGGCGTAGGGTTGCCCACGGCGCCGCCGGTTATTGCCGCGCCCGTTGTGAATCCTGCTGCGGAGCACCGCGCGGCGGTAGACCAGGCACGCCAGGGGGAATTCGCGACGGCGCTGAGGCGCCTGGCGGCTCTGCTCGAGGCCTATCCTGAAAACAAGGCATTCCGCCACGACTACATCAGTGTCCTCGCCTGGGCCGGTCGTGACGATGAGGTATTGCAGCAGTCGTCACGGCTCGATTTCGCCCGCATGCCTGTCTATGTGCTCGAGGCCATTGGCAAGTCGGCGCGTAATCGTCAGCGGCCGGCGCTGGCGGTCAAGGCCTATGAGGCCGCCTTGCAGCGCGATCCGCGCAACCGCCAGGCCGGCCTTGGCCTGGCCATGAGTCTGGCCGAGGCCAGGCGGCCCGCCGAGGCCGATGCGCAGATGGCGAGCCTGCTGCGCGCCGCGCCCCGCTCGGTGGAATTGCTGGAGGCGCTGGCCTATGTGAAGGAGGTCGACCGCGACTATGCCGGCGCCCTCGCTGCCTATGACCGCCTGCTGCGCATTGCACCCAGGCACCGTGGCGCGCGGCGCGGCCGCATCCTTTCCCTGCTGCGCCTTGGTGTGCCCCATGAGGCCATCCGCCTGGCGCGTCGTGACGCCGACGTCTTCAGCATCGAGGACTGGCAGCGTATGACGGGAGACATGGCGGCGCGGGAGATTCGCTGGGGGCAGCTGCCCAGCCTGAACCCCGCCGATCGCTATCGCGACACGGATCGCGCCATCGAACGCCTGCAGGCCCAGTACCGCGAGATGGCGGACAAGGATGGCCCCGCCGCACGGCGCAATCGCTTCGACCTGATCGCCGCCTATCGCAACCGCCGCCTGATGAAGGCGGCGGTAGACCTGTTCGAGCAACTACAGGCGCAGGGCGTGGCGACCTTCCCTCCCTATGTGCTGGCGGTTGCCGGTGATGCCTACCTTTCGTTACGCCAGCCGCAGCGGGCGGTGGCCCTGCTGGAGCAGTCGCTGGACAGATATGCCGACGATCTGGACGCCCGGTATTCGCTGTTCTACGCCTATCAGGAGGCGGGGCAGTACGAGAAAGCGCTTGCACACATCGACCGTCTGGTGGCCTCGCTGCCGCAGTGGCTATGGCGGCCCGGCAGTCAGGAGCGCGAACCCAACATCGACAGACTGTATGCGCAGACCGTCGCCGCCATGGCGCGCGCCTATGTCGACCGGCTCGACGAGGCCCAACGCAGGCTGCAAGGCCAGCTTGCGCGCATGCCCGCCAGTACCGATGTGAGGGCCAGCCTGGGCAGTGTCTATTTATGGCGAGGCTGGCCGCGCCGAGCGCAGGCGGAGTACCGCGCGGTGCTGACGCTGGAGCCGGAGAACCTCGGTGCGCGTGTCGGCATGGTCAGTGTGCTGGCGGCGCGCGGCGACTATGCCGCGGCCGATGCCGCGCTGGCGCCGCTGCAGGCCATCTACGGGGACGATACTCATGTGCGCAATCTGGCTCGTGATGCCGAGGTGCGCAAGATGCGCGAAGTCTGGATGGAAGCCAGTGGCGGCTCCAGCAGCAACATCTACCAGGGCAGCAGTAACCTGTCCTTCAGCGCCTTTTATTACGACGAACCATGGAACCCCGGGCTGCGTCCCTTCGTTTACCTGAAACGGGCAGAGGCCGATTTTCAAGAACAGGCAGTGGGCCGCAATCGCTTTGCCGCCGGCGTGGATTATCGCCTGCGCGACATGCGGCTGCGCGGCAGCGTCAGCGACGGTGATGGCTCCATGGGTATTGCCGTGCAGGGCGAATGGATGCCCACGGATCGCTGGCGCGGCTATCTGTCGTTGCAGAGCTACAGTGAACAGACCCCCTTGCGCGCCGATTTGACGGGGGTCGAGGCCTGGTCCCTGGAGGCCGGCACGGAATACCGTTTTCATGAAAGCCGCAGTCTCGGCCTGTCGCTGCAAAGCATGAGTTTCGATGACGACAATCAGCGCAATACGTTTTCCGCCTTTGCCCGCCAGCGGCTGGTGAACGGGCCGCGCTACAAGCTGAAGGGGCAGCTGTATCTCTACCACCAGACCAACACCATCGAAGGCACGGCCTATTTCAATCCGTCGCGGCAGGATTCCCTCGAACTGAGTCTCGACAACGAGTGGTTGACCTACCAGCACTATGAAAAGTCCATGCGCCAGCGGCTGGTGATCGGTGCCGGGCCGAGCAAGCAACAGGGATTCGACAGCCAGTTGGCCTGGTCGCTGGGCTATGAGCATCACTGGAGTTTCAGCCGCCAGCTGAGTGTGAGTTACGGCATCAGCCGTTCCCGCCCGGTCTATGACGGGGTGCAGGAACACACCACGCGCGGCTTCGTGAATTTGTATGCAAGGTTCTGATCATGACGATTAACTTGAAAAGGATAACCCCATGGTCGCCGGCGCGGATGCTGCGACGCCTGGGACTGGCGGTGCTGTTGCTCGCGCTTGCCATGCCGGCCAGCGCCGAACTGCTGGTGCTGTCCTACCACGAGGCGAGCCATGCGGTGGGCCGCGACAAGGGTTTCAAGGCCATGATGCTGGATACCACGGAACTGGCGGCGCAGTTCTCCTGGCTCAAGGAGCACGGCTATGTGGCCGTGGACGTGGACGACCTGCTGGCGGCGCAGAAGGGTGAGCGCCCGTTGCCGGAAAAAGCCGTGTTGCTGAGCTTCGACGATGGCTACGCGGGCATGTACGAACAGGTCTACCCGTTACTGCGTGCCTTCGATTATCGCGCCGTGCTGGCGGTGGTGGGGAAGTGGCAGGAGACGCCGGCCAACGAGCCGGTGATGTACGGTACTGAACCGGTATCCCGCGATTATTTCCTCAGTTGGCAGCAGATCCGCGAAATGGTGGCGTCCGGGTATGTGGAAGTCGCCTCGCACAGCTACGACCTGCACCGCGGGGTGCTGGCCAACCCGCAGGGCAACACCCTGCCGGCGGCGGTGAGCATGATCTACGACGCCAGGACGGGGCAGTACGAAAGCGAGGCGGAGTATCGCGCGCGCATTCGCCGTGATTTGAAACGCAACGCCGACCTCATCGCGCGCCGTACCGGGCAGCGGCCACGCGTCATGGTCTGGCCCTATGGTGCCTATAACCGCGTCACCATCGAGATCGCGCGTGAGCTGGGCATGCCCGTCACCATGAGCCTGGAAGATGACAAGGTGAACATCAACGACCTCGGCCGCGTGGGGCGCCTGCTGATTGGGCATGGTACGACGCTGACGGACTTTGTCTGGCAGGTGAACAACCATATCAAGCCGCGCATAAAGCCGCAGCGTGTCGTGCATCTGGATCTCGATTATGTCTACGACCCCGACCCCAAACAGCAGGAAGTGAACCTGGGCAAGCTGCTGGACCGGGTCAAGGCGCTGGGTGTCAACACCGTCTACCTGCAGGCCTATGCCGATCCCGACGGCGATGGCAATGCCGATGCCCTGTACTTCCCCAACCGCCACCTGCCCATGCGCGCCGACCTGTTCAACCGTGTTTCCTGGCAGTTGCGCACCCGCGTCGGTGTACAGGTCTATGCCTGGCTGCCGGTGCTGGCCTATGACCTGCCCGTGGACCACCCGCTGGCCAAGGCCCGGGTGGTCGCCTCGCCGGCGCGCAAGCCCGGCACGGAAGACTATCGGCGGCTGTCACCTTTCAATCCGCAGGCCCTGCGTTTTGTCGGCGATATTTACGAAGACCTGGCCAGGCTGGCGCCGCTCGACGGCCTGATTTTTCACGACGACGCCTATTTGAGTGACCATGAGGATGCCAGCGAGTGGGCATTGAAAGTCTACCGGGATAACTGGAAATTGCCGGCAGATATTGGCGCTATTCGGGCCGATGCGCAGCTGTTCGAACGCTGGACCCGGCGCAAGACCAAGGCCCTGGCGCAGTGGACCGATGCCCTCGCCGAGCGCGCACGCCGGTATCGGCCGGATCTCAAGACCGCGCGCAATATGTATGCCACGGTCATCATGAATCCGCGCGCCGAGGCGTGGCTTGCCCAGTCCCTGGACGTATTTCTCGAGCACTACGACTATGTGGCGCTAATGGCCATGCCCTACATGGAGCAGGCCAGGGACCCGCAGGCCTGGCTGGCGTCGCTGGTGGCGCGCGTGGCGGCGACGCCGGGCGCCCTCGACAAGACGGTGTTCGAGCTGCAAAGCGTGGACTGGCGCAAGCAGGCGCCTGTCGATGGTGCCGTGCTGGCCGATCAGATGCAGCTGCTGTTGCACAAGGGCGTACTTAACTTTGGCTACTACCCGGATGATTTCATTCAGGGGCGGCCATCGCTCGATGCAGTGAGAGCCGTTATCTCCCTGGCCCCTATCCCGAAGGAGAACTGATCATGGACAGTTGGTTTTCGACCTATCTGAATTGGGCGCTGGTCTTTGCCTATGCCTATCCGCTGTTCATGGCCTATGTGTGGATGGTGGGTGGCCTGCAGTATTTCTTCAAATGGGAGCGTGGCCAGTCCACGGGCGCCGATGCGCTCAAGCTGCCGGACTTTCCCCCGGTGAGCATCCTCGTGCCCTGCCACAACGAGGGGGACAATCTGCGTGAAACCATCGCCGCCCTGGACAGGCAGAATTATCCCGATTTCGAGATCGTCGCCATCAATGACGGCAGCAGCGACAACACGGCAGAACTGCTGGACGAACTGGGTAGGCACTATTCCCGTTTGCGGGTGGTGCATCTGGCGGAGAACCAGGGCAAGGCCATGGCCTTGCGCATGGGCGCAATGGCATCGCGCAATGAATTCCTGATTTGCGTCGACGGTGATGCCTTGCTGGATGCCGATGCCACGGCCTGGATCATCAAACATTTCGTCGGCAGCTGCCGTGTGGGTGCGGTGACCGGAAACCCCCGTGTGCGCACCCGTTCCACCCTGCTGGGCAAGATCCAGGTGGGTGAATTTTCCTCCATTATCGGCCTGATCAAGCGGGCGCAGCGCATCTACGGCCGCGTATTCACCATTTCCGGTGTGGTGGCCGGGTTCCGCAAGTCGGCCCTGCTGGAAGTGGGTTACTGGAGCACGGACGCCATCACCGAAGACATCGATGTAAGCTGGAAGCTGCACCTGGCCGGCTGGGATATCCGCTTCGAGCCCAATGCCCTGTGTTGGATCCTGATGCCAGAGACCCTCAAGGGGTTGTGGAGCCAGCGCCTGCGCTGGGCCCGGGGCGGGGTGGAAGTCTTTACCCGCTACCTGCCGAAGATCCTGCATTTTCGCCAGCGGCGCCTGTGGTTGCTGTTTGCGGAATACCTGGTCAGCGTGCTGTGGGCCTATACGATCCTCTTCCTGATCTTGCTGTGGCCGGTGATGCAGCTCATCCCGCAGATGGAGGGTACGACCACCTTTTCCGTTCTGCCGGGCTCGGCCGGCCTGTTGCTGGGGCTGACATGCCTGGTTCAGTTCGCGGTGAGTTTCTACATCGACGGACGCTATGAAAAAGGCTTGGGGAGGCTGTATTACTGGATGATCTGGTATCCCCTGGTGTATTGGTTGATCAACCTGTTGACCCTGGTGGTAGCGGTGCCCAAGGTACTGTTGCGGCCGCGCGGCAAGCGCGCCACCTGGGTCAGTCCTGACCGAGGAGTACGTCCATGAATAACAAGAGCCCGCTGATTATCGAAAGTCCGCAGCGCCAGGGAGGCGTGCGCAGGGTTGTCCAGGGAACGCTGACCCTGGGGCTGTGGTTGTTATGGCTTTACCTGATGCTGCCGGTATTCGAACCACTGCTGGCGCTGGCTGGCATCGACCTGTCGGCCATGGGGATGGCGGCGAAGGTGGTCGATGTCGGGATATTCGTCCTGGTGCTGGCGCTGGTTGGCGCGGTGATGCTGGGGTTCTGGCTGTGGGCCCGCTACAACACCCTGCTGCATCGTTTTCGCCGCGCGGGCAAGGAAGAGTGCGCCAGTGTTGGCCGCGATGAACTGGCGGACTCGTTCGGCATCTGCCCCCTGGCGCTGACCGATTGGCATGGTTCCGGGCAACTGGTGATCCGGCTCACCGAGCAGGGCGGCATTTGCTCCGTCAAGGCAGGGGAGCTGAAGGTCTATCACTTTGCGCAGGAGGCCCCGGCGAATGAGCCGCTGCTGCAGGATGATGCGCTGGCTGTTTCAAGGGCTAGCTAGGGGGCGTTCTCAATTGGACAACTAACAGTTCGGTAGGGTGGGCACGTTTTATGTGGCCACGCGGTATTGCTAACGTTCCCCCACTCTCTTGAAGGTTCTATTCATGGTTAGGCAGCACCGCGCCGCGCTCGAAACGCCGCCACTGCCCTTCATGCAACAGTTCCAGCGGGCGGTATTCCTGCTTGTAGCGCATCTTCGGGCTGGCGGCGATCCAGTAGCCCAGATACAGGGCGTCCAGCCCCCGCCGCTGCGCCTCGCCGATGGCCCACAGCACGCTGTGGCGCCCCGGGCTGTGCGCGCTCAGCCCGGGTTCGAAAAAGGTATACACCGCCGACAGGCCCTGGCCCAGCACGTCCAGCACGCTCACCGCCATCAGCCGCCCTTGCAGGCGGAATTCCACGACCAGGGTCTCTGACCAGGGGCTGCTGAGAAACTCCAGATAACGTTCCGGATCCGGGTCGTCCATGCCGCTGCCGGGGTGGCGGCTGGCCATGTAGCGGCGGTAGAGGGCAAAGTGCTCCTCGTCGAAGGCGACCGACCGCAGCGTGGCCTGCACGGCCCGGTTGGCCTTCAGGGTGCGGCGCTGGGCGCGGCTGGGCTGGAAGGCGCTCACCGGGATGCGCATCGGCAGGCAGGCCTGGCAGTGCGGGCAGCGCGGCCGGTAGATGTGGCTGCCGCTGCGGCGAAAACCGAAGTCCGCCAGGCGGCTGTAGATGGCCATGTCCATGGGGGCGCCGGGGTCCGTGAACAGGTTCACCGTGTCACGCCCCGGCAGGTAGCTGCAGGGATGGGGGCGGCTGGCGAAGAAGGTCAGTTGGTTCTGCGGGGGCTTGGCGGTCATGGGGCTCAGGGTTCGGGGCGGAAGGTGGTCCAGCGGCCGCTGCGGCCGGCCTGGGGGCACCAATGGTCCAGCAGTTGGCGGAAGTGTTCGCGGTCGATGTTCTCGGCGCCCAGGCTTTCCAGGTGCGCCGAATGCACCTGGCAGTCCACCAGCCCGTAGCCCCATTGTTCGAGCTGCCGCACCAGCTGCACGAAGGCCACCTTGGAGGCGTCGCGGGTGCGGCTGAACATGGATTCGCCGAAGAACACCCGGCCGATGCCGATGCCGTAGAGGCCACCGACCAGTTCATCATCGAGCCAGCATTCCACGCAATGGGCGTGGCCCAGTTCAAACAGGTGCCGGTAGGCTTGCTGCATTTCCTCGGTGATCCAGGTGCCGCCTTCGCCGTTGCCGCGAGGCGCGCTGCAGGCTTCGATGACGGCCTTGAAGGCGCTGTCGGCGCTCAGCCGGAAGCGCTGCTGGCGCAGGGTCTTGCGCAGGCTGCGGGAGACATGCAGCTTGCGGGGAAACAGTACCATGCGTGGGTTGGGCGACCACCAGAGGATTGGCTGGCCATGGTTGTACCAGGGAAAGATGCCTTGCCGGTAGGCGGCCAGCAGGCGCTGCGGACGGAGATCGCCACCCACCGCCAACAGACCGTCCGGCTCGTCCAGCGCCAGGGAGATATCGGGGAAGGCGTGATTCGCATCCTGCGGATCGATCCAGAAGGGGGCTAGCCCACGCATGTATTCGCCCTCGCGTCGTCGGCCTTGAAGAGTAGGATGTCCACCAAGCGCTTCCATGCAAGTCTGCATGGTGCGGGTTTCGCACTACAGAGTTCGGAAATATCGTCGATAATGGTGCTGTGCAGCTGCATGACTGTGCACTCTACACGATTGATTCATATTGAGAACCGTGCTTCCGGGATAGGGGGGTTGGAGAAAGATGTCTGAGCTGGCACTGGATATTGGCGATATCCTGCAATTGCAATTTCTTGGCGACGACAGCGAGGCGCGCTATTACGTCAAGGTCATCGGTTATCTGGAGGAGCGCAGCCTGCTGGTTACGGCGCCTCAGTCGAACGGTAAGCTGTTGCGGGTGCGTGATGGCCAGCCGTTGGCGGCGCGCATGATGGCCGGCACGGATCTGGTGGGCTTTACCGTCTCGGTGCTGCGCAGTTGCGCCGTGCCCTATCCCTATCTGCACCTGAGTTATCCCAAGGATCTGCAGAGCGTCACCGTGCGCAAATCGTTGCGTGTCGCCCTGGACATGGGCGCCACGGTGCGGCCCTGCGATATCGGCAGCGAGGACATCGCCCCCGAGGTGGAAGCGCACGAAGTGGTGATTCGTGACATGAGCACCACCGGTGCCCTGCTGGTGGCCGATGCGCCGCTGGCGGACACCGGCGACAGCCTGACGGTTTCGGTGAATATCGAAGTCGCGGAAATGGTCGAGAATCTGAACTTTGCCGTGGTGGTGCGCAACATCAAGGTCGAACCGGCGCAGGAAAGGGGACGGCCCAGCCAGTTTCTGCACGGTGTCGAATTCCAGTTCGCCGACCGCCGCGAGTCGGTGCTGTTGCATGCCTTCGTCTATGAACAGATCGTGCGTAACCACGATTAGCCGCCGATGGCCGGGTTCCAGGAGGTTCGACGCAAAGGCGCCAGGACGCAAAGAATTCTTGAATGTGGAATTCCAGTATTTTTGGTGGAGCGCAGCGTAGGCCCGGAGCCCAGAAGCTCACCCAGCGCCTCCCGGGTTCCCGCATGCGTTGCAATACGGGAAAACTCCCTTGTTTCCATTTTCCACCTTTGCGTTCTTTGCGTCCTGGCGCCTTTGCGTTGAAAAAGATACTCCAGATCAGGCTGCGCAAAAAAGTCGCCGCCCGGTCCGGGCCCGACGGCGTCGTCTATTCCAGGTTGTCCAGGTAGCGCTCCGCGTCCAGCGCCGCCATGCAGCCGGAGCCGGCCGAGGTGATGGCCTGACGGTAGATGTGGTCGGCGCAGTCGCCGGCGGCGTAGATGCCGCTGATGCTGGTCTGGGTGGCGTTGCCATTGGAGCCGCCCTGCACGCTCAGGTAGCCGTGCTCCATGTCCAGCTGGCCGGCGAACAGATCGGTGTTGGGCTTGTGGCCGATGGCGATGAAGATGCCGTCCACCGCGACCTCCTTGGTGCTGCCGTCCTCGGTACTCTTGATGCGCATGCCGGTGACGCCCATGTCGTCGCCCAGCACTTCGTCCAGCACGTGATTCCATTCGATGCTGATGTTGCCGTTTTTGGCCTTTTCCAGCAGCTGGTCGGAGAGAATCTTTTCCGATTTGAACTTGTCGCGGCGATGCACCACGGTGACGTGGGAGGCGATATTGGACAGATACAGGGCCTCTTCCACC